>NYWD01000095.1 GCA_002684855.1 Planctomycetaceae bacterium | reverse complement strand
TGTTCTTGTGATTGTACTTGTATTCTATTACACACACTACAGTTATTTTTATTGGTACGGTATTAGCTTCTCCTTGCTTCTCCACTTACAAATCGTCCGTCATCAAGTTCTGCAACTTATTTCTGGTTTCCTTGAGCACATTCAAGGCTCTGCTATCAGCAGCAGATATCGACGTCTCACCAGTCTGAAGGTTGTTCGATATCTCCTTGATCGCTTCCACCAAAGCATGGACTGGCCCGACTTCTGAGCTCATGAACTCCTTCAAGATCCGAGTCGCAGACTTGGCCTGCAGCGCCTCGATCTTTGTCTGGATCTTTGAGCCTTCCGATTCTGACCACTTGACAAACTTGGCCAGCTCGAAGACTTCCTGCTCCCAGTCCGTGTTTGGGCTCTCCGTGCTGGATCCATTGTTGCTCTCGGTGTACCAGCTGGCCACGAGGTCTTTGCCCTCCTGGAAGCTCATGCCCTCGCGAGTGGAGACGATGGAACGCGCAAAGGTGTCCTCAATCACGGCCTTCTTCAATCTCCAGTAGAAAAACCTTCTCGCATGCTTCCAAGGGACAACTTTCCTCACAATGCCCTTTGCCTTCATTCTTTCTGCCTTGTCGTGCATGTCCGCAAAGCCGACGGCCACCGCCCTGTAAGGATGAAGCAAGGTCTGCTGCCTGGCCTGGATGGCACTATCGTTGCCATGCTTCGCAGCGGGGTTCATGGAAGCGTTGCCTTCCTCCCTCTTCAAAGCTTGGACCACAGGATCAAGCCTGTGAATCGTTTTGATGAGTTGGCTGTCTCTGTACTTGATCTCCACCATTCCTTCTGGCTCGAGCACCCCACCCCTTGCGGTAGTGTCTGCGTACATCTCAATCCTCTCCGGGTTGATCTTGGTGTCGATGACAGCCCAGGCACCACCACGCAACTCGCACTTGGGTGGAAGGTAGATGTAGATGGGACCCTTGTAAACGCGGAGGGCCTCCACAATCCTGGCTCCGTTTTGAAGCACGCCATCAAACAAATCCCTCATACCTCCGGAGAAGCCTCTCCAGTTGGCCAGAATAAACAGGGGCAACCCTTCGAGGTCAAACTCCTCGATTGCCTGAGCTGTCTTCAAAGCAGAGTCAGGGAACCAGACCTGGCCGGCTTGCGCAACACTCTTCTCAGAACTCGTTGAATCACCAGGATCCGCAGGCACGTTCATCGACACTGTATCGACTTCCACAGCAACAACTCCCACTGGAATTCCGCCCAGCCTGGCATGACCCGTGACCACGGTCTTTGCCCAACCTGCTTGAAGCTCTGACCACTCACCGTCATCAAACATACCGAGAAGAGGTTCTCCATTGCTTTTGCTCTTTCCGGCAATGGCTGCTCTGGGATCAAGCTTCTCCTCCTTCTCTGGGTAGTACGTGACGTCCCTGTCCACAGGGTCGACCGGCTTCATGATCGGAAGGGCGCCACCCACACGACATGGCACGTAACTGAGCCACTTGATGATCGCCATAGCTCCAGAGACATCGTCCTCAACCAAGCAATGGCTCACACCATTATTACCCATGACCTTTGGACCGCCTAACTGCATGTGCGAGGTGTATACCTCCTTTCCTAGCAGCTTGTTCAAGGCAGCGTAACCCGTCAAGATAATAGGCTGATCGACTCTCTGAATGACTCTGTGCCCAAGGCGAGACAAGTAAGCACCGATGCCAATAGCTCTACCCGTGACAAAAGTGAGTGTGAAGCCCTCATGGTACGCCTTGGAGAAAGCAGTTGCAATCGCACCACTTCCACTCAAACACTCAGCGCCAATGCCATCCTCAGCGCCAATGATGTCTGTGAGGATCCAGCGCTTCTCACCGTATTCCGTCGTGAAAGATTCAGCCTTCACAGATGCCTTGATCGACTCGTAGTCAGCATCCTCCAAATACAGGTACTGGAATCCCTTGGCAGGATCAGCGTCATTGATCCAAGCAATCTTGAATTTGCTTCGTACCTCTTCGGCGAGCCCAAACCTGGCACCAGAATTCACTGACAAGTAAATGATTGGCAACTTCCTCTTCAGACCCAATTCCGTTGCAGCTTTAAACACTGCATCTTCCTTTGGTCCAAAAGATCCTGCGCTGTGCGACGCATCATTAGCAATCACAACGATTTGGCGGCCTTCTGGTTTCTCTGGAACTTTCAAGGTCCAGATCCACGCGATCATGCCAATGTTGTTTTGCCCAGGTGGTCTAGAGATAGGAACGAGGTCTACATTCCAGATACTCTTTCCATTCTGAAGAGAAGTCTCGTTCAAGACGTGCTCCTCCACTTCCAAAAGCTTGGCTGCAGCTGGAACATGAGCTCCGGTGCTTTCCCAAACTTCTCTCAGAGCAGTCTCAAAAAGGGCGGGGAAATCGTAACAGTAGGTTGTTCTCAATCTCCTGGCAGACAATCTCTTTCTCTGCAACGTCTCTAGAGGCTCATAAACTTTTCCAAGAAGATGGCCGGCCAGAGGCCCAGGTCTCGCTCCTGCAGCAGGCTGTGGAGCATACACAGCTTGTCCAGCTTGGTCCAGAGCTTCTCTGTAGATATCAATGTGCTCCAAGTCCGACTCAAAACCAGAGGGGAGGGAAACACAAATCCTCCACGCAGTTCCATCCACAGCAGCAAGACGAAGTTCCAGGCAGGAGACCGCAGTCCTCCTGAGTTGAGCTCCGCATCTCAGAAGGACTTCGGCTGTTGCCGCTCTCAGCGCCCCCGCCATTTCGGCGTGGCCTAGGTCCTTTCCTGCAGCTGGCAAGCACGTAGGAAGCACACACAAGTAGATGTGAGCCCAATCAGCTGATCTGGCTCTGCTTGTATCGTCGAATTGAGCCCTCTCCAGCTCCTCCAATGCGGCGGTGAGGTGGGGTTTAATGCTTGCAATTACCCCTGAGCACATGCTCACATTGCTGGACTTTGCCTCCGGATGTAGGTCGAGCTTCCGCACCAAACCTCTGAGGAAAACTCTGCGGAGCGCAGCAGTCCTCACCCCGGTCTTCTCCGTAACCACAAACAGATGCCATTGCCTGGTTCTGGAAGGGCAGTACAGACTGGCCAGACCCTTGAGCTTCTGTAGATCAAGCAAGCTTGCGATTGGGGGCTCTACTTGCCACAGACCTCTCCTCTTCTTCTGCTCAACAAGATCAAACGTTTGGTCCTCTGGTTGCCAAATGAAACCAAACCTCTGGGGGAGAATTTTGCCTGCGGGGCGAACGAAACTTACAGTCTCAAAACCAGCCGCCTTCAAAACAGATGCTTCCGCCGCAACAGCAGAGGCAGCCGCTGATTTCAATGTCGACAAAAAGTTCATCCCAGGCGTCATCAGTTCCCCATCGCTTTCACTGCTGAATGACTCTTCGTAAAAGCTCCTGTTCCTTGTGAGCCTGCCTTTCATCTCTTTGAAAAGGATGGATGCATTGCTGGACAGGCGCAAGGTTCCGTCACCGCTTCCAACGAGCGCAATGTGCATTGTATTGTTGGACGACATGCTGCACTTGTAATACTTCCTGGCATCAGCAACCGCAACTGTCGCAGCTGTCACAGTGGCCGGGAATTGAGACAGCGAGTTGAGGATGACCATGATACCGAAGTGTAACTCCGATTTCATGTTGCAAGCAGCAGCGGCGGCTGTAGAAATGGGTTCAAGATAGCACCACGTAGCCAAGATGGAGGTACCAGCCGACTGTAATTTCAGGCTGCTTTCAAGCAAGTAAGGACTGTAAATCCTCTTGATGTAAGTTTCGACGGCCCTCCATTGTATGTCGTTATCAGGATGATCGAGCAGACTCGCGAGCGGGTCCTCTACGGCGGCCTGAGCTTGGACAAGTGTTGACATCCGTTCCTCCAAAGTCTCGTCTGCTTTCTTCAGACCAGAGAAGAGGCCTTCTCTCTCAGTTGCTTTTCTGACGAGCTTATGGCTTGATTCGAGGACAACATCACTTTCAATCAACGCGGCCAATTCCGACCCTGACATAGAGTTGTGGTGCCTTCTCTTCTTCTTCTCTACTTCTGCATCACTGACGTCACTGGCATGAAACATTTCAAGCCCTGAGAGCGATCTTGCAACGGCAGCTCTAAGATCAGCAAGCATGGAGTGCTCCAGAAGATGTTTTGCTCTCAAAGCTACGTCCTGAGCACCTTTTGATTCGAGCGCAACAAGCCTTCGCAAGTATGTTCTGTATTTTTGTGGATTTGGCATGATTGCAGCCGACAGGAGGCCATTCAGAAGCTTGCACTTTGTTGGCAAAGACTGATGGGAGACAACAATGTCCAAAACCTCCTGAGGAGCCCCCACGTGTTTGTGCCTGAGATCCTCGATGATATCAGAAAGCTGTGCATCTGTATTGAAGATCTCTTCTACAAGCAAGAACTTGTCGAGAAGCTGCCTCACAATTCTGCTTGCATGAGCTTCTCGACCACCCTGATGGATGTAGCCCACAGAGATAATTGGCTCCAAGGTGACCTGGAGTTGCATCTGGTCAGTTTGTGGAGCATTGTCAATGAAATCATCGATGGCGTTCAACACGGCATCTGATGGGAAGGGCAATGATCGAGGAGTCAACCTCATGGAAAAGGTGGAAGCTGGATCGCTGCCCACGCCCTCAGTGAGAGCCTTCTCGTACGTTCCAATGATATCATCGAGCTTCCTCACCAATACAGGAGGCATCCTGGCCTTGATTGCTGAGATGGCATGTTGCCACTGCCTCAATGCAAGCTCTGGATCATCAATAGCGCTCAGCAATTTGGAAATGTTCTCCTCTACCGAATGCTCATATCCTGCAAGGACCAAGAGCAGACTCTGCAAGGAGTCGTTGTACTTCTGGTCTGTGGAGTTTCCAACGATCATAGGCGGTCCCATTGTCGGGAACACGCCTTTGAAACGCTCCGCGATCTTGATGGATGACTCGTCATCAAGCTTAATCCTTGCGATCAATTGACCCGGCGCAACCTGCTGGCCCTCGGCAATCTCCAAGGAAATGATTCCAGCCGCGGAGCTCACCAGAGGCATGATCATCTTCATCACTTCGATTTCCGCGTATTGTTCATCGGCTTTCACGTGAGCTTTGTCTTCGACAAGCCATCTCACCAGCTTTCCTGGAGTCACGGCCACCACTTTGGAGGGGTCCATCTCCTTCTCAATCAGGCAGGTCTTCTGCCCAATGAGCAGGCGTGTGCCCAAAGCCACTTCTTCCGCGTGAACGACGTGTGCATTGCCATCCAGCTGCATCAATAGACCTCCATCCCTCAGTGCACGGGCGACCACATAAACCGAGCTTCCGTTCAGTGACACTTTGTACTGTTGTGGTCCGATCTTTACCACCTCTGTCTCGTACTTCACTCCATCCATCACCATGGTGTGGGGGACGGCTTCCAACAGTGTGTTCCTTCCCGGAATTTGACCCTTCTCGAGATAGTTAATGAAGTCCGCCATCCTTCCCTGCAGCACTTCGTACGCTTTTGAGACACATGCTCCGATGACAGCCAGGTACCAAACAGGAGCATCCGGCTTCACTTGCTTCTCGATCCTCTCGTCAAGCCAGCTGGTGCTGACTTGATTGTCCACGAACCCAGGACACTGAAGCATGTCAATGAGGTAATCGACTGTCGTCCTTATCTCTCCTCGAATCTTGATGTCAGCCAAGGCCACAAGCATGTGCTTGATGGCCTCGGTCCTTGTTTCACCCTTTGCAAACAGGTGCCCAAACTGGGAATCCGCATACTCGTGAACTCCTCCGCCGCCCTTCACACTGAAGTATCCCCAAACATCTGGCGTGGATCTAAAGCTCAGCTCGTCAATGGATCCGCTGGTGGGCTTGAACCCATCA
Source organism: Planctomycetaceae bacterium (assembly GCA_002684855.1). Lineage (GTDB taxonomy): Bacteria > Planctomycetota > Phycisphaerae > Phycisphaerales > SM1A02 > UBA12014. The sequence continues at coordinate 52 of NYWD01000095.1, read as the reverse complement.
CCCGCATCTTCAGAGGTGATTCTCACGGCGACCACGTGCCCCGAGGGGTCTC
>NYWD01000094.1 GCA_002684855.1 Planctomycetaceae bacterium | reverse complement strand
TGCCACCAGCAGGTACCCGATCGTCTCGAACGCTTCCTCCCACCGGTTCGACGGCAGGTCGAGGAGCACGCCACGGTCGTAGAGGCCCGCGAATACGACGACGCAACCGCCGGCGATGCAGGATCTTCCCCACCAGTTGCCGAGCAGCAGGCGAGGCAGGGCCTCAGGCGCGTGGACCAATCCGATCAGGGCGTAGAGCCCCACCGGGATCGCGATCACGCCCGTCAGGATCCGGCCCGGCCCTCGAAGAAGCCGATCGGCCCACCCGAGTCCACCGTTCGGATCGAACTCCACCTCGCGAAGGATGCAGGCGAGGGTGATCATCGCCGCACCGGCGAAGATCGCACGGAGCACCGTCGCTTGTCGCCTGACCATGAAGAGGTATCGCGCCAGCATCACGAGAAGAATGACCACCTGCAGCGTCTCGAAGATTCCATTCTCCGAAAACCAGGGCCATCCTTGGGCCGGCGAAACGGTGTTGCCTCCGGCTTGCATCGCCGGAGCGGTGATGGACGCGGGCGAGGATGGAGGCAGGAAGAGAGCGTTGATGCGGGAAGGGTACCGGAAAAAACCCGATGACCGGCGGCGGGTCTTCCTTCGGGGACGTCCTGATCGCGATCAGGTCCCCGCCGGTCCGGCCCGGGAGATCGTCGCCTCCACGCAGATCGACACCCAGGTCTCCCGGGGCCATTCCGGATCATCGACGTCGACGAGGTGCAGCGTGCGAGACCTCGGTCGTTCGAATTCCACGATCGCCGGGTCGTGCAGGTTCGGGCCGGTCGGAACGGAGAAGGAGAGGGAGTCGAGGGAGAGTCCGAGGCCGGTGGCCTTCATCACCGCCTCCTTGCGGCACCAGACTCGCAGGAATCCGACGTCGTCGAGGTCGTGTCCGGCCCGGGCGGCCTCTCCACGCTCTCGAGGGCTGAGCCAGCGTTCCGCGAGGGCCTTGCCGTCCGGGATCCTTCGCCGCAGTTCGAGGTCGACCCCGATCGATCGACCGGTTCCGCAGGCGATGACGAACCATCGTCCGCGGTGACTGGTGTTGAAGCGCAGTCGTTCGTCGAGCGGTCCACGCAACCGAGGTTTGCCGCGCGGACCGATCTCGAACGCGATCGATTCGCAGGGCAATTCGAGTCGTGCGGCCAGGATCCTGCGCAGAAGCCTGCGCCGGCTCGCGAATCGGATCCGGTCCCGGGCTCGGTGCAATCGTTCCGCGCGGTGCCGCTCCTCGGCGGTGAGGTGGTCTTGGCCGTCGGGTGCCGATGCGTCGAGATCGAGCAGGAAGACGTCGAGACGGGCGTCGTCGATCGTGACGGATCGGACCGGCCATCCGCCGTCCCGTGCAGGATCCGTCTCCATCCCGTCTGCGGCACCCATCAGGATCCGCCACCGGGATCGGATTGATTCGATTCGACCAGTTCCGCGATCCGGCCGCTGCCCGACCGCACCAGATCGAGGTGGGACATCGGAACTTCGTGCATGTTCAATCGCCCGTCGATCATCGCCGCCCACTTCGATTCGAAGCGGTTTCGCGCGGAGGATCCCGCCGGGAGATCCGTCGAGGAGATGACCAGATCGACGTCGCCCCGGTAGCGCTCGGGGCGGTACCGGTATGCGGCGGTCCGGGTGATCGCGAGGGTCCTGCGGATCGAACGGCCGAGTCCGCCGGCATCGGCCAGGGACGTGATCGACGGGTCGGTCACGGACAGGCCCGGATTGGCACCGGGTCCAGCGGCGGGCTCGTTCGACGAGCGAAGCGCGTGGACGCGGTTCTTCAGTCCCCGCCAGATTCGGCGGTGGATTCCCGTGAAGCCGGGGGGATGGGTGTCGATGAGCAGGAGGGAGCCGATCTCCTCGCCGAGGTTTTGCATCGTTCGAGCGATCTCGATCGCCACCGTTCCACCGAGCGAGTATCCGCAGAGGTGGTAGGGGCCCCGGGGATCGATCCCGCGTATCTCCTCCAGCATCGTGAAGGCCATCTTCTCGATCGTGTCGTCGGGCTCTTCGCGTCCGTCGACGCCCCGCATCTGGAGTCCGACCAGCGACCTGCGGCCTTCGAGGTGCGAGGCGATGTCGCGATAGGTGAAGGCCGCGAGTCCACCCACTCCGGGCAGGCAGAAGAGTCGGGTTCGCTCGCGGTCGTGGGAGATCCAGACCGAACGATCGATCTGGACCTGTCTTCCCGAACCCTCGATCCGGTCGGCGATCCGCGCCAGGGTCGGTTCGCTCATCAACGCATCGATGCCGAGGGGGGCTCCGAAGACCTGATGAATGCGGTCGATGAGCCGGATCGCGAGGAAGGACGAGCCCCCCAGTTCGAAGAAGTCGTCGAATCGACCGATCGGGTGCACCTCGAGCAAATCCGTCCAGATCTCGGCGAGCCGGGTCTCGAGCAGCGTCGCGGGTTCGACATGCGCGCGATCGGTTCGCGGGATCCCGGTCGATGCCAACGGAATGCCTTCCCCGATCATCGGATCGAAGGGAAGATCGCCGACGATCGTCTCCGGGTGCTCCAGCACCGTCTACAGCATTTCGACGAGGTTTTCGAGGAACCTCGTCATGCGTTCCCGCCGGAACAGCGACTCGTCGTATTCGATCTTGAGGCGGACGGAACCGGGTTCGATGATCGCGCGGATGCCCAGTTCCTGAAAGGTGTTCACATGGGCGTCGGGGATTCTCTCGACCACGATTCCATCGATGCGCAGCGTCCCCTCCCGTGCGACGTCGTAGCAGGAGAGGAAGATCGGCATCGCCAGTCGACGTCTCCCGACCCGGTCCATCTCCAGCGCATCGATCACCATGTCGAACGGCGTGTCCAGTCGGTGGAAGGCTCGGTGGACGGCGATCCTCGTCCGCTCGAGGATCGAGCGGAAGGATTCCTCCAGACCGATCCGGCACTGGATCACCGCCTCGTTGGAGAAGTTGCCGATGACTCGCTCGAGGTCGGCCCGTGCCCGGTTGGTCAGGGCCAGTCCCGTGGTGCTGATGGCGTCTCCGCCGGCCCGGACGACCACGCATCCGACCACCGCGTTGATGATCGGAATCGTTCCGGTCCGCCACGCCGTCGACCGTTCGGACAGCCGCGAGGAGGTGGTGGGGGAGAGCGTCGTCTCGACCACTCCGAAGGTGACTTCGCGATCCTCGTCACGGCTCCGGTCCGTCGGCATCGCGCTGGCCGACGGGTTCGAATCGATCTCCCGTCGCCATGCATCGATCTCCCCCCGGCATCCCTCCGAATCCTCCCACTCGTGCATGCGGCGGCAGTATTCGGCGAACGATCCTCGCGACGCGATCGCATCCCGGCGTTCATCCGGGTTCCCGTCGAGCAGGCTTCCAAGCTCTTCGAGCAGGACGGACGCGCTCCATCCGTCGAAGACGACGTGATGGGTCACGATCACCATGAATCGCTCGTCGGTGCCGACGTGAACCACCAGTGCCCGCAGGAGTCTCCCCGCCTCGAGGTCGATCGGATCGGCGACGTAGCTTCGAATCTCGGCATCGATCGCCGCCCGCGGTTCGCCGAGCATCGATCGGTGGTCGAGCCTGAATCGACGGGGAGGAACCGCCTGCTGCCGGATCCCGTTTCCTTCGACGAGGAAACGCGTCCGGAGCGAAGGATGTCGGATCACGATCTCCTGAAGTGCCGATTCAAGATCGTCGGTTTCGAGCGGGCCCTGGAGGTGGTGGACGATCCTGACGTGATCCCCCGGATTGGTGCGTCCACCGTCGCAGCCGATCTGGAACCGCTGCTGGGTCCGGGTGAGGGGACGGGCCACGTCATCGCGATGACGACTCCGCAGGAGGAGCATCAGGAACGATTCACGTACCGCGGTGATCCGGCGGCGAGCCTCCTCGTCGAACAGGCCCTCGGGGGCATCGTGATGGATCCGGGTCCCGACGTTCCAGAGCCGGATCCCCCGACCACGAAGATCGGCGAGGAGCTCCTTCGCCTGCTGTTCCCGGTCCGCGATCGTCGCCGGCCGATTCACAGCGAGCCTTCCTCCCGAGAGAAGAACCGGGGCGGGTTTCCGGTCGGGATGCCTCCTCCGAGCAGGCTGTAGATCAGGCGATCCCGGGCATCGAGCCTGAGGATCCGGTGCACCGGACCGTATTCCATGCGGCCGATCTGGCAGAAACCGATGCCTTCGTCCGGCCCCTCCGTTTCGAGAAGCTGGGCGATCAACCCCGCCTCGACCAGGCCGTATTCGAGCCAACGATCGCCGTACATCGGTTCGATCGCGTCGGCGTGGAGCGAGAGCATGATCGCGAACGCCGAGGCCCGCGCGATCGGTGCATTCACCAAGCGGTCGTAGAGATCGGGACCGTATCCGTCGATGCCGCCGATCCGGCGCAGGCAATGGTCCCGCGGATCGAGGTAGTACGCCCCCTCTTCCAGGCCGTCGATTCGACCCGGCATCGCCAACAGGTAGGCCTGCACCGGATAGAGCCCGCCCGCCGAACCGTAGCGGAACTTGGGTGATTCGACCCCGGCGTCCGCGAGGCACTCGAGCACCCGGCCCAGTCGTTCGAGCTTGACGGGATTCTGGTCGAAGAGCCGGTGGGAGCGACGGCGAGCGTTCCTGTCGCGGGCCCGCCCGGCCTCGGGATGTCGCGCGAGATCGATGCGGTCGAGATCCTCCGCATCTTGTCTTCGCCCTTTCCACGCCTTCCGGAACGCGGCGCGTTCCTCGGGGTCCTTCAGGATCCTGCAGGCCTCGTCCGGGGCTCGGGCGATCGTGATCGGCGGGGGTGACGCGGGTCGCGGATCACCGGTGCGACCGAGGAGCGCCGCGATGCCCGCCGGGGTGGGATGGTCGTAGATTTCGTCGAGTTGGGGCCTCGTTCCGTCGAACGTGGTCTCGATGCGGTTCGCGATCCGGATCACGTCGACGGAATTCGCCCCGAGGTCGATGAGGTCCGAGTCCGGATCGACCCCCCGCATGCCGAGGACGGCCTCGGCGATCCGGCAGATGGAGCGGATCGCGTCTCCCCGGTCCTCGGGGTCGAGGTCCTCGCTCGTGGTTCCGCGTTCCGATTCGTTCGCCGTGACGGTCACTCGCCCGGCCGGCGGACGCGGCGCATCGGACCCGTCGCGATCGGGGCCGGGGCACCATTCCGAGACCAGGGCATCGAGATCGGTGGTCCGATCGACCTTTCCGTTGGCCGCGAGGGGGAGCGCGTCCATTCGATGCCAGTTCACCGGGATCATGTATTCGGGCAGCAGCGATCCGACGTGCGCTCGGACGGTCTCGAGGTCGAGGGATGCGTGCCCTTCATTCGGCACCACGTATGCGACGAGTCGGCGTTCCCCACAGGGAGGACCAGCGGCCTTCACGATGCATTCCGAGACGATGGGGTGACTCCTGATCGCGTGTTCCACCTCGCCGATCTCGATCCGGAATCCCCGGATCTTGACCTGCTGGTCGATCCGGCCGAGGAACTCGATCCTGCCCTCGGCGTCGTATCGTCCGAGATCGCCGGTCCGGTAGAGGCGAAGTCCCCGCGCATCCCGCACGAAGCTCGCGTTCGTCAGCGAGTCGTCCTTCCAGTAGCCTCGGGCCAGACCGACACCTCCGATCAGGATCTCCCCGATCTCGTTCGCATCGCACGGCTTCAGATCCTCGTCGCGGATCTCGATCGTCTGGTTCCGCATCGCACGGCCGTACGGAATGCTCCGCCAGTCGGGATCCACCGGGCCGAGGTGTTCGATCACCGACCAGATCGCCGCCTCGGTGGCCCCGCCCATGCCGATGATCTCCACGCCCGGCAGGACGCTTCGCAACTGGTCGGGCAGCGGAACGGGGATCCAGTCTCCGCTCATCAGGACGGATCGGATGCGGCACGCCGTCGCGGCTTCGGGATGTGCCGCGAGCTGTTCGAAGAGGAGCTGGGCCAGGGTCGGGACGCTGTTCCACAGCGTCACCTCGTGCCTCGCGACCAGCGCCGACCAGTCGGACGGGTCCCGAGCCTGGGTCGGCGAAGGAACGACGACGGCGCCACCCCGACTGAGCGGGCCGAAGACGTCGTAGACCGAGAGGTCGAAGGAGAGCGACGAGACCGCGAGGATCCGATCCGAGGGTCGGACGTCGAGACGGTCGTTCACGTCGTCGATGGTGTTCCGCGTCGCGCGATGCTCCATCGCGACGCCCTTGGGTTCACCGGTCGATCCCGAGGTGAAGATGACGTAGGCGAGGTCCGAGGGATCGGCGGCGTCGGCCACCGGTTCGAGGGAGACCTCCCGTCGGCCGCCACGGTCGACCTCGATCACCTCGACCGCCCCGGGAAGGTCGAGCGAATCCACGAGGTCCGAGGTGGTCAGGACCCGGGCGACCTCCCCGCGCTCGAGGATGTGATGCATCCTCGCGGCGGGGATGGTCGCATCGATCGGGAGATAGGCGGCGCCGGACACCGAGGTCCCCAGTGCGGCGACCACCTGTTCCCAACCCTTCCGCATCACGATTCCGACCAGCTCATCCCGACGAACGCCCAGTCGGACGAGTTCGGTTCCGATCCACGTGGCCCGTTCCGACATCTCCCGGTAGTCGATGGTCCTCTGGTCGGTGATGATCGCGGGCGCATCCGGTCGTCGTCGGGCCTGGTCGAAGACGCCGTCGTGAAGGAATCCGGACTCGGATCGCCGGGGAACCGACGTCGGCGTCTCGGCGCGCTCCTCGGCCGCCGCGGGGAGGCGTCCGGTCGAGACCACGTGCTCGAGGGCCTCCCGATAGTCCCGGAACATGTCTCGCACCGAGTTCGTCGAGACGAGGTTCGTGTCGTAGTCCCAGTTGTAGCGCAATTCGCCGCCGACCTCGAAGATCTGGAAGTCGATGCCGACCTGCGGTGTCTGGCTGCGGAGCTCCACCCGGTCCCCCATCCAGTCGGTGCGCCATTCCTTCCCCGAGATCACGTCCGAACCGATGGTGCTGGTGAGCACGCACGGAATGGCCCGACGCGGGAATCGGACGCCGGCCTTGGCGATGTCCCGCAGGACGCGGACACCGCTGTAGTCACTTCGAGGCAGGAGTTCCCGGAGATCCGCACCGACCTGCCGGGCCATCGCCTCGATGCCGGGGTCCTTGGTGCAGTCCATCGGAAGCACCAGGCTGGAGGTGAAGTCACCGACCACGTTCGAGTACCTGGGATCACGTCCGAGCCGATCGAAGATGGTGAGGACGATGTGGAACCTCGGATCCCGTGACCAGTCGGCGAGCACCTTCCCGAAGATCGCCGTCAGCAGGGCGGTCGGACTCGCGCCCCAGCGTTCGCAGCGTTCGCGGCAGTCCCGCCAGCGGTCCGGAGCCATCGTCGTCTCGACCCGCCTGAATCGCTGGTCGGAATCGCCGGTCGACTGCGGTGGGAGGAGCGGGGGGGGCGGGATGTCGAGCGTCCGTTCCCGCCAGAACGCCTGGGAACGTCGGTATTCCTCGGATTCCCGATGGGCGCTCGCATCTTCGAGGAAGTCGCCGAACCTCGCGGCCGGCGGTTCGAGGTCGGCGTCGGGATCCCGATACAACCGTTTCCAATCCTCGTAGATCACGCTTCGACTTCTCGCGTCGCATGGAATCGCATCGAAGCTCAGGAAGATGCGGAACGTCTTCCCGGTCAGGCGGGCGGTTCTCACCCGCCAGAGGGGCCACGCGTCGCTCGGGAGGACCTCCTCGCGGTGCCGCGTCCGAATGGTTCGCAGTCGAATTTCCTGCTCGTACCGGGTCAGGCCACGAAGATCGTCCTGGGGAATCCGGTAGTACGGAGTCTCGTCGTGGATCCTGATGAGGCCCTCGGGCGACACCACGCTCCGGAGCATCTCGTGCCGCTGCACGATCCGATTCCACGATTCCTCCAGACGGTCCGGATCGAGATCGGTCGAGTGGACCTCCTCGTAGACGTGGGTGGAGACTCCTCCCATCGCGATGTCCGCACGACGTCCGACCCAGTACGCGGACTGGATGTCCGTCATCGGGAATTCGCGAAAGGAATCGAGGTTGGTCCTGGTCTTCTCGCTCATGGAACCGCAGGACGCGTTCGAGCGACGATTTGCGCCCTCCGGCCGTCGCGTCCACGTCAATCCTATCGCTCGGTCCTGAAGATCCGAACGAGGTCGACGGGTTCGGCCGCAAAAACGGTCCGCCACGGACGATGGCGTGCCCTCACGCCGTCCACCCACGCAACGCCGGCGTTATCAGGACCCGTTCGACGTCGAGGTGCGAGACCCGTCTTCGATCATCCGCTCGCGATGCACGGTCGATGAATCAGGATGGTGAGCGCCGGTCCGGGACATCCGCGGACGGGCGTGGAACCGGGAAGTCCGGGACCTCGAAGGTCCGGGTGGGTCGCACCGTGATCTCTGCCGGGATTCCGGCCTGCTCCCCGGTCTCGAGGAACCGCGCCAGTTGCGCGATGAAGGCCGGATGCTGCCGCTTCGTGGCGGTGGTCATCGTTCCGTGACCGGCTTGATGGACCACGACCCGACGACCGCTCGGAAAGTACGGGGCGATCTCGTGCATGTTCTCGACCGGTGTCTTGACGTCCCAGTCTCCATTGACGAACACCACCGGGATCTCGCATCGCACCGGGGTGCGGAATTCGTCGCCGACGTCGGGACTCGGCCAGAGGTCGGCGGTCGTCATCAGAGGTGCGAAGTTCGATCGCGAGAGGTAGCGGACCGCCGGATCGTTCCAGAGTCGTTCCCGCCGATCCGGCGTCGCGCCCAGGCTCGAATCGATGAGCGGTTGGATGAGGGTTCTCGGCACGACCCGCAGGCGGCGGGGATCGGCCCAGTCCTCCAGATGCCCGTGGTAGAGCTCGAGGATCGCGGTCGGGTCGTTCCACGGGAAGTCGTCGGGACCGAGGATCCTCACCGGGTCCGGACTTCCCTCGGCGAACACGGGGATGCCTGCCGCCGCCAGTCGAGCGGCCACCGTTTCCGCCGCTTCGGCCATCCCGCCGTCCGGGAGATAGGGATCGAACCGCTCGTCCTCATCGACCGTGCGCCACATCCTGCGCACCGCGTTGAGGACGTGCGAGGGCATGTCGTAGGCGTTGTTCAGCGGCTCCACCCCCGTCAACAGCGCCCGTTCGACGATGCCCGGATGCTTCCGCATGATTCCCAGGCTCCACTGGCTCCCGAAACTCTGGCCGCAGAGGGCGATCCTTTCATAGCCGAGGGCGAGACGCAGTTCGTCGACGTCCTCGATGCACTCGAGCACCGAGTACCCGCGCAGATCGACCTCGGTCTCCGCGTAGCGGTCGACGACCTCCCGGGTGAATCGCCGGAATTCCCCGACGCGGTCCGCGAGGTCCGCATCCGGTTCGGTGGGTCGCGGCGTGAAATCCCGATCGTCCAGCATGGAGCCGCGTTCGCTGAAGCCACGCTGGTCGACGAAGACGAGCTCGCACCGGCCGAGCAGCTCCCGGGCGAGGAGTGGACCGCCGCGTCGTGCGAGGACTCGAGACACATCGTCGAGGTAGCTGCTCCCGGGCCCGCCCGGGAGGAAGAAGACCGGCGGCGATCCGGGGTCCGCGGCGGGAATGCGGCAGAATCCGATTCCAATCGTCCGGCTGTCGGGATCCCCTCGATTCTCTGGAACGTGGAAGGTCCCCATCTGATAGTCGGCGACCGCTCCGGATCCCGTCTCGTACGTTCGGGACTCGAACACGATCTGCCCGGGGCGAGGGGGATCCTGTGCGACGGAGACGGCGGAAAGGGCCAGCAGCGGGAGCACGATCATGAAATCGATACGGCGATGCATTCTGGCGGAATCCTCTTCACTGGTCTCTTTTCGAGTTCACTCGAGGAGCGAAGGTATCCGAAACGAAGGCGGTGCACGTCCCGTTCGGCGTGAAGCAATGTGAATGCCGGTCCCGGGCCGGTGATCGCATCGTTCCCCTCCGGAATTCGAACCGAGTTGTCCGAGTTTGGAGAACCTCCAGCGTGCACACCGCCTACTAGCGAGCGACGGACGCATGACGTTCCTCGTTCCGGTCCGCGTGGACCGGGATCGATTCCGGGTTCGCAGCTAGGAGTTTTCCAAAGATGAAGAACGTGCAGATCGCCGCGGCGTGCGGAGTCGCTGTCCTGTGGGGTGGTCTAGGAATGATCGCGGCACCCGCGATGGCCGACCACGGCGTGGAGGATGGTGGTTTCGACGGATCGACCGAAGCATGGAAGAAGACGGAGTTCACCAGTCCGCCGGGATGGGCGTTCATCGCGGATCCTCGAACGGAGACCGGTGCCGATGGCAAAGTCAGAACCTACCTCGGACTGCAGCTGGAGCGTCCGAGCGACGCGCTGGGCGCGCCCATCGCGCCGTCGATCCTTCAGGATGAAATCGAGCTCGACTCGTGCGATGACGCAACGCATGCGGTACTCCATTTCGACCATCGCGTGGTTGGAGATGAACTCGCGTGCGCGCCCGCTCCGGGATTGCGGGCCCTGCTCAGCATGCGAAGCAAGGATGGAACACTCGCCGAATCGGTCGATGTCCAGATCCTCACGCAGGGACTGTGGTCGGCGGATTCGCTGTCATGGTTGACCGAGGAACTGTTCATTCCGCTCCCGGACCCGGAGGATTACCCGATCGAATCGCTCGAGTTCGAGGTGCGTTTCGTGTTGCCTGGCTGGGGGGTCGACTGGGCGTCTGTCTGCGATGACCCGACGCTCGGCCCCTGCAGGTCCAGGTATTCCGAGGTGCATCTGGACCAGGTCGAACTCGGACTCGGCACGCCCCGTTCGGACCCCCCCGGACACTCGGTCACCTGTGGAGCGGGTGCGTTCGTCAGGGCCATGGGGAAATTTCGCACTGTCGCCTTTGCCATTCCTCCCGTCAAGTCGGCGATCGTTCCGATCGAGCGGAGGCCGAAGCGACTTGTTGCCGCTCCAATTTCATGCGTCGATGAATTGAGCTGCCTCAAGGTCGAGCTTGTGGTGGAGGAGGACGACCAGTCATTCGAGCTCGCGGATTCGTGCGTTCCCTCGATTCCCTGCCCGGCCGACCTGAACAACGACGGCGTCGTCGGTGGTGCGGATCTCGTGATGCTGCTCGGCGACTGGGGGGCGTGCGCGGACTGCCCGTCGGATCTGAACGGCGATGGCGTGGCCAACGGCGCGGACCTCACGATCATGTTCGGCGCGTGGGGCCCCTGCCCCTGATCGAACCGGGAAGGGCGAGGAACTTCCAAGGTGCATCGAGACCGGGCCCCGCGGATTCCGCGGGGCGCCCGGTCTCGGTCGTCCTCGGCCGGCGGCGTACGAGGAACGGATTCCGATCGACGAAGATCGTCCGTTCAATCCTGCTCGATCTCGACCACCCAGTCCGCCCAGCCCTCGCCCATGCGGACGATGCCCGCGGTGTCGAGCACCAGCTGCTTCGACTGCGGGGGAAGATCGGTCACGAGGCGGTGATGGGTGTGCGGATCCCCGGCCGCCAGCGCGGCCAGGTCGGCGACCACGTCGACCGAGTTCACCTGTTCGTGGTTGGTCGGCGGCTGCTGGCTGATGAACCACGGCAGCGTCGGCTCGCCGAGATCGGCCCGCAGGGTCGAGATCGTCGTCCCGAGCCGCTTCGCCGCTTCCTTCCGGAAGGGATGGAAGGACATGTCGTTCTCCCCGACGTGGTAGATCACGCCGGCGAGCCGTGGTCGGGCGCCTGATTCGCGGATCGCGTCCATCGACGCCCGCACGAAATCGCGGAAGGCCGGATAGAGATTGCGCTCCTTCGCGACGCTGCCCTCGGGCGTCCAGTCGATGATCTGGGAGCCGCTGTGCGTGAACTTCGCGATCGCGATCGGGTTGCGACGATCGATTCGTCGCAGGCGGGCGCCGAAGGAGACCTCGGGGCCGAAGGTGTCGTACAGCCCCGCGGGCGCGAGCGGCTCCCACCCGGTGGAGGCATGGACGCCGCCGCCGGTCGAGTAGCGATAGGGGATCGGCTGTGGTTTCGCGAGGGCCCTGCCGCCTTCGATCGCGACGAGATCCTGGACGAATGCGCGTTCTCCTTCCATGTTGCGATGTCCGGCCAGGATCCAGAGATCGACCTCCTTGGTCCTTGAGTAGGGCCAACGTGTCATGGAGGGTCGGGGAGCCGGTTCCACGCCTCCGGTCGAAAGATACGCGGCCGCGTAGTTCGCCCCGTGCTCGAGCTGGCCGAGCGTGCCGTAGTGGTAGTGGAGACCGACGCCGCCGCCGATCTCGACGCCGACGTGCGAGGTCGGGACGTACTCCGCGAGCGGGTCCGCCGCGGTCGCCGCCCGTTGCCCGCGGGCGATGTCGGCCATTCGGGGCCGAAGGTCCATGCCCCAGATCGTCTTGGTGCAGAGTTCCCCGACGTAGAACCGGAGGTTCGGCGCTTCGAGATCGGTCCGCACCCGCGTCAGGAACTCGGCGAGGTTCTCACCGTAGTTCCGGAGGTACGACTCCTCGAACATGTCGTTCTCGCCCTGGTGCCAGAAGAACCCTTCGAGCACGGGATCGAATCCCCGTTCCTCGAGGTCGGCCATCGCCGCCCGGACGGTCTTCAGGAGGAGCGGGTACATCTTGAAGCCCGAGGGATTCTCCGGATTCCAGTCGCCTCCGAGGTGGGTTCCGCCCGCGGCGACCTTCACGATCGCGATGTCGCCCTCCGTGGCTTCGGTCACGTCGCGGGCGAAGACGAGCTCCGGTCCGACCATGTCGCGAACGGGTTGCAGCGGGACCCACCCCTTCGAGTCGGCCTTGTTCTCTCGGCCGATCACGTGCCAGAACCGGACGTCGTTTCGCGGCGTCGTCACCCCTCGGAAGGGGGGGAACCGGTCCACGTCGGCCACCTTCGAATCGGCGCCCTCCATGTTCGACTGGCCCGCGAAGACGAAGACCCGGGTCGCTCCGCCCGCGTGGGACGTCGCGGTCAGCAGCATCGAGAGAAAGAGGACCCACCGGTGGTGTGAGGTTCGCATGAAGACGAGCCTAGCGATCGGATCGGCATCGAGCGAGGCGCGTGAGCGGACGTGGCCGGACACGCGGGCGATGGCGCCGCCGACGCGGCCTTCCGAACGCGGGTTCAGGGGCAGGGGCCCCAGGCGGTCAGCACGCCCGCGAGGTCGGCGCCGTCGACCAGGCCGTCGCCGTTCAGGTCGCCGGGAAGCATGGAACCCTTCGACCCGAAGTCCACGAGGACGAGCGCGAGATCCGCACCGTCGACCATTCCGTCACCGTCGATGTCGCCGAAGCAGCGATCGGATTCGCCCTGGCGTTCGTAGCAACCCATGTCGATCGCCCCGCCGACGATCCGCGTGTTTCCGTCGAGGTCGTTCACGCCCGCCGTGGATGCGAGATCGTCACCGGTGTCGATGCATGGCGATCCCGCGTCGAGACGGAAGTCTCCGGTCGCCACGGAGACGAACTTCGGGTCGAGGTCGATGTTCGAATCGCCGGCGAATCCACCCTGCACGCAGGAATAGGAGACGTCGGCGATACCGGAGTCCGTGAGGTGGATCTGATCCTCACCGTCACCCGCCTGGTTGCCCCAGACGATGCAGTTCACGACGTCGACCGGCGCGATCGAGACCTCGATGAACACGCCGCCTCCGCGGCCGGCGGATCCGGCGGTGTTTCCGTGGACGGTGTTGTTGACGAGGGTGCCTCCCGTGCGGACGTAGATGCCGGCACCGTCGCGTCCGGCGTTGTCGACGACGAGGTTCCCCTCGATCAGCGCGGTGTCGGCGAACGCGAGATAGATCCCGCCACCCTCGCCGTCGTTCCCGGTGAAGCCGTTGGCGGTGATCACATTGCTCCGGATCACGGTGCGAAGATCGTCGTCGTAGTCGTCGAAGATCGTGATGGCCGCGCCCTGGGTCGCGGAGGAGGTGTTTCCCCGCACCGTGTTCCCCTCGATCAGGACGGGTGATCCGTACGCCAGGAGACCCCCGGCGAAGGATCCGCTGGTGTTGTCGAGTATCTGGCAGTTCCGGATGGTGGCGTACCCCGGCTGCTGCGTGGTGATGCGGATCGCGGACCCGCCGTTCGTGCCGTCGTTGTTCCGGATGATGCAGGATTCGATCACGGGGCTGGAGACGCCGTTGATCAGGATCGCGGTTCCATCGAGCCCGGAGATCCCGTCCTCGATCACGCAGTCGGTCACCAGCGGCGAGGCGTCGTCGATCAGGATCCCGGTCTCCCCGGACCGTCGAATGGTGAATCCGTCCACCACGGTGGTGCCACCCTCGCTCCCCTCGATCCAGAACGCGGTGGTGTTCGCGTACCCGAGATCGATGATGGACTCGCTCGGGCCGCCGCTGCTTCGAATCACGAGGTCCTTCCCGAAGTTGTCGACTCGTTCCGTCCAGGTTCCGGGGCCGACGACGATCTCGGAGCCGCTCGCGACGATCGCCGCCGCCTCGGCGATCGAATCGAAGTCGCCGGGAACGTGGTACACCCCGGGGATTCCACATTCGTCCGGCACGCCGTCACCGTCGACGTCGGCCGAGGTGCCGTTCTCGATGTCGCAGGAATCGTCCACGTCGTTGCGATTGCAGTCCTCGAAGGGGATGGCCGACGCCGCATCGACCGCTCTCACCACCCAGTTGCCGGCGATGAACATCTCGATGAGGTTCAGCTCCACGACCGCCTCCATCAGGTCGTTCGGGTCGATCGGTCCGTTCCGTCCGATGATCCAGCTCCGCCCGAAGGTGTGTGGTGCATCGATGTCGAGGGTGGCGGGGAACTCGTCCGTGGAGCTCGCGATCACCCCGACGAAGAACGGCGTGCCCGGCGGTCCGATGGTGACCGCCCGCGGAAAGTCGAAGGTCAGGAGCTCGGCCTCGTCGACCACCAGGTCCTCGATGCCCGCGATCACGGTGCAGTCGTCCGGAACGCCGTTGCCGTCGGGATCCGTCCACAGATAGAGGCCGAAGGGGTCGCCGAACTGGCTGGCCGGCATGAGGACCTCGATGCCGGTGACGGTCTCATGGCCCTCCTCGACGAACATGAGGTTCATCCAGGCGGTGTGGGTGCCGTCCGAGTCGACCAGACCCTCGCTCTCGCCGTCGTCGAGGACGTACCGGAAGGGTTCGGTCTGGCAGATGTCGAGCTCGCCGTCGAGGTTGCAGTCGAGGTCCGGTCGTTCGGCGAGCTCGCACGAATCGAGCACCGCGTTCCGGTTGCAGTCGACCGAGGGGTCGGCGGTGATGTCGAGCTCGTCGGCGATCCCGTTCCCGTCGCAGTCGGCCGACGCGGCGGTGAGCAGGCGGTCTGCACCGAGGAAGATGCGGGAGATCCGGACTTCGTCGATCAGGCCGCGCAGGAACTGGTTGTAGGCGTTGCCCGCGTTGCGTCGTCCGCCGATCTCGAGGGGGCCACCCTCCAGGTACTGCGGATAGTCCTGCTTCTCGAGCGGTCGTTCGTCGAATGCGCCGTCGACGCCGAAGCGCAGGATCCTCCGCGCCGCGTCGTAGGCGACGCTCACGTGATGCCAGGCGAGATCGGTCACTTCCAGATCGCTGACGACCGTGGTGATCGTGGTGCCGTCGCCGCAGCGAAAGGCGAGTTCGTTTCCGCTGGACCCGAGATCACCGGCCTGCACGAGGAATCCGTAGTCCAGTTCGGTGTCTCCGACGCCGAGCCGCTTCTTGAAGCAGAGATGCTGTCGCTGGTTCGCGCCACCGCTGGTGCTGACCTGGGAGAGTCGGATCCACGCCTCGATCGTGAAGTCCGAGGCACCCATGCGAAGATTCTCGTCGTCGTCGTCGACCCGGATCACGCCTGCGGTGGAACTGTCCTGCCACTGGGTGGCGAAGGCGGCGGTGTTGGCCAGCTCGAGCAGGGGGACCACCGGGACCGCGACGTCGTCGGTGGTGACGCCGAATCCGTTGTGGACGCCGTCGAGCTGGTTCGGTCCGGTGTCGGGAGCGATCAGTCCGCTGAAGCCCTCGAGTCGCCAGTAGCCCGCGGTCTGTGCCGATGCGGACGAGATCAGCATCAAGGAGCCGAGCATGACGAGCGGGATGTTCATGACGTCTTTTCCGGGGGGCGAGGTGCAGAGGCGTTCGTGGGCCCGTGCGTGAAGGATCGCACGTGGTGACGGTTCACGCCAAGAAAAATCAATGGAATACCGTCGGGAAAGTCCCGTAAGGATCCGCCGATCGGCCTCCTGCCGTGACGCGATGTGGCGACCCGTCGGCTGGACACATCCTGCGCTCCGGAAGGAGGACGATGAGGACCGCGACCATCGGCACGGCGCCGTCGGGAGCCTCGCCGTGGTCGCCGGAACGTCGGTCGACGGCCGGTCCTTCGTCGACCTGGAACGACCCCGAGGATCATCCGATCGACGTGGCCCCCGGACGAGGCTTTCGCTCATGTCCGAGCGGACTGGAACGTCGCGGTCCGCGGAGGTGGGTCCGCACCCGGGGATGGCCGGGACGACGATCGGCTTGCCCGCATCTTCGCTAGTATCGGAATCGTGCGGATCGGACCGGGCGACGACGATCCGCCCGCGTCGATCGTGGATCGTCCGCGATGGCGGACGCCGGTGGGCCGTGCGTCCAGCCACTTCCCCGCGAGCCGAGCGAGGTGATCGATGCGTGAGATTGAAACACCCGCCGTGTCCCGTCGGTTCCGCGACATCGGCGTCTGCGTGTTCCTCCTCGCCTTCGGCACGGTCTTCGGATCGTCGTTGGCATCGGTCGTCGAGACCGGTGTGTTCGCGTACGGCGAGTACCACGCGTCCAACGGCAGCGCCGTCCTGATGCAGTTGACGGGCGAATCGATCCGGCCGGTGATCAACTCGGCGGGTCCTGATCATCCGGCCTGGCTCGCCTTCTGCGGGATCTTCCACCGTGTCGCGGGGGAGATCGGCCGGCCGGTCACCGACCTCTGGCTTCACGCGACGGCCGTGATGCTCGGTGTCAACCTGATGTTGATCTTCCTGATTCTGCGCCGGATGCGATTCCGTACCACCGAGTGTCTGGCCCTCGTCGCGGTGCTGGTCTCCCTGGGCGCCACGGTCAACTGGAGCATCGTGGTCGAAACCCACGTGCTCTCCCCGACCAGCCTGATGCTGGCGAGCCTCCTGATCCTCGGCACTCCCGCGCTTCGACGACGGGGTCGATGCGCGCGTCCGAGCGACGCGATCACCTGCGGTGTCGCGATGGCACTGGCGGCCTCGGTCACGATCACCAACGTCATGATCGGGATCCTCGCGGCCCTGCCGATCGCGGCGATCCGGAACGGAAGGATCCGGAAGGCCGCGCGGATCCTCGGTCGTCGATTCCCGCTCTTGCTGGCGTCGGGCCTGGTCGGCATCGGGATCCTCGCCCTCGTGAATCTCGCGGGTTGGTATCTCTGGAAGGACCCGGAGATGCGGCAGTTCCTCGACGTGCTCGGGGAGCGTCGGCTCGTTCCACTGATGGAGGGGGCATGGTGGGACTCGGTACTCTCGCTCGCCTGGATCGCGCCGCCGGTCGATGCCTATTCCGGTCCCTTGGACGGTTTCCGTTCATTGAACCGGGACTGGTCGACCGTGCCCGCGTACGTCTCTGGTTTCTGCGTGCTGCTCGTCGTGCTGATCGCCATGAGACTGGCGGATTCCCGGTCGATCTTCATCCCGGCCTTCGCACTGTTCGGTTTCGGACTCCACGCGATCTACGGCAAGTCCGAGTCCTTCATCTTCGCTCCCGCCTATGCATGGGCCACGGTGGTCGCCTTCGGCATCGTCGGGCGCCACTGCTTCGGGAACCGCCTGGTGATCATCGGATTCGCCACCGCCGCGACGCTTCTTTCCATCAATCTGACGACCTGGATGCTGGGCGTCGCCCGCTTGCAGGAAGCGGGGGTCGAGTTGGCGTTGCCTTGAATCCGGCGACGGCAGGCCGCGATCGCGATCATGCGG
>NYWD01000093.1 GCA_002684855.1 Planctomycetaceae bacterium | reverse complement strand
CTAGCTCGCCCGAGATCGGCGGCTTAACCATCTTCTTAGGGGTTGGGACGCTGCATGGCGGCGTCCTAGGGGGGGGGAGCCGCGCACCGGGGGGGCTCGAGGCACGCGCTGACATGCCCTGCTCCTGAGGTGCCGCTGGGGCAGCCGCCGCAGCTCGCCGCTGTTTGCGCTTGTTCCGCCGTGCAGCGCGCCGGCACGGCGCGCGCGGGGGTTCGAATGGCGTCGCGCCTGCCCTCAGAGTCGAGGGCGGCAGCGACCCCTGGGGCGTGAACGCCGCCGCCTCCGCGCGCAGTGTGCCGGCGGCCCGCTTGGCGGGGGGCGCTAACGGTGTCGCTCGCGCCCCTTCTGCAATGGCCGCGCGTTTGGCGGAGCGCCGGGGAGGGGCAGGCGCGGCTGCGGCCGCGCCCACTCGCAGTGCGGAGCTGTGCTCGACGCACCGCTCCCCCGGCGCTCTCGTTAGCGCGGCCGCTCGTTTGGCGGGGCGCTGGTCGTGCGCAGGCACGGCGGGTACCGCGCCTACTCGCAGGGCGGGACCCTGCTCTGCCGGCGCCCCTAGTTGGGCGGCCGCTCGCATGGTGGGGCGCCGGTGTTGGGCAGGCGCGGCCACGGCCGCACCCACTCGCAGCGCGGAGCATTGCTCTACACACCGCTCAACCGGCACCCCCACTCTCGCGGCCGCCCGTGTGTCCGAGCGCCGGCGTCGTGCAGGCGCGGCCGAGGCCGCGCCCACTCGCGGGGCGGAGCATTGCTCGACGCACCGCTCGGCCGGCGCTCCCAAGTTGGTGGGGGGGCGCCCGTGAAGCGCAGGCGCAAACAGTGGCGCGCCCACTCGCAGCATTGACTGCTGCTGCACAGGCGCCCCGGTGTCGTCCGGGGCCGACGGGGCCACCGACGGCTCAGGTGCAAGCTCGAGGGCCAGCGCCGCGAAGCGGTTCGACGTTCGAGCGCGCGGGTCGGCGTGTCCGCGTGAATTGGGTGGCGACAGGGGCGATAGGGTTGTGTCCAACGGTACATTAATATCCACATTACAACAACTCCTACCTATCCCCCCGCCGACCAGTCAGGCACTGCGTCCCCCGCGGCCACCACGGTTGCGGCCCCGGCCACCTCTGGTCCGGCGTCCGCTGTTCCTGCGTGGCGGATTTAACCCCAAGGTGGCGTACTCGGCGTCAGTGAGCGGGCGAAAGTTCCCGCCGTCCATCCAGGGCACGAGTCCGTCGGCGGCTTCATACTCCTCCTGCGTGTAAGTCACATGATCGTAGCTGTACGGGCAGCTCTCGGTGCAGGTGCCCCGGACGTGAAAGTTGAGGCACATGTTCCGGAGGGGACTCGCCTTCGATCGCGGCACCGGCGTACAAATAATACCCGCCTCGGCCGCCTTGATGAGGTCGCTTCCCTTGGCGCCCAGCGCACTGTCGCATCCGGTACGCAGGACCCATAGGTCGCGGAGGAATCCGTGGTTACGCACGATGGTGGGGCGGTTCGTGGGCGCCGCCGGGCCCGTCGCTGAGCCAGCCGTTGATCCTGTGGCCTGTCCGGGCGCAGATGCGGCTGCACGCGGCGACCGTGCCTGCACCCAGGGCGCTGGTGGGGCAGCCGGCGGTGGAGGCGCCGCCACGGGCGGCTGGGACAGGACAGACACATCATCTCCACCGTCGCCCCCCACAGGAAGTCCCCACCTGGCGATCGAAGTGCCGGCGCGGCTTCGGTTGGTCGCCACCGTGACCGTCGTGGCGTCGGAGTCGATCGCCAGGCCTTGGAGGCGCCGGGACGCGTTCTGCACGGCCGTGAGGCCAAAATCAGACTTGAGGACCCTCATGGTCCGTGTGACGGGCTCCCAGTGAATCATCTCGTCGACGTCCCCAAAGATGAGGTCGTTGTCGAGGGCGGTGTTCTTCGTTGCGTAGGACTTTAAGTGGGAAGAGACAGCGATCTGGAATTGCACTCCCTGGAGGTGCTGTTCGGAATCGCCTGCCCTGGCCGGGTGCAGCATGATCTGCTCCATGCCTCCTAGGGACAGCCGCTGGAGGTACGCCTTCGACCAAACCGTCAATGGGTGCGTGTTCGTGTCCACACACAAGAGGTGGACTAGGACATAGAAGTGGCGGAACGCCACGATGGCACTGCGCGGGGTCGTGAGGAACAGCTTGGCGTCGTCCAGCAGGCGTCTCTCCGCCTTGGTGACTCGCGTCGCGGAACGTTCGGGCGCGGCCGCGCGGGCCTCTGCCACCATTTCCTTGGCTTGGTCCTTCGGGGCGGCAAGCAGAAGCAAATTGAAGACCGAGCCCGTCTCGGGTTCGTCGTCCGCGCTCATCTCCCAGGGCTCGGTGACAATCTTGGTCCCGAATCCCGGCGGGTACACTGGTGCCACCGCGATGTGGAGCGTCTTGGCCATCTCCTTTGCAGCGTCGTTGAGCAGCTTGTCGCGTTGCGCGTCGGTGCCCGCCTCGATGAGGAGCCGCAACAACTCGGGCAGCTCCTTGAAGTTTCGCGCGCCCACCTGCGTGCAGAGGTAGGTCATCTGGGCCTCCCCGCCGACGGCCTTCCGTAGCTTGGTCTGCTTGGCCTCGGCTGCCTGGTTCTTCGCGAAAATAAACTGTTCGCGCATGACTTCGGTTTGGTTGTCCATGGCATTTGCCACGCTGGCGTCACCCGCCTGCGATTGACTGCCTTGGCGACGGAATGGCAGAATCCGTCGCATGAGCCTCACCCTGGCTTTCTTGAGGTCATCATCCGGGCCGATGACGGTGGGCAAGTCCTTCTCGGCCACATCCATAATCGATCCTCCCGTCCCGGCGTCGGTGGCTGCGAGGCGAAACGCGTCGAGGAGGGGCTTGCACGCTGCGACCATCGCTGGTCCTTTCGCAACGATGAGTGGATAGAGCGTGATCCAGAAGTACAGGACGGTGACGTGGCCACCGGGCGCGGCCTTGCCGCACTTCGAGATTAAAAAGTATGGGATCTCGAAGAACTTGCGCGAATGGGTCGCCGTGACGCCGGCGTCTCCCGGGGCGTAGGGTCCGAGCAGGAATCGTCCCGGTCCTGTGTGGGCCTGCGCTGCTGCATGGATGGTATCAGGCGCGCTGCAAAGCACTGAATTTTGGACCAGCTTCATGTGTGGGTCGGTTTTAATCTCCGCGAGATAGAACCCTCCGTCGATCTTGTCGAAGTCGCCGATGTTGGCAATTAACTTCCCGTCCAGGGGTGACGAGCCGCCCGTGCGGATAATGGTGATGGCAGGAATTAAGTACTCCATCATAATTCCGTTGGTGGTAATCATGCCGATCGCCGTGATGTTTCCGTCCTTCGTACTTTCGGAGAGGTGTGTCTTCAGGGCGGCCGGCGCTGTGGCTGCCGGTGTGTTGTTAGGGTCGACCTCGTAGATGGAGAGGTCGACGTGGCCTTCGCGTGCGTCGTTATCCTCGATGTCCGTAAATTCGAGAATAGTCCTAATGGGGCTCCGATTGGAGCCGCCTCCCGCAGGCGCGGGGGAACGGGGTCCGCTCATGGTGATGGGCTATGCCCGGGCCGACCGTGCCGAGGCCTTATTATTTAATTCTATCAACTATTCCACAGAATTTGAATTTCAGCTGCCAATTTTATGCTGCTGCTTCACGATCACTTCACGTGGGCTTCCGTTCAATCTCTCAGATAAAGGTGTACAGTCTCCTCGGGCAACCTCTTCACGGAGTTCAGGACTCGTTCCGTTCACGGATCGTTGCTCCAGCGGCTCGCTACGCTCACCGCTTCCGCTACGATCCAAAGCTCTCTCACGTCGGGTTGCAGGAACTATACAATAGGCAGATGTTGGAAGTGACTGGGTCTTTACTAGGAATGCCCTCATCCTTCCACCAGAATATGTTGCGAGTCTCGGTCGACTCGCCTGCAGCGAGTCGAAGGCGACTCGCTGCGTTGTTCTGGTCCTCCATTCGCCATTTCAGGGTGGGCCCGGGTGGGCACGACAGGTCGCGGACACGGTCAAGGACGCGTCCTGGAGTTGTCGTGGAATGCGACTCTCAAGAGTGGTCGCGGGCCGGGACTCAAGTTAATTAAGTTTGTGTGGCCTGATGTGAGGCAGGCCCTGCCTGCTGAGACCATGTAACTGCAGGCGGAGTTGTTATTCATGGGCGGCGAGCCGATGGTGCTCCAGCGCGCCTGAATGTGAAGGGCGGCGAGCAGACGGTGCTCCAGCGCGCCTGGTGTAGTCATTGATGGGCCGCGAGCCGATGGGCTCCAGCGTGCCTGACTGTTGTGGGCGGCGAGCAGACGGTGCTCCAGCGCGCTCAATTGTGATGTGCGGTGGGCAGGGGGTGCTCCAGCGCGCCTGGTGTAGCCATGGAGAGGCCGCGAGCCGATGGGGCTCCAGCGTTCCTGACTCCGATGGCGTAAGTCTGATTGGCGGCGAGCAGATGGTGCTCCAGCGCGCCTGGCTTAGAGTGTTATGGGCGGTGAGCCAATGGGGCTCTAGCACGCCCGACGTCGGTGTTCGTAGCAGGCCTCCCCAAGAGGCAGCCAACCACACAATGGCCCAGTCACGAAACCACGTGGGAAAAGGTAACCGGGTCACCGCATGGGCACAGCTTCGTTCAAGGGGAGAAGGGTTTGGGGCACCAGCTGAGCGTTCGGCAGGAGGGTGTACTCGCCCCCAGCGACCATGCGACGGGCGTAGTCCTGCATCAATGGCGCCGCCTGTACGTGGAGGTATCTTAGCATCTCGTCCGACTTCCACCGGCCGATGAGGCGGATGACATTTGTGTCAACGTTGGCAAGGAGGAGAGCGTTGGCTCCTGCCGCGCGCAGAGATCGCGCGGAAACGTCGCTTGGGAGAAAACCAAGGTCGGTGCCGAAGAGCTTGACTACGTCGCGTATCGCGGCGGTGATGTGCTTCGGCTGAATCTTCTCCGCTCTTGCTTTGCCGTCTTCGGAAAAGACTCTAGCGAGGGGCGTGCCGACGGGGGCGCCGTGGCTGCGAAGGTACAGAAGGCGCCTGACGGCTGCCCGTACGGGGCACACGATAGCGTCGCCGCTTCTGCTGAGCCCAATTATCTCACCACGCACTCCATTCTTTTGGGTGGTAAATGTCAGCGTGACTCTTGTCGCCGCTTGCAGTTGTTCGGCCGTTGATGTAAGCGGATGCAGCCACGTGTCGCCTATGTAGAAATTAACGTCTTCGATTTTGAAAGGTGTCGACTCAGAGTTCGTGTCGACGTACTCCCCCGGCCTGAGCAGAAAGAAGAAGGCCAGCACCGTCATGTCAGCGACAGCCTTCGTGCGCTCGTGGCGGGAGTGCATGGCCAGGGTGGCCATGCGCCTAATGACTTGGACAGGCAGGGGCTTCACTCGATGCGGAGGGGGGTCCTGCTTCTTCCAGGCCGCCTGCAGCCTGGTCAGGCGGAAGTCGATCTCCGGCTGACGGTCACGCTTTCGTGGGTCATCGGACCCCACGCTAAGGAACGTCTGTGCAACGTGCCGTAGGTAATCTTCAACCGATCTAGCGAGGATGGGATTGCCTCCGGCCGCAAGTTCGCCAGTGCGTACTCGCTGTGCGAAGACTTGTAGGATTGGTATTTTGTCTTGGACGGCTTCGAGAAAGGGGTCGAGGCCCAGTTCAGCGCAGTAGCTCTGCCAAATTTCCCATACGGTCTCGGCGGATTTGGCTCGACCCACAGAGACTCCGGCGGCAATCGCTTCCTTTGCAGCGCCGAGATCACGGAGGAAACGATCTGTTTGCTCGGCGTCCATATCTGACAGGATGCTCGCT
>NYWD01000092.1 GCA_002684855.1 Planctomycetaceae bacterium | reverse complement strand
TGTGGTTGAATGGACCTACACAATGGGATGACCACAAGATCGGCAAGAAGCACAAGAAGAATGTGAAGAAACCGAAGGCCAAGGCCAAGGCCAAGGCCATGCAGCCCCGAGGAGAAGCCGCCGGAGAAGCACCGGCGGCCGAAGAAGTGATGACAACACCAGCCGCAATGGAGGATGGCAATCAGCAGTATGGTTATCCAGGAGGATGGCCGCCACCTCAGTATGGCTATCCAGTTGCATGGGCGCCACCTCCTTATGTCTATCCAGGATGGCCGCCACCACCGATGGGCTGGCACCCAGGCTATGGTGATCCTGTGCCACTTCCGCCACCTCCGCAGCAGTGGACCATGGCTCACCAATGAAAGATGCTGAGACGCAGACGCAGGAGAAGCTTACTTATGATACAGTGCTGGGTGCATCTGTACGTGTTGTCCTGTGGAGACCGCAGTCCATATCGTGACTGCATGCAATTTGCGATGCTCTGAAATGTGGCATCGCAAAAAGCAATGCCCAAATGAATCATGTAAGTAGCAGTAGAACATAGTGCTTCGGATACTGCATGTGTGACATAGAAGGTCACTCTTCCTACATTTAAGTAAGTTTTCCTTTTTCTTCTGTCACAGTGCTCTTCATTACATTATCTACCGACTCGTATCGGCTCGCATCGTTATATGATTCTTCCTCAAACACATATAATCGTGAAGCAGGCCTGCCTAGCGAAAGCAGTCGTAATGAAGAGCCTGAAGACAGAAACCGCTGGACTCTGAAGACAGGAACTGAGCTTCGATAAAATACAGCTTATAGTTCCTTCAGTCATGGCATGGTACCTAGTTGAGTCCCAGACTAAGCTGACTGAACATATCAGTCATATCCTGGAAAAGACATGTGCATGTATCCCCACAATATTGTGTGTCCTGCGAGTCTTTTGTGCCGTGTGTGCCTTTCCTATGGGTATGTGTGGGCCTGATGGGTGTATGTCCTATGAGTCTTATGGACTCTTATGAGTCCTATGGGTCTGCCTGGGCCTTATGGGTCTAGTTCCTAACAATGGTAACTGCAGAACTCTGTTCAAGCTTCAACAAGCGCAGGTTGTAGTGTAGAAAGCGATACTGAATTGTTTCATGAACGATGTCAATCAGGCATGCAAAGCTGGTGCCGAGGAGGCCTGGTTTACTTCGCCATTTGAAGACAAATCTGGGGAGCCTCCAGAAGTCGACACTGAGAAGAATCGCAAGCGGAAGGCTTGCGAAATATGTTCCAAGCATAAGCCTGGGTGGTTTCGCATATGCAACGTCTGCAGAAAGAAAGTCGGAATTGGATGCAATGAAGCAGTACCATGTTGGAATGCACATTCCGGCCGATGCACCTGGTGCGTGAATCAAGAAATGTGGCACATTCGGTGTCAATGGTATCATCTGCTAGATGTTCTTCCAGGCCACTGGGGTTACCTGAATGAGGAAATCGCAGGGTTAGTACTCGACTTCGCGTGTCCAAATCTGCTAGATGTGTGATTCCAGTGGAACTCGTCAGGTACACATATCGCAGCTGGGTCTGAACGGCCTCTTGCACCTCGGAGAGCTCCATTGCAGTCAGTCTCTGCTGCCATGTCAAGTGCTGAACGGCCTGACATCCTCTAGTGATCCACCTATGGATGCAGAGAACTACTGTGGCTAGTGTCGACTGTGATTGCCCAAATCGGAAAATGGTGCTTTGCGCATCCCTCATAGCGGACAGGATACCTCCGGTGCATATCCCCCATTGAATAGCTGGTATTCGCATCATGGCGATGGACAGTATTCCTGCAACTGCTAAGCATTGCTTGCGGACCCGCTGATCAGAGCTGAACCCGTTGACAAGGACTGGATCCGCTGCAAGGGCTGGACTATTGCTTAGACCCGCTGCAAGGCAAAGGCTGGACACGCTGCCAAGGCCGGACCTGCTGCAAGGTCTGGACCAAGTGTCAAGACCTCTCTGAAACCATTATTACTAGCTTCCTATAAGGCTCAATCTTAGTGAACACAGATTCAATGCTTCCTCCATTCGTCATGCAGAAGCAGAAAGTGCTGCAAGCGGCATCCCAGAAGATGTGGACATACTCCGTAGTAAATGACTGGTGATCTCATCGATCGGCTGCTTCTCATCCATTGGACTCATAAGAGTAGAAAAAGGACATGCTGCGGGCGAACACGAAGCCAGCTGTGGCTCGTGTGGTTTCAGTCGATGAATTGTGGACATGGATGACTGATTATAAGCCCGGAGCTCCAGTGGAAATGATGCTGTGGAAGGATCCGAGGGATCCTAACGCTGGCAAGTCTGTAGAATTCGCAGCCGTGCTTATCACACCTGCAGATGCTGCTGACTCGGAGCTTACCGAAAAGCTCCCGATTGCATTCTATTATTGTGGCCTGGGAGAAAAGGTAAATGTCATCTTGGAGCAAAGGGTGCCGCTTTGGCAATCAGAGACTCAGATGCCATTTGTGCTTGTGGTGCCAGCGCGACCAGCAGGGAAGTGGTGGTTCATCGGAGATGATAGCCACTGGGGCTGGATCTCAGGTGACTTCGAAGAAGAGGCTGTGGATCTTTTCGGTTCCTGGATGGTCGACATCGTCCTTCATCATAGAATAGACTCAGATCGCGTTGGCCTTCTTGGCTTCTCGGCTGGCGCGTATGCGGTGACTGAGCTTCTTGCCCGAAGGCATCTCTTCGGACCGGATGCCCGTGGCCTGAAACTCTCAGGAGTCGGCTTGGGCGGTGTGCACGGCCACGCGCAGTCCGACCTATTCGAAATTCCTGTAAAGCGACAGGATGAAGTCATAGAGCGCTTTCGTTTATATCTCGATCGGCTAAGAGACCACTATGGTGTTCCATGGATCGAGGCAACGCATTCGAAAACTGATACGATGTCCCGGTGGAAGGAAGCGGACATGATCCTAGGTACGCTAAGTGAGAGGCAAGTGGAACTTGGTCTCTCGCAGGTCAGCATCCGCTTAATAGACCAAGATAGTCATGATAGCCCGCCAGGCGGCAAGAAAAATAGGCAGCATCATGACTATTTCAAGGCAGCTTTCATGAGGTCTGAGTTCCTCATTGCTCTCTTTGGAGGAGAGGCACCCTTCTCAGAAAAGAAGGAGCTGGACACTGTCATGGATAATCTACCCTCCGGTTGTATTCCTTTCTCAGAAAAGAGGGAGCTGGACACTGTCATGGATAATATGCCCGTCGGTTTTATTGCTAAACGTCTTGAAACTACAGCCAAAAAGAGCTGCTTAATGAAACTAGCGCCAAAAAAAGCCGCTGTCAAACCCATGTGGAGTCCGCCGCAAACACCACCTACATCGCTGAAGGTGGAGGAACATAGCGTAGCCTGTACAGATTGCTCGTGGGAGCAAGATGCATTTCGTCTCTTCAAGAAGAATGGCTTTGTGATAGTGAAGGGGGTGCTGAAGCTGCACCAGTACAGCGCAGTGCATCGAGACTGTGTAAGAGAATCGCAGAAGCTCATCGGCGAGCGTCGTCTTGGAAATCGCGGCAAGGGGCGGTACTCCTTCGGCAATGCCTCTAGCACTGGCTCGATGCTCCACGTGCCGAGCTATGCGAAGCATTTGCTCGGCGAAGCGAGCTCTACGCTACTGCCGCTGCTCGAGCTGATCTTCGAAGATAAAAAGAGGCCAGGTGAGCGCGGATTCATCTGCTACTCTGGTGGCGGAGATTTCGTTCTCGGTGGAACAGCAGAGTTCCAGGAAATCCATTCTGATATCCACATAACGAAGCAGTGCAA
This sequence comes from Planctomycetaceae bacterium, assembly GCA_002684855.1. Classification (GTDB taxonomy): domain Bacteria; phylum Planctomycetota; class Phycisphaerae; order Phycisphaerales; family SM1A02; genus UBA12014. The sequence goes on along the minus strand of NYWD01000092.1, from coordinate 2,598 downwards.
CAAGCACTTACCGACTCCGCTCCTCTGTGTGAACTTCTGTGTACAGGAGCTATCTGAGTATAATGGACCGACTCGCATCGTGCCAGGCACACAAGTGGGTGAGCATCTCTCATGGACTCTCGAACAAGAGCCTGATGAGTGGAAAACATCTCGGCTGTGCCCAGTGCCGGCAGGAGCTGCAATCGTACGAGACACTCGCACACTCCACGGTGGCACGCCAAACCTGACAGACAAGACACGATATCTGCCAAGCGTTGAGTATGTATCGGCAGACTTCCGTGCGACCAACCGGAAGGACAAGTTTCCTCCAAGACGATGCTTACCTTATGAACTTTATGAGCAATTGAAGCCGGAGGTGCAGGAGCTATGCCAAGAGATCGTAATGCAAGAGGATGAAGACCCACAGGTAACCTTCAGAGACTCAAAGAGAAGACGCCGCTGAGAAATGCAAAATCGAAGACAGAGAAGTAAAACACGAAATCCGGAGAAACGGATAACGGATGATGGCATGGTGACTGACATGGAAGCCATGGACTGCGCACACTTCGCAGCGCGAGAAGCAGTGGCACAAGCTATGTAATCAGCCACTGACAGTGCTGCACGGCCTGCAAGAACTCCGGACTGCTGCAGGCTCACAAAGGAAAAAGAAGCACACAAAGGAATAATAGGCCCACAACACGGGCCCACAAAAAACCAATAGTCCGAAGTGTTGTCCTCAAAGCTCTCATATTTCCTGACCTTTCTAGTTCAGGCCTTGTGCATTCTGTAGGCTGTAGACTCCTATTGCGCCGAAGATCATGGCGGCGCCTGCAACTCCTCTAGAATCTGCTGAAGACTTGTCCGCCGGTCGTGCTGATTGGCCTGCTGTGCCGCCGAGCTATGGCCCAGTGCTTGCATCGCAGAGAGTGCACAGAGATTCCCCGGCTGGACTACTACCGAAGATGCAGGCGTCGGCTTCGTATCCGTCACCGTCTGGCATACTGCCGGTTACGCCGGCAGATACATGCAGTGCTGAACGGCCTGCTCCTTCCTCGCCACATACCGGGCTTCCACTACAACGTCTTAACGCGCATCCCCGTGATGCACGTATTTGCTTCGTGGAACAAGGCCATATATATTTCCTTGATAAAGCGACACAGTTTCCACTCTCTGTATCTGGCGTCTGGCAAAAGTTTTTTGCAATATTCGATGCCGACTATACAGTGAACAGATTCTTCGAAAAGTGGGCTTCTGATGACTCTTCCAAATACTATGAAGTAATAAAGCAAAGTCGAGAGGCCGGAAAAGATGACGCAGCAATCATGCATCAAATCAAAGATGGATGGACTCTGAAAGGGAAGCAAGCTAGCGAGCGTGGTACATATATGCACAAGCAGATAGAACTCTGCCTTAACGCCAGAGACTTCGATGATACTATGCCTGAAATGGAGCAATTCTTTGACTTCAGAAAAGAATGGATGCTGGATAAGAAGTGGGAACCCTGGAGGACGGAGTGGTCAATCTACGACGAACACCTCATGGTGGCTGGTCAGATCGATTCTATCTTCAAAGATGAAGAAGGCAGGTTCCATATGATCGACTGGAAGCGTGTCATCCACAATCTCGACAAAGACAGTGATAGGCGATGGAACCGCTTTGGACGGCCTCCACTGCAAAAGCTAGTGGATAACCATTGGAGCCACTACGCAGCTCAACAAAATCTGTATGCAGCAATCCTTGCTGATCAATACGATATCCGCATTTCATCGATGTGGCTTCTGCAGCTGCACCAAGATAGACCCAAATTCGAAATGCATGAGGTGCACTTCTTCCTCGAAGAAGCAAGAGAAATGCTCAGAATAGCTGTTGAAGACCCATGAAACATGTGTGGCTACATACATGAGTAGTTTTCTCCGATTGGAGACTCCAGAATGTATGAGAACTAAGCTTTGCTTAATTCATTGCATGGCTGCATGCTTATTCACTGCACACTAGTGTGCCCTTCAGCTAGTATAACAGTGCTGAACGGCCTGTGCTAATTTAGAGCTACGAGACACTGTCCCATGCTAGCAGAGCTACGAGATACTGTCGCACATCTGCAGAAAAGGTCTTAGTGAGCTCACAACACGTTCCCAGAAAGAAGGAATAGGCCCAACCCTTGTGCTGAAGGCCCTCACAATGCTGTACCTTGCTAGCTCAAGCATTGTGCACCGCTTAGGCTGAAGACTTTCATGTCGCTGCAGAGCATGCCGTCGCCTGCAACTTCTCCAGAACCTCGTGAAAATCCGTTCATCAGCAGTGCTGAACGGCCTGCTGTGTGGCCGGATTACGGCCCCGTGCCAGCAGCGCAGAGAGTGGTGAGACCTTCTCCGGCTCGTCCGCTGCTGAGCACGTCGACGCCGCTTCGTGCTTCGCCACTGGGTATACCCGCAGTGACCTTCAGTGCTCTACAGCTTGCTGTGCCGTCGGAATCCAGCCCCGTGGCAACATCGCTGAGCGTGGAAACTGACTTCATGGCTGACCTCTCGCTCGTCGCACATGAGGAACGAATGTGGCAACGACAAACAAATATGCAGAGACTGCTTGATCTGCAGGCGCAAGAACAAACACTGGCTGCAT
>NYWD01000091.1 GCA_002684855.1 Planctomycetaceae bacterium | reverse complement strand
CTACCAAAGTCAAAGACCAAAACTTTGTTGGCATGTAGGTGTTCGTATTTTGGCGGACAACCCCACGCAGCTTCTACAGGAACCAGTTCGTCATTGTCAATATTCACCTCATATACACATGTTGTCTCCACAATAGTCTGCTCGTAGTCCTCATCCTCTTCTGGTGGACCTGCTTCCTTTGCTTTGCCAACTTCCTCAGATCCAGTGAGACACTTCCAGAACCTTCTGTTTTCTTTGCCACATGATATTAGCTTCTCCTCTTCAATTGTTTCAACTTTGGCAGTGGACTTGGAGCCAAGATCTTTCCTTTGGAGGATGGTGGCCGCAATTTCTGCTGATCTGGATCTCTCGATGACATTTGAGAATTTTCCTTGCCAATTAAATATCTGCGAAGGAGTGACAAGAATGTAGCAATCACCAGAATTCAGAGAATCACCGACAGGTGGCACAACTCGACTTTGACAAAATCTCCTGCCTTTCACCTGGATTAACATTTTCTCTCTGTAAGGCAACATATTCTGGTTTGGAATAGTCCGACCCTTACTAAGCTTGATGGATGTGAAGTCTTCAGTGCTTGCAAGGCCAGCAAGAGCTTCTGAAGCAAGATGAGAATGAACAGATGATACTTCAACATTCTCCTTCTCATGTTCTTTCTCAGTAATGATAAAAAGATCTTCCGTGTACTCTTCCATCAGATCAGTTCTTGCTGCTAAATTCTTTACTGGATTCTTACTAACTTTGTTGCGTTTAGGTTTGTTAATCTTTCTTCTTGTGTTCAGCAAAGGTTCACCCACTAAAATGTCATCAAAATCCAAGTTATCATCACCAGACACGTTTGAATGAGTTCTTTTTGAATTGAAGAACTTGTCCAAGGTGTCTGGATCATGTTGAGGAACTGTCACTGTTTTTGTTTCTACAGATTTAATATCTGGCTTCCTGGTTGATCCAGTCCTTACAAAGGAAGAGGTGGAGTTTGTCTCTACAAAAGACAAAGGCCTGTCTCTTTGTCCAGATGTTGAACCTTTAAATTTAGACATTTTTGGCGTGAATTTTTGTCCTGTATTCTCAATAAACTTTTCAATGACTGGAGCAGGTTTAGCTGGTGGTGCTGTAGGTGTTGATGAATCTGGACTTTTGATAAACTTTTCACGTTCCATCTTTCCCGCTACGGTAAACTTTTCTGTGTCTTTCTCTCCAACTTTCTTCTGCCACTCATTCTGAGCAGCATTTAGCTTGCTTAGTCTATCCACTAAACTGACGGGTCTTCCAGAAGATGTGGGAGCTCTTAGAGTGACAGGTTCTGCTGTAGTTTCAGATTCTTTCTTGGGAAGTTTTTTAATAGAGATTTCTGGCGTATCCGGGTCTTTCTTCACTCTCTTCTTCCATCCTTCTTCACCAGCTTGTTTGAGAGCAGCTAATCTCTCTGCAAGTCCACCTCCAGCAACTTTAATCTCTGCCTTTTCAGGCATCTCGGTGACAGACGGTTGGCAACGTTCCTGACTACGTCCTCGCCTCTCGTCCTTGGTTTTCTGCTCCCAGAAGTCTACAGATTTTCTACAATGTGGAGATACAGATCTTTGACGGAAACTTCGTCTCTCTCCATTGACACGATTAAATACCGAAGATGAATCAGCTCCGGGAGAAGAGCTTGATGCAAGATTCAAGGATGAGGATGAACTTGATCTACTGGAATGATCTCCTCCACTACCGCCAGGGCCTGGACTGGAAGATCTTCTTTTGGCTTGTTTGAAGATTGCGTAGAACTCAGATGCTGCTGGAAGATCTGAGGCACGACTGGATTTTCGTTGTACACTGGGAGATTTGATATTTCTACTTGTAGGTTGTGGTGGAAGATCTGGGCTGATATTTGTTGTAATTGACTGATCAAATGTTCCAATACTATTGCTTGTGGTTTCTAATTTAGTTACTTCATCAGATTCTAATTTGGGTGATGCACTTCGACTTTAGAAATGTTTACCACCAACCCCATGTAACTGCCTCCTCACAAGCTGAGGAGAACACTCACGAGAGTAGTGAGGAGAATTAGATATCCCGCTCAACAGGCTTCGATTAGTTGACTTGCTTGATTCACAATCCACTGAAGACGACTTTTGAAAGACATTCAACCTGGTGTTGGAAATACGTCCATCTGACATTTTCTGTTTGATACAATCCGCCTCACCAGCAAGTCTGGCCAGTTTAGAGGCCAGGTCTCCGTCTGCGGATATGTTGAGAGATTGTGGAGGATAACAAGTTGTGGGCAGAATTCCGGATCTTCCGCTGAACTTCTTTATTGGCGTCTCTGGAGCAGATCTTCTTCCCTGGCCTGGAAGAGGATCAATGATGACATCAGTGAAGCTCCGGGCCAAGTCTTCTGTTGAACTACTGGATGACCCGGTCTCTACAGCATCCTCATTCTTGCTCGTCCTTGACACGCCTCCAAGTGCAGGGTCAACTTTTAGAATACTTTTGGTGGGCGTCTTTGAATCACAATTTAAAGGCACATTTTGAGCAGGATCTGAACTATTCTTTAGAATCCCAGGAATTTCTTCATTCCTTGAAGTAGGTTTTGTATAACTGGAACTGTCATCTAATGAAGGTGTTCTCTGATATATTCTACTGTAAGTGGGACTAGATTTGGGAACAAGAGCTTCTGTTTGTAACAGATAATTGTTGTCTGGACTTGGAGAAGGAATGGACAAGGAACGTCTCGGAGGATGACCGGCAGTGATGGGAGAATGTGGCAGCTTCCTGGGTAAAGTTGGTGATTGTCTTGAGGCAGAAGGAGAGCGAGTTCTAGTTGGAGGAGGAGGACTAGACGTACATTTGGCGGAGAAACCTCTATCATTAGAGGTGTCTCTGTTAAACAAACTGATCTCTTCTTCTGATGAATTCGCGCTTATGTCAGATCTAACTGGAGGTACTATTCTTGCTGGAGAAGCTCTCACAGAATCCTGGAAGGTTGGCTGATCAATTATGGAAAGAGAAGACTTCAAGAATGATGTTGATGACAGTGACACTTGTGATGATGAACTCATAGTAGCTCTCTCGTCACACAGCCGAGGTGGTCGCTTCTGCTTTGTAAAAACACCTAGGTCACTACTAAAGCTATGCAGAAACTGATTAGGCCGAATTGGCGCCTCTGGTGTGGAAGATCCCTCCCTCCTATTTCTTGCCATTTCTACCTCATCCACTGTAATTGGCTGGGTTTGAAACCTCGCCAGGTTTTGTTTTCTTCTCCCCCTGTGTCTGGTGGAGATGGAGGGACCAAGCACAGCAGAAACTGGAGGAGGAAGGCTCGGGGATGGAGGAAGGGTTGGCAGAGACGAGGCTGGGTTCTGAGACAATGGTTCAGGTTTGGGTTCTGATGGAAGAGGAGGAGTTGCTTGGTTTGACATTTCAAGATTTCCAGGACAAGATAAATCTCGGATCCTTGGAACATGGGGAGAGTCGGGAGACGAATGACGACCGACTGGAGATGAAGATTTTTCTCGTTTCTTCAGAATTCCGTGGAGCCCGCTCATCTCATCACGATTCTTGAGAATAGGCCGGGGTGGTATGTTGGGCTCCTCAATTACCAGAGGTGAACTTCGACCAGATATTCGTAAACTTGGAGAATTTCTACCAGATATTACGAGGATCTCTTCATTGTCAGAGATGATGGAAGATTGACGGGTCCCCGACGAAGATCTTCCGTCTCTCAAAATTGAATGGCTTGGTGTTTCGACTTGGTCAGAATTTGGAGATAGAGATTCCTCAGATCTTCGAGATTTCAAAATAGATTTTGGTCTTTCATCCAACTCGTCATCTGTCGATCCTGACTTTTTCTTCAGAATAGATTTTGGACGAGTTTCCCATTCGTCATCAAAGTCCAGATCAAGTTCTTCTTGGCTGCCAGATCGAGAGCAAGTTCTACTTGAGTTTCTACTTTTTAGAATAGATTTCGTTGATTCCACATCAAGTTCCTCGATTGATCCAGACCGTGAGCAAGTTCGACTGGAATTTCTGCTCGATTTCTTCAAAATAGATCTTGTATTTTCTGAATTTCCCTCTGGACTGTGACTTCCAGAACCAAAACTTGATTTTCTTTTCAGAATGGATTGAGGCTCATCATTGAGGTCATCAAAAGTAATCCCATCTACACTTGTTCTACGGAATCTATTTCTGAGAATGGAAGGATTTTCCGGGGAGGAAGATCTGCCATCAATATCATCATCATCACAAAGATCTATGGTTTCATTTTCAAAATCCGGACTTGGAGATCTTATTCTCACATGTTCATTTCTGTCAAATGAAGGAGATCTGATCCTAACGTGTTCGTATTTACCCTCATGTTTGGTTTTTGGAATGAGACCAAAATCATCGCGGGTTTTTAGAATACTTGGAAACCGATTATGTTCATGTTCAGCTAAATCTTCTGTACTCTTCTTTAGGATTGGTTTTATTTTCTCCTCGCACTTGTCATGGATTGTTAAACTGGAAGAGCGAGTTCTTATAATTTTGGAATCAAAAGCTTCAGGATTCACATTTTCTAATCTCTCAAAAACAGAATTATCACAATGTTTTGTGTCCCAGAAGCTCTTCTCCTGGGCAGCCTCCAACAAATCTTCATCCTCTTTGCTCAGTTTAGGCTGAAGTGAGGATGTTTGATGTCTTGATGAAGGAAAATCCACTCTATTGGCAAGACTCAATCTGGGGGCCGGAATTGGGGGAATGCGAGGAGTTGGGAAACATTTTCCATTGACATTGGCAACTTTAGACTTGTCATAATCGTCAAGAAAGTCTTGACAGGTTTTCAGAACCTCTTCTTCATTGAACTCTACTGACTCAACATCAGGGGTAATTGGAGATTCTAAGTTGGGATTGATGATATTCCTGTCATTCCTGTCATGCTTGACAATCTGGTCAACAGACTTGATGGCCAGAGCAGCTCTACAGGTCAGCTCTTCATAACGGGAGAGAAAGTCAGATTTTCTTCTTTCCTTTTCACCTTTGGTTCTCAGATCATGGTCAGAAATTTTGTTGTTTTGATTTTCCATGCGATAGACTGAATGTGGGCGTGTCAGGTGGGTGGGTCTGGGAGGAGCTGGTTCATTGGGATTGAATGATCTCCTCCTTTTTACTTTTTCTGGATCTGGTCTTGTGCTGGTGGTGCTGGTGCCAGTTGAATTATCAGATGGAGTGCCAGCAGCTGCGACCGGTCCAGTGACGACTGAGTCTGGTTTAAACGATTCTTTGTTTACACTCAATGATGATTCACTTTTCAGTTTCAAGCTAAACTTGAAAGCACAATTCTTGACATCAGGAGATGAAAATATTGGTGGCTTGTTTGCTGAGGCTGATCCGGGAGTTGGGGGACTGAAAACACTTCCAGGAGACTCTGGATGGGGGGATGACACCTGCTGCTTCACTGGTGGTGGCAACAATAAATCTGAGAATCTTCTTGGTCTTCTTTCAACAGTTTCTTCTGGAGATCTTCTATTTGCCTTCACTGTTGCCAGGTCACTTGTTACACTGGAGAGTCCCGTGTCTCGCGGAGGTCGGGATGATAGATCACGATTCGACCTAGCGGGAGACACGGGGGGCGTGAGGTGGACTCGTGTCAGAAGATCCGGAGAAGTGAGATGGTCAACTGGAGGAGATGAGGAGACGAGAT
>NYWD01000090.1 GCA_002684855.1 Planctomycetaceae bacterium | reverse complement strand
CTTCTCATCGCTGCGCTCATCGTAGCCCTTATCATAGCCCTTATCATAGCCCTTCTCATCGTTGTCCCACTCTCGATCTTTTCCTTTGCTGTGGTTACCATAGTCCCACCAGTCTCCACCTTTTCCTCCTCCGTTCTTTCCTCTTTCTTGTGCGCACCAATCTTTAGTGCTTCTTTCTTTCTGTCCGTGTTCTTTGCCGGACTGGTCAGCCTGCTCCACGGATTTCTTTCTGCGTCGTGACTTGCTGCGTTGCTGTGATCGAGATCGATCTTGTGCTTTCCCTCGCAGTGACTTGCTGCGACGACGGCCCTTCTTCGATCTTCCGCTTCTCCGTGACTTCGATCTGTGGCTTGATGGTTTGCGTGATGTCGCTGCTGACGTGGCTGTTGATCTTTTTGATGCTTCACTTTGGCCTCTGGACGCAGAGATGCCTGCTGATCCTTTTGATGTGTCACTTTGGCCTCTCTTGTCTTCTCTTCTCCGATCTCTACTCCTATGCTGTCTCTTGGGACAAGCAGAAGAAGTTTTTGATTCTTCAGGTTGTTGCGCACAGCTGCTGCGGGGTTTTGCTTTTGGTGCTGCAACTCTTGTATCTTCGGTATCTCTTGTTGCATCTTGTGCTGCAACTCTTGTATTGCATCTTTTATCTTCCGTTGCTGCATCTTCCCTTTTCCTCTTTGCTGCACCGACCTCTTGGGAAATTTGGTCTTTGTCCTCTGGTGGCACCTCTTTGACAAGATGTCGCCAACTTGATGATGTCGATCTGTCTCCTTCGTCTCCCATGTCTGCTGTGTCAGGCACCCCAAGACTGACTGCAATATGCAAGTCCGCTTGGGCCCAAAGCTGCCTATGCGCTTACTCTTGGAGAACGCTGTGAGAGTGGAAAGCAACATTACACACATGAATTGCTTTCAGTATTTCAGATGCTTCTGGAAATTGCACACCATGTTTCAAACACTGCAAATATTGAGATGCCATCAATACTTCACAAACCTAAACAACATCACACTGATGTTTTCAAGTCAATATCATAATTACTTGTGCATAGCACTACTGTGTTTTCTTTCTTTTTGAAGCATCATGTTGTAATACTGTTAACATGGATTCATGATTCCAAAACTGCCCTATGGACTTCAACATGGAATCTGGCGGAGCTCAGGATCAATTCTCAAGTCGCTTGACTGCTTTGATGGCTTGCAATCCATCATTTGAATTAGCCTGAGGAATCCAGCATCCAGACCATTTGGGCTTCGTGAAAGCATCCGCTTCGGGGTTCCTGGAAGTTTTCCATTCGGGATTCCTGGAAGTCAGGTTCAAACACATCCTAGACACCAACCCATCCGACAATACTTTTGGGTGCTGAACTCACAGCCGTATATGTTGATGCTGGGCTACAAATACTTTGATTTCCTTTTCAGGAAGTGTCCTGCGCCCAGGATAAAGAATTGCCTCAGAGCAGGACACCTGCGTACAGCACTATTGTGTTTATTTGATTTCTTGCATTCTGCATAATGATAGCTAATAGCTATGCACTTTTTATCGCTCAATGATCCACAAGGGTTGAATGGCAGTACTGATGAGATTAACTCTGGGACAAAGCCCCTACCATACCAAGCACTAAATCTTTGTGAGGCTGAGAAAGGGTTTCAAACTTCTTGAGCAGCATCCGTTCATCATTTGATATCGGTGACACCCCTGCTGGAGGCTCCATTGCTGGCGGTATCATTGGCTGCACCACCTTTGGCACGCCAGCTGAAGATGATCCACCCGTTTCCCACTCCTGTATCTGAGCGAGTTTCTGTTTCTTCTTCCAGAATTCTAATTCTTTTTCATTTTTCATTGCCTTCTCTTCTAACGCCATCAATCGCGCATCTTCATCTTTTTCTTTAGGTTCAGCTGGTGGATGTAGAAAACGACATTGATCTCCCATGTTGCAGCGCCCCCCATCAATGTGAAATTTGCACACTTGTGATTGTCGCTGGGCTCGCCAGGCACGATTGCTATATTCATTTCGCTGATTTGGGACATCACGGCGGTGTTCTATTGGTCTGCTCCTTGACCTATATGTGTGTTGTCTGCCCGGCATCTTTTTAGAGCCAGGCGTGCCAAGCGACACTGGTCGGTAACCCAAGTTATGCAAGTATGCTTGGGCCCATGACTGAGCATACTGTGAGAGAACAATGAATTAATGTGTCTGCACTATGCAAGTGTTCTCGGGCTCAAGGCAACATGAAAGCGAGGAATTGAGTGTATTGGTTTATGTGCTGTCCGGCATTACATTTGATTTATGCACGAATTCATCTCATTATTTCACATGCTTCGGTGAATAGCACAAATGCGTTGATTGCATTCTGCACTATTGCATGCCTTAATGCCGCAATGCTATAAAGATAATGTGACTATCATGCATGCAATCAATATACATGTATATTTTACAGGCTCAGTGTCAATGTTATGAAAAAGGCAGAAATCCGAGTACTGTCAAAATGGACTCATTGGTCCACTGTGCTAGCGGCATGTCAACTGCATCCTTATCTCGCGTATTCTTGCCCTGTAATCCGGAGTAACTCGTTGGTTTGAAACGCCTCGAGCGCACTCGCTCGATTCTCTGACGTGGCAGATTGAGGCTGACTTTGGCTGCTCGAGGCTTGTTGACTTTGGCTGCTCGAGGCTATCTGCGAGAGCTTCGCTTCGTGGGCTTTCAGACACTGCAGCGAGTACCAGTAACTGTGTTTTTGTTCCCATACGGCGCGCACCATTTCAGCGAGATCATCTTCCGTGTTTAAATCATTGTTCATCAATCTTTCAGAACTTGTCCACAAATCATGCACTTCGTTCACACATTCATTGATAATCTCGGAATAATGTTCAAATCCCTCATATCCTTGTCCGTAATATTCCTTACACCATGCCAGACCCATGATAGCCTCCAGGATGTCACCCATGTGTTCTCTGTTGAGATTCTTGGTAATAGTCAAGTCCTGCAACTTGCGTTTTCCCTCAGGACCATAATCGATGTCTGCTTCTACAGCCATCAATTTGTGATGTACTGCAAGGCCTACCATCACGACGACTTCATACACTTTGTTGCCGGCATCACCATGAAGACGAGTTGCACCAAGATGGCTCCACTCTTTTCGAGTTTTCTTTGTTACAAAGTGCTGTACGTCGTCTTGATTCATCACTTTCTCCCAAAATGGGAGGATGTCGCAGGCCAATTTGACCCACTTGTGTTCTTCTGTGTCTGGATACGGTCTTGCAATATCTAGAGCTTTTTCAATATCTTCATACGATGGGCTCACGATACTCGTCCTCGATCTACTCCTACTCCTCTTCCTTGGACCTGTCGAACTGCTTGTTCCTGCATCACGGCTTGGACCTGGCGATTCACGGCTTCCCTTCGCATCAGAGGCATGCCCCGTCTCACACTGCGCCATGATGAGCAAAGAGACCTTGAGATAAGAGCTCTTGGAACAACAACTGCCTTGAGACAAATAGGCAGAGAAGATATTGCGATAAGCAAAAGACACAAGGCTCCAAAGTAACATTTGGATAACACTTCAACAACATTGGAATAACATAGTAATTACATTAACATTCTTATAAGCTTTATTATCTTGCATTGTTTGGACTTCTTGCAAGCTGGCGTGATTGACAATGCACACAACATTTCTGGCTGCTCGTTGAAGTTCAAAGGCCTTCGAAAGCATACAATCCTCCATCACACATCAAGAGGCTTATAGCTAATTGAAGCATACAATGATGTTCTATGCACATACGGCACAGGCCAAGATAAACTGTTTATCACAAAACATGGAAGGAGCAGTGAAATGACCTTGGAAGATATGACAAACCCTTCTGAAGAGATCATGTAGTTCTTCGTCTGGTGCTATAGTCCGTCACATGAATCATCTAACTCCTTATGCAACGCTACCTGGAGAATCATCTAAAGTGCAAGCATACCTTCAGCAGACCATCCTGTAACTAATTTGCGTCGTTGGCGTTCATCCCAATATGTTTGAGTCATTCCTTTTAGGTATACCTCTTGCTGGACCCATAACAAGCTTCCTTCTGGATCTGGGATTACCTCAACATACATATAGCATCTGGAACACAATACCTGATTCCCTTGCATTTGGATAAAGCATAATTACTATATGTACCCACATGTGCTTATCACACCAATCTATGTCGCATAATTCGACCTCATCAGCTGGAACTTTGCGCCCTGAAGCACCATTCGATAAAGTAATTTGAACACTGTGAAAACATCATGCCAATGAGCATTGGTCTAGTGTATGCCGCCCCGCACTGTGAACAAAATATGTTGTTAAGAATCGTTAAGAATCGTTAAGAATTGTTAAGAACCAATGAGTTTGTCAATGATAACCACTATACAATACCGCCCACAAATGTTCACAAAGCATTTTGTTCAGAATTGTTAAGACTTAGATTCAATGATCTTCTCAAAAGGCAACAATATGTACGAGCTATTGGGTTATGATCATATGTTTGGTAAGCACGTCGCTCCATTTTGTGAATCACCTGAAATCTATTATTGCCTTATGCAATTTTGTGTATGATCTGCCATTGTGTATATGGGCTGGTCGCAGATGAGTCTCAATTATGTTTTTCCATGAGAAGGCCACATTGCATCTGATGCCACCAAATCTATGTATTCACACAAATAGCGATGCGAATCATCGCATGCTTTCACTTCACACCACTTGCGGCGGACAACATATGCCACCCCATACGTATCATGCCGATACACGCCGCTGGGTGCAATGTCGGATTTGAGAAACATCTAAAAAGAAGTTGCCTCATTGTTGTACATGCTGGTGCATTGATCTTTCTCTTTACATGTTCAATATTGGCCACCATGATTTTTGTGGTTCCATTTGTACCAGTCCTTCCACGATGTGTCGCATCCGTCGTCTGAGTCGTCTTGGACCACTATGCACTCGCCGGAACCTGGAGGTAGAACATGCTCTTTAGACATATTTCCTTTGGAGCATGTACCAGCAGGTGTGAGAGGATACCCAGTAGGAGTGCTGGGAGCTGCAGATCCAGTAGTTATCCCACTGGGGTAGTTATACCCAGTAGGAGTGCTTGGAGCTGCAGTAGTTCTCCCACTGGTAGGCTGCTGAGAAGGTGGTTTGAAGAAGCCTAGTGGAGTACCAGGTACTGGTGCTTTGCCTAGTCCGACAGGTGTTGCAGCCACGGGAACGGGAATGTGTTTGCTTTGACTACTTTGAAACTTCTGGTTGCCGCCTTTCCTGGCGAGATCCGCTTGGAAAGCCACAGCTGCTTGTTCCAGTGCATGAATATCATGATATTCTTCGTAGTCGATCTGAGTATCAAAAAACACTCCCCTCTCCTGACTCCATTCATACCATTTGTCCTTGTTGGACGAAAAGAAAGCCACTCCAGGGTCTCGCAATCCATTGGCGCGATTCTTTATTTCCTGCCACATATCTGTATTGTTGCCCCACCGTGGGCAAAATATATAGCGCCGCCCGGCTTCTTGCCAAAAGGCAAACACTTCCTCTTTCTCTAATTCCAACTTTCCAGATTCGCAAGATCCAACTTTCCAATAAGCAGGTGTGGGAAGAGGTCCCAATGTAGGATGATGAACATAGACCCATTCTGCTTGGGCATCATTGCGCAAGTAGCAACCATTGATGTGCCCGAAGTTTTGAAATCCTTGAATCCGCCATCCAACTGGGAGCTTCCTCCTATCATCCTTTTGGGGTGAATCAGAACGAGAACGAGACCGACGACGAGACCGACTAGGAGAATGACGATGAGAACGACGACGACTCTCGCCATGGTTTGCAGAATCATAATTATACTGCATTGCGCCCTTGGGTTACTGATCGCACAAGAACTTGAGGCTTGCCACAGAAGATTGGGGATCAATATGTTATTGAAACCTGGTTTGCACACTGTTTTTTCTAACCATTGCTTCATACAGAATCGCACATGTGTTCAGTCATAACTTGTGGTTGCGAAATCCTCCAATCTCCCTGACCTGAGTATATGATCATGAGCACGGCTGATCATGTGGTAGTCGGTGGATGGCGAGACTGTGCATTACGATGATCCAATGCAATGTACTGTTCTTGCGTGCACATACACATTGCGTGCACATACACATCGGATCTTCTTGCAATGTACTGTTCTTGTATGTAATAAGTCTTGCATAGAATCACTCATATCAGTATCAGCGGACCGTATGTAGCCGACAATTTGGGCATGATCGCATATGTTTAGATGATTCATATTTCATTCTTAACGATCGACCATGGTCAACATTTCTCTCTTTCTCTTCTTCTCCAGAAGAACATAAGCGAAAAGAACATGAGTCCCTACATTTTCACAAGCAAGCTCAAACATCTTCGCAGTGCTCCAGTGGACAGGCCCACAAGCTAAGTACAAGGTCGGCTGAGGTCGGCTGTGTCTCTCAGCAAATATGGTGTGAGGGGTTCGAGTGTCCGAGGTGTGCGACAGACTGGTGGATCCTCAAGCCCTCCGAGTGTGGCTCGTTCCGTGCCATGATTGCCGCCATCATCAGCTCTTCTCCTTGATTGCGCTCTTCATCCGTCAGGAGGTGCAGCCTCCGCTCCAGCATCATCATGGCATTGATGTCAGTCTGCATCTGCCTCTGCATCTGCCTTCGCAGCACCAGCATCTGCCTTCGCAGCACCAGCATCTGCCACACCAGCATCTGCCTTCGAGTCTGCATCTGCCTTCGCAGCACCAGCATGAGTACCTGAATCTGGTCTGGGTGCCGGAACGTCTCCACCAGAATCTTCGCCTGGATCTCGATCACTCTGGGGCTTCGCCTGGATCTTCGCCTGGATCTCGATATTCGTCGTTGGCTGGGGGCCGCAACTTATGTTTCTTCGCCTGGATCTCCATCACTCCTCTGGATCTTCGCCTGGATCTTCGCCTTCATCTCCGCCTGGATCTTCGCCTGAATCTCCGCAGCAAGCGCCACTGCAGCAGGCCGTTCAGCACTGTCGACGAACAAGTTTTCCGCAAGTTCTGGAGTAAATCACTTGAGCAAGTGAGGTATTTGCCGCACTGAGCACTAAGATACTGCTAGAGTTGACCGTTTCAGATTTTCGGGTGTCAGTGCAGACACTCAGCCGCTGCCTTGCAGTAGGTCCGATCTTTTCAGCAGGTTCGGCTTTTGCAGCTGGTCCGAGCCTTGCAGCAGGTCCAAGCCTTGCAGCAGGTCCGACCTTTGCAGCGGGTCCAAGCTTTGCAGCGGATCCAACCATTGCAGCGGGTCCAAGCCTTGCAGCAGGTCTGACCTTTGCAGCGG
>NYWD01000089.1 GCA_002684855.1 Planctomycetaceae bacterium | reverse complement strand
TTTTTTTTTAATGTTAAGTATTTTATTCCTATGTAATGTATACTATTTGTTTCAATTATTTCGCGACGGTTCCTTTCACGTAGTTGTTGAAGGTCAGGTCGCGTTCTTGTTCTGTCAAACTGGTGCCGAACGAACCACCGGTGGAACCGATTTCATGCGATGATTGGTGCGTCCCAGTCTCGGCATGGGCTCCAGTCGCCATAATGTTATCTGGAATACTACCGGTCGCTCCTGTTTCGCCTGTTTCGCCCGTTTCGCCTGTTTTTCCCATTTCTGCCGATACAAACGCGGCACCTGTGGGGCCGGTGGGCTGGGCTGGCGTTTTCGA
This sequence comes from Planctomycetaceae bacterium, assembly GCA_002684855.1. GTDB lineage: Bacteria > Planctomycetota > Phycisphaerae > Phycisphaerales > SM1A02 > UBA12014. The sequence goes on along the minus strand of NYWD01000089.1, from coordinate 6,234 downwards.
GATGGCCATTCCATTGGCACCAGTTTCCTCACTGCCAGTAGATCCGGATGCGCCGGTCATCCCAGTGATACTTTTCTTCAATAGCGTCGGCGTCTTTTTATCATCCATTGCACGCATTGACGCAATGCTAGTTTCAGTCTCACGAAGGGCAGCTACTTGCGTATCGTAGATACGGTCCGTAGATTTCAACATGGAAGTCAACTTGAGTTCCATGTTGCTCAACGTCTTCGCTTTCTTCTCCAAAGGTGTCAGCATGGCAATGTCACTAGAACCTCCACCAACACCTGCCTCACGAGCAAATTGTATCGCTTTTTTCATCGCATCAATCTTCAACCGCAAAGGGCCCAATAAAGACGTTATGTTCGCCAAAGATTTTCTGGCTGTCAACAGTTTCGTCGCCGTCTTCTCCAGCTCAATCGATTGAACTGATTTCAAAGCTGACAGTCGTTCCATGATGCGCTTCTTCGCCGCTACGCGTTGTGCTTCTCGGGCTGCGACGTCATCTGAAAGTGCTTTCGATAATTCTTTCTCGGCTTCGACATTGTCTTCGTCCGCTGAACGTTTCAGTCCTGCTAGCACGGTCGGAACCGATTTACGACGGACCGAAGATCGAGACCTTCGGAGGACAAAATCCATCGCTTTGTCCAAGCGACGGTCGAGTTCTGACGCTTCTGAACTGGCTGTCGCGCCTGCAGAACTTCCTGTGGCACCCCCACTCGCGCCAGTAGACCCCGTCGATCCAGATACGCCGGTGGATCCCGTCGACCCAGATACGCCAGTGGATCCCGTCGACCCAGTTGAACCCGTCATACTTGTGGCCCCGCCAGTCGACGAAGATCCCAGAACCCCCGTCGGGCTAGTTGCTACGTGCTGTGCATCTTCTCCTGCGCCAGACGCGGCCATCCCAAACATGGCATCGACCGCCGCGATAGATTGTTTAGATACTTCATTCATATGCGCGATCAATGTGTCGGTTGTTTTCTTAACCGCTGCCCTTGCCATTTTCGTTTGTCGTTCAATGTGCGGGTTGTGGTACTCGGAGATGTTCTTCATCACTTGTACCGGCTTGCGTTCGATTATCGTTTTGTTTAAAGGTGGTACGACCACACCGAAGTCACGTTTTGAAGTCACTGGTTTGACTCTTTTCGGTTGTTTCAGTAGCAATTGCTCTTCAGACATTTCCATCGACGTACGGCCACAATCAACAGGAGTGATAGACACATTTTGCTTTTGCAACCTCTCCAACATCTCTACTGATTCGGAAAGTACTAGGGCGACATCCCCTGCTTCCTTCTCAAGTGCCTTCTGATCATCGGCATCGGTCGCACTCGCAAGCTTTTTCTTGAGCGTTGACAACAAGGCCTGCTCCTTAGTCACTTTTTCCATGGCCTCAGCAATGGCAACTTTCCTCTTTTGTTTAGCAAGAAGTTTTAAGAGCAACATCTTCCGTGGGCCCTTCGCTTTGCAGGCAACAGTTGTCAACTTCTGGAGATTGGCATCTTCAGCCAATTTCTCGACACGTTTATGCGTGACATTCTGTTCCACTTTCGCATCTTCGACTGCGGCTGCTAACGACGCGGCTTCTTTCTCGCGTGCGTCACGTTCGGCCGCTGTTAGATTCTTCAATTTCAAAGAGGATGATATATTTTTTAACTCGCCTTCCCGTTTTAACAAGTCCAAGTTCACTCTGGAGACCCCCGTTGCACCCGAGGCCCCACCCGTTGCACCGGTACCCGTCGAACCGGTTCCTGAAGACCCGGACGCAATACCAGTGGCACCTGTCGAACCGGTTCCTGAAGACCCGAACTCAATACCAGTGGCACCTGTCGAACCGGTTTCTGTAGACCCAAAGTCAGCACCAGTAGCACCCGTTTCACCGGTTGCATCCGAAGCGTCCGCTTCGCCGGTAGCACCCGTTTCGCCGGTAGCGTCCGAAGCGTCTGCTTCGCCGGTAGCACCCGTTTCGCCAGTAGCGTCCGAAGCGTCTGCTTCGCCGGTAGCACCCGTTTCGCCGGTAGCGTCCGAAGCGTCTGCTTCGCCGGTAGCACCCGTCTCGCCAGTAGCGTCCGAAGCGTCCGCTTCGCCGGTGGCACCCGTTTCGCCAGTAGCACCCGTGATAGAATCGCCGACAACGTTCACTAACCCACCCGTAGCACCTGTGGAGGCACCCGTAGCACCTGTGGAGGCACCCGTGGCACCTGTGGAGGCACCCGTAGCACCACTAGATGCGCCGAAGCGCGGATTTTTGCCAGTGGCGCCAGAAGATGATTTGTCGGAGAGATTATCCGAACCAACCGTGCCAGCAGACACTTTGTCGGAAAGACCGTCCGAGTCAAGCACGTCGCCGGTGGAGGATGAACCAGAACCAACTCTGCGCATTTCGACGCCGTCACCAACCCGTCTCCTTTCATGCATAATTGGCCTTTTACCTTTTTTGGCAAACAAAAGATTTGCAGAAAACATTTCGTTGATTGACTCTTCCAACAGTTCCGTGTCCACAGACACGGGTACTTTCTTCTTCGCTCCAGACGCCCCTGTCGAACCAGTAGCTCCCGTGGACGCTGCTCCTTCTATTCTACGCAATTCTTCGTCCACCACTGCTTGCATTTCTGCATCAGTCGCATCTTTGACTATACCGACGTCACTGGCAAAGTTCCCACCTGTGCTGTCTCTTTCTTCTACCCCAGTCGCGCCCGTGCTGCCAGTCGCGCCCGTGCTGCCAGTCGCGCCCGTGCTGCCAGTCGTGCCCGTGCTCCCTGTGCTTCCAGTGGCTCCCGTTGAACCAGTTGTGCCTGTTGAATCGGTGGCGAAGACATGACCATTCTTCTTCACGAAGCCGTACAGCGTGTCTTTTGAATCATTCGAGTCATCAAATGGATTCGGTCGCGGACCATTCAACACTGCGGCACCACCAGTGCTGCTAGAACCAACCGCGGGGTCTTTCAGGTCAATTTCAAACCAGCCGACGATGGCAGCACGTACCGCCTGCAATTTAGCCGCACCTTGACGGTATGCCTTCATCGCACGGCGCTCCAATACTTCAGCACCTCGGAGCTCCATCTTCAACTTTCTTAAAACATGCTTGGCAAAAATCAATTCTGTCTGCTTCGAGGCCATGGTATTTTCCTCGCCATCGGCAGTCGCTTGCCCCAACGCTTCCTCGGCTTCTTCGACAACCCATTCTTCAGCTTCCACTTTCTGCGACACGCGAAAATGCTCAGCTCGCATCGCCCGGAGCTTGGTAAAAAGTGCACGTACGGCGAGGGTCACCTTGCGCAATGTTTCGCGATCGTTCCAGGTTTTCATTTTTTTCTCTTGCTCTTCGTGCTCCTTAGTCATCGACCGCAGCCGTGCACTGTTAGCGGCGTCCGCATCAAGAACCGTCTGTGCCGCTTTCTTCTTCGTCTCGATTTGCGTACGTGCAATGTTGAATGGTTCTTGGTGTCCCATTAACAATGACTTGACCTTAGAATCGTGTTCTTCAGCGACCTTACGGGAATCATCAGGCCCTTCGAGGGATTCAGGCACGGGGGCATCCTTTGCTTCAATACCACTGTACGTAGCGGCAGCACACAACGCTTTTGAATCAGCTCCAAAAATATATTTGGTTGTGCACACATCGCCCACTCGTGGGCCAGCAGATGTGCCATCGTAGCATCGACCATTGCACCACCCACACGATTCACCGCGCGTTTCAACTTTGTTAACGTCCAGACACTCGCCGCATGTGAGGTGGCGCGCACAGACAAGACCTTCATGCTTCACCAATTTCTTGATTTTGGTCACGTGTTCGGCTTCTTTCGTATCTATATCAATTGATTCTTTTTTTACCTTGGCACCAAGATACGCGTGACGTGCCGCGAGCAGGGCGCTTTCCATTTGGTCAACTTTCTTCGTAAGAGACGCAACTTGCTTTACGAGCGCAACAATTTGGTTTTGCAATTCAAATGCCACCAAATTCCTCGACTCGATCTCACGGCTAAGGGCCTTCTTTTCGGCAGACACAACTGCTACCGCCGCTTCTGCTGCCGACAGCGAGACGTTTAACCGTTGGCACTCCGCACGAAGTTTCGGTTGCATTGCACGATGGGCAGCGAGGCGTCGGTGCAGTTTGCGGGCTTCCACATTCATTTGGATCTTCACCGCTTGGTTTTTGACGAGGCCTCCCATCGCGCGGTCAAGCGCAATATCAGCGGCTTCTTCCTCGTTTGCCATATCGGCCAGCTTCTTCACGTACGCATCGAAGCGTAAGACACATTTGTGAAAATCGTCCCCCGCGACAGCAACAAGTCCCTTCTTTTGTTTGAAACTATCCTCCGTAAGTTCCATCTCTTGTTTTTCGTTCCAGAGTGCAGCCATGACTTTACTTAGTTCCGACTTCTTTTCCGCGAGCAAACTGGTGGCTAGCGCTAAATCAGTCCGCGCGGACTTGGCATCCTTCGATGCTACGTTCACAGAGTATTTTTTGTTCACGATGTCCGTTACTGCGCGTTCTGACTTCGTTCCAGTAGTCCCTGCTACTTGCAGACCCGGGAGAGTTGTATGGTGCCGGGCTTGTTGGATTCGTTTGAGTTCACGCATGAGCTCTCCCGGAGTGGCTTTGTCTAACATAGCTTGGGCAGATTTGTCAGCCAACGTAAACGAAATGTCGCCCGTCGCGGCGCCGTTGCTTAAATGAATACGACCGTGTGCCACGGTTTCGTCAATATGTTGCCCAACACGTGGGCAGCCAATACCATTTGGCTTCGAGCACGCAGACGTTGCGACCAGCGACCCCATCTCAATGAGTGAAGTGGCGGTGACAGGCCCACGGGATTCAACCAACACAGATGCATCGTTGCACTTCCCACCCTTCGCTCGAACCACGGCACATACAGCCGCCGCCATATCTGAGTTTTCAACACCAGGGAAAGTACTCGCAGGGGCAGAGACGTTGGCTTCAACAGATGGGGATGGGACCTCTTTTTCGAGATCGGCCAAGCCACTTTTTTCGCTCTCGGCTTTTTCCTCGGATGCAGCAGCGGCCGCTTCGACTTCAGCCGCTTCTTCATCTTCGGATACAGCCGGGGCCGTGGGCTCTTTCGGGGTAACTTTTCTTGGCTTCGGAAGCATTTCCTCACCACCGGTCGATCCAGTCCCAAAAGCGCCGGTGCTGGAACTGCCGGTTGCGCCGGTGCTGGAACTGCCGGTTGCGCCTGTGCTACCAGTTGCGCCCGTGATACCGGTTGCGCCTGTGCTACCGGTTGCGCCTGTGCTACCAGTTGCGCCCGTCGCTAGTTTTGGGCCACTATCATAGACAGGATGCTCGGCTCGAGCCAACACCGTGTCGGCTTCAATGTCCATACGCGCTTCTGCATCCACAGCTTTCGCGTCTGACGCACCCGTTGACGCGCTACCCGTCGATGCGCTACCCGCAATGCCAGAAGCAGACCCACTCTTCGGCGAAGTCTTGCGCGTTCGAGGCTTAGGTTTCTGCGGGGTGCTACGATAATCTCGCTCGAAAGTTTCGTCTGCGACAGCATCGGGCATCAAAAAGTCTTTAGCGACTCTATTCTTAATTCCAGTAGTTTTTGGCTGGACCGACTCTGTGGCTTCAGTTGCCAACGGCGTGGGTTTTTTCATCTTGCTACGCATACGTTCCGCATGAGTTTCAGAAAGCTCAGCTTCAGAGCTAGTATCTTCGAGAGACTTTCTTAATTCTTCAGCTGGGCCAGTGGCAATTCCTCCCATCTTAAAACGACTTACAGGGACTGGCGGAAACTCGTCCTCCTCCTCCGTACCAGTCTCGCCAGTAGATCCCGTCGCCCCCGAGATTCCGGTGGCGCCCGAGATTCCAGTAGCCCCCGAGATTCCAGTAGCGCCGGAGATACCGGTAGCGCCCGACATTCCGGTAGCGCCCGACATTCCCGTTGCTTCCGCCGTTTTTTTAGCTTCTTCCTGTGCACGGGACTTCTTCCTTAAGGACGACGCCTCCGCGGAAAGTTTATTCATATTGCGTTCGACACTATTAATTTCCGCTGCTGTTTTCTCGATTAAGTCCAACGTCTTTCTATACTCATCTTCGTCCTTCTGACTTACTTCCAAGGATTTAAGACCGACGGACTTGACGGACTCGGCACGTTTGGACATCAACTTCGCATACAGAAACGCTGCAACGGCCTTTTTGTAAAGTTTGTTCTCGGCCACAACTTCGGCCGTTACGGTAGCTTGAATTGTTGCTTTCGTTGCAGCTGC
>NYWD01000088.1 GCA_002684855.1 Planctomycetaceae bacterium | reverse complement strand
CCGTCGTTCTCGTTCACTTGCCGGTGGCGGCCGCCGCGGCTTCGACGTGGTCCTTGAACCGACCGATGTCGAAGAAGACCTCCTCCTCGGCGATCAGGTCGCCGTCCCAGCGGTGGGCGACGTGCACGAGGAAGGCGGCGGGTTCGCCGGTCACCTTGTTCACGCCGTTCCACTCGAGCCAGGAGGTGGTCCAGGTGTTTCCGTCGGAGTAGTCGCCGGTCTGGACGTAGAGGTTGTCGAGCCGGATGTCCTGGAAGGTGTCGTGGTGGACGCCGAGCCCGTCCCGCCAGGTCGCCTTGTCGGCCGGGGCGGTGTGATCGCCCCACTTGAAGACGCAGTCGTCCGCGAAGGCGGGCCCGAGCGCGTCGAGGTTCCCCGCCTCGTAGTCGCGGTGGATCCGCCGGACCATCTCGGACTTCGCGTCGGAGGTCGTCGCGGTCATGCCGAGGCTCGCCCGCATCTCGTCGTCCTCCGCGGCGGGCTCGAAGGTCCGGACCACCTCGGTGCCGTCGTCGGCGATGAGGGTCGCGAGCATCAGGTCGTCCCGTTCGCGAACGATCTCGACGACGCCGTCGACGACGGTGCCGTCGGGCATCCGCATGTGATAGACACCGCTCATCGCCTGGGGGCTCGGGAACTCGTCGCATTCGACGAGGAGGCTGGAACCGTCGGAACCGTACTCCTGAGAGGTGATGGTGCCGGTGCTCGGATCCCAACCGACCATCTGGATGGTGCGGACGCCGTCCGTGTTCGTCCAGTCGCCCAACACCACGTCGACGCCCGGCGTGGGCTGGGTCCAGTTGACCATCGCGTCGGGCAGGTCACCACCGGAGACCCGCCAGATGCCGGTCACCCAATCCCAGGGCGACGGGGCGTCGGCGGCGAATCGATCACCGAGCGCGACCTCCATCTCCGCCTCGAACTTCCCGGCATCGAAGAACTGGAACTCCTCGACCACCCGGTCGCCGTCCCACTTGTACGCGAGGTGGACCAGCGTCGAGAAGGGCTCGTCGGTCGCCTTGTTCACGCCGTTCCAGCTGGACCAGACGTGGGTCCAGGTCGTGCCGTCCGGGTAGTCGGTGGTCTGGACGTGCATCGGCTCGAAGGCGATGTCGCCGAATCCCTCGTGATGCATCTCGACGAACGGATACCACTCCTCGAGCGTGAAGGTGTCCGCGGTCATCCCGGAGTTCGGATAGAAGACCACGTCCTCGGCGAAGAATTCGCCCGCCGGGCCGAAGTCACCCTGCGTGTACGCCTCGAGGAACTCGGTCGTCTTCGCGGTCCGCGCATCGTTGATGGTGGTCGTCGGGTTCTCGTCGGGGGCGGTGGCCGCCGCCTGCGATCCGCCATGGTGATGCCCGGGGTGATGCCCGGTCGACTTGGGTGCGGTGTCGCAGCCGACGACGGCGGTGCCCGCGATCGCGAGTGCGGAGACGAGGTGGATTCTGTTCATGGTTCGGTTCCGAATCTGGGGTTGGCGTGAGGAACTGGGTTCGAAGTGGCCGGGCCGCGCGAGCGTCGATCCGTCCGCTTTCAGTCGATCTGGTAGACCTTGAGATGGGCGCTGTCGGCAGGGAGGTCGACGTCGAGGTGCACGATCACCTGGTCGCCGTTGCTCACGTCGTCGAGCGTGATCATCCGGATCCGGCCGCCGTCGCGTCGCCAGACGCCGGCGATCTTCCCGGCGAGCATCGTCCCGTCGGCGGCGAGGGCGCGTCCGTCCGCGTTGACGATCCCGCGGGAGTGATCGGTGTCCCCGTGGCCGGGCGAGAGCGTGTAGTCCACCCACACGTCGCCGAAACCGGGGAGTCGCCCGCGCATGTTGAGCGTGCCGTGATCCTCGCCGAGGTCCACGGACGTGATCTTGAAGTCGCCTTCCGCGACGAGGTTCTTGAATTCCATGGGGTTCCTTCTCTCCCATCCGGCCCGACGCGTGCGGTGCGGCGGACGGCTTCTCGACGATGCGACGGGTGTCGCGGCCACCCGGAACCGCGGCGTCGCCCGCGTCGTTCCGGGACGAGGAGTCTAGCGGGTCCCATCGCGGGGAAGAGGACGCCGCCGGCGTGGATCCCGCGTTTCCGACAAACGATCGATTCGCTCAAACACCCGTTCGGGACGCGCGTTGCCGGAACGGGCTTTCACGGCCGGGCGTCGGGGTCGAGCGTCTAGACTGGAGCGACCTCAACGGAGTCAAGACATGACGCTCGCCCGCCTGCTTCTCGTCACCCTGGCCATCGAATCGCTCGCCGTGGTCGCGGCCCCGGGCGACGCCGGTCCCGTCGCCCCGCCCGATCCATCGCAGCGCATCGCCGCGGCACGGGCGCCCGGCCCGTTCGACGTCGAACGAGTGCTGGAACGTGACGGGCTCCGTGACGGACCGCGGTACAAGGGTGCGACCATCTACCACCCGGTGCGGAAGGTCGAGGTGGACGGCGTGGAGTCGCCGGAGCCGCCGACCCGCTCGGCGGGGGTGGTGCTGGTCCCCGGCTACATGGGACCGGAGCGGAGCATGTCTCGCTGGGGTCCGTTCCTCGCGTCGCACGGCTACGTGGTGATGACGATCGGGACCAACGGTCCGGGCGACAATCCCGACACGCGCGGTGCGGCGCTGGTGGATGGCGTGGTCACGCTTCGAGCCGAGAACGAGCGCGCCGACTCGCCGCTGTTCGGCCGGCTCGACCCCGATCGAATCGCGGTCGGAGGCTGGTCGATGGGGGGCGGGGGGGCGCAGGTCGCCGCCACGCTCGACCCCTCGATCAAGGCGGTGCTGGCGCTCTGTCCGTGGAAGCCGCGGCCGCACGTCACCCACGACGTCCCGGTGTTCTTCCTCGGCGCGGAGCGGGACCGACCCGCGCCCGTGGCGAGGCACGCCCTGCCGCACTTCGAGCGACTCGACGAGGACACGCCCAAGCTTCTCTACGAAGTGCGGGACGCCCGTCACAACCTGGCGATGGACCCGCGCTACGCGGACGGCGACGTGGGGCGATTCGTGATCGCGTGGTTGAAGGTCTTCGTCGACGGCGACGAGTCGTGGCTTCCGGTCATCCGGTCCCGACCCGACAGCGCATCACGCTTCCGCCTGGAGGCGATGCCCGAGGTCGATTCGCCTCCGGTCGCGGACGCCGTTCCGGAGAAGAAGGCGGCCTGAAGCGGGGTCCGCCCCGGACATCGCACGTGGTTCGAAGCGTCTCCGGGCCCGGGGGATGCCCCCTCCGGACCCGGAGAATCCGGTCGGGGATCGCGTCAGTCGACCAGCCAGATGTCGTGCCGGTACCAGCCGCTCGGAAGCGGCGTGCTGACGACCTGGCCCATGGACCCGACGAAGCGGCCCGTTCCTCCGAAGATCGCTCGGACGATCGGGGTCCGGGACTCCGTCTGCGTGCCGAGGTAGGGGTGGGCGCCACCCACCACGAGCGAGTCGTTCGAGTCGTCCCAGTCGAACTCGATCATGGTCATTCGATGTTCGTCCTCGTCGTCGACCGCACTCGACCTGGTGATGAGCATCGTGCCGTTGCAGTATCCGAGCGTCTTCCCGGAAGCGCCCTCCGCGGTCCTGAGCTCCGCATGCCAGCCGACGATGGCGTTCACGCCCGCCGCCTTCTTGTCGTCGTCGCTCTGGAGGATCTTCGGGGGTGCGTTGTAGAGGGCCATCGTGGGAGGGGTCCCGTCGATGGATCGCTTCCCCTCGGGGGCGGAGCAGCCGCCCGCGAGGAAGGCCACCCCGAGTGCGGTGGCGGCGGCGGCGAGTCGAAGGGAGAGAACCGGGTTGAATGTCATGGAATGATTCCTTGATTGGGGTCGGGGCTGGGTTCGTCGGGTCGGCTCGGACGAACGTCGGAGCCGGGCGGCGGCGGTGATGGGATGGTCTCGGTCAGTCGAGCAGGTAGAGATCGACACGGAACCAGTTTCCGCCCTCGGGCGTGACCACCGCGACGCCGGGACGGTCGAGGAAACGACCCGCACCGCCGATCACGGGTCGTCGGGCTTCATTGATCAACCGACCGCCCTCGCTGGCGTAGTCGTGGAGTCCGCTCCAGACCAGCTGGTCCTCGGAGTCGAACCAGCGCAGGTTGAAGTTCGACACCCGGAACTCGTGAAACTGACCGTCCCCGAGCTCGTGATCGGCGCTCGTGGTGATGTTGAACCCGCTTGCGATGCCGATCTTCGGGGAATCCTTCGGATCGCGGCTCGCCGGCAGTTCGCCGTGCACGTCGGCCCACCAGGCGGTGAGATCGCCGAGGCTCGGACCGGTATCGGCGACATCGCATCGCTGCAGATCGCCTTCGTGGCAGTAGACGGTCAGGGTCGGTTCGGTCGGAAGGGTGCGGGAAGTGGTGGCGCAGCCGGCGGTGACCATGCCGAGCAGGAGCGCGATGGCCGTCCTGGTGATGGTGTTCAAGTCGTTTCTCCGATTGATCCGGGGATCGATGGGGTGGAATGGCGTCTTCGCGGGGCCGGATGGTAACTCATCGACGCCGCCGGAAGTGCTTGCGGTAGAGATCCCGGATGACCTCCGCCTGTCGCGTCGTGAATCCGTCTCGGCCGCTCGCGGCCGCGGACCGGTCGATTCGTTCGACCCAGTCCCGCTGGGCTTCGGTGAGCCTCGGCATGACGGTGTAGAGCGCTTCGATCATGTCCGGGATGTCCGTCGCCCGGCCTTCGATCGCATCGCGTCGATGCGCCTCCCGTTCCGCGGATTTCAACGACCGCTTCTCCCGGGCGAGACGCGCGTCCGCGTGCTGGCGGTAGCGACGGCGATCCTCCTCCCCGAGCCGGTTCAGGACGCGGTTCCGCTCGGTGCGATCGAGACCGTCGAGCCACTCGTACCGCGCCGCCCGGTCCGGGAGCGACTTCAGGTGTTCGATGGGGTCTGGGTCGGATGGCATGGCGGGGCGTCAGTTCCGGTCCTGCGTTTCGAGATCCCGGTGGTCCGCGGCCGCGCACAGTCGCAGGGTCGCCCTTCCGAGCCCGTCCCCGACGAGGAAGTAGCTCTCGGCGTTGCCGAACCAGTGATGGCCGTGTCCCCGGTTGGGCGAGGATTCCGGTCTGCGAAGGAACGATCTCGTGGCGACGAACGCGGACGGCGACGGAATCCGTTCGGTGCCGATCCGCTGCTGCTCGCGGAACCGTTCGTTCCCGGCGTTGCCGGTCTCGCCGACGACGATCGGCAGATCGGGATCGCCGAAGTGTTCGCGGAGATCGGCGGCCAGGTGGACGAGGTTGTCGGGATAGGCGTCGATGCCGCCGTCGACGAACATGTCGTTCCAACCCTGGAACCAGATGAAGCCCGCGAGTTCCGGGGTGCGTCCCCGAAGCGCGGGGAATCGCCGTCGGGCGTCCGCGACGCCCTCGGCGTATTCCTGCAGCATCCGCGTGTAGCAGGGGCCGGTCTCGCCGCCCGCGGACGGCGGGCGGAAGTCGACGTGCAGGTTCTTCCCGCCCCAGGCGGTCTTGATCAGGAGCACGGGTTCCTCGTACGCATCCGCGAGCAGGTGTCCGATCTGGAGTTCGGGGCCGAAGTGGTCGCGACCCGGATAGCCGGCGAATCCGATCGTGAGCGGTCCCGCCTTCAGTTCCCCCCGGTCGGTCCGATACCAGCAGAACGCGTCGTCCCGAATCGCCCACTCGCCCTCGGTCCCGCCTTTCGAGTCGCGCAGATGCGACATGCGCTTCGCGAGCGCCGGGTCCTTCATCGCGTTCACGAGGTTGCCTCGCCCGTCGTTGTAGTGGTCGGGGTGATCGAGCGAGACCACCGCCTGGCCCTCCATGTTGCTCTGGCCGGCGAGCAGGAAGACCTTGAAGGCGGGCGTCGCGTCGGGCGGCGCGGGGGGGGTGGAGCCGGTGCCGTCGCCGGTGAGGGTTCCGAGCGCCAGGACGACGGTCGGAAGCGCGAAGCGGACGATCGAAGGGGTCATGGGGCGGCTCCGGGAGGACATCGACTGGAAGCGTCGAGTCTACCTCCCACGTTCGCCGTGCTGCGGACCGCTTCGGTCAGGACCAGTTCGCGAACAGGAATCCGAGGTCCGCGGCGTCGACGATGCCGTCCTCGTTGAGGTCGGCGGCGCAGGGGGCGCCCTTGCCGCACGGTCCCCAGGCCACGATCAGCAACCCGAGATCCGCCGCGTTCACCACGCCGTCGCCGTTCAGATCGCCGACCAGGGCGGCATCCCCGAGCTCGCCGTCGGCGCGAACGTTCTGTCCGAAGATCCTTCGGCCGGAACCTTCGCGGTCGTCGCTCCAGGCGATCACGATCTCGCCGCTCGGGCTTGTCGCGGTCGTGGTCCTGCTCTTGTTGGAGTCCACGGTCGAGATCCCGACGCCGCCCGACACCCCGCCGGCGTCGCCGGTCCAGACGGGTTGTCCTTCCGCATCCACGGCCGCGGCGAAGATCGACGTCGGCTGCGGGATGAATCCACTGCTCCAGACCACCGTGGTCCCGCCGCCGTAGCGGGGATGACATCCGGCCGCGGTGGTCTGCGTCGAGCCGAGGGGGAGGAAGGTGATGCCGGTGGTGCCCCAGGCCCTCGACGTGCCCTCGAACCGCTGGCCCTTGAGCGAGAACTGGCTCTGGGACGAGTTCTGGGTGATCCAGTAGCAGGTGATGTCCTCGGAGACCGGATCGATGCACGCGACGGGGTTGACCTGCGTCTCGCCCACCGCGGTGACGCGGTACTGCGACGTCGAAAGTCGAAGGGATCCGTCGGCGCGGACCTGCTGCACGAAGCATCGAAGGCTCGGCACCGAGCTGTACCAGGTCGCCACCGCGCCGCCGCGTCCGTCGGGAATCAGCGTCGGGAAGTTCCCGATCTGCACCGAACCCGATGTGAAGATCCCCACGTCGCTCGCGCCCCACATCTCGCTGCCTTCGGCGTCGAACTTCTGGGCCTTGAGCGGCCGCGGCGACGTGAAGCCGCCGAAGCCGACGGTCATCAGCACGCACTGGCCACTCGCCCCGGGCGCGTCCGAGGCGACGAGCGAACTGGCTGCGATGCCGGTGGATCGCGCCATGGTGTACGACCACAGGATGTCGCCCTCGGGCGAGAGCTTGCGAAGCTCGATCACCGAAGGACCGCTGTTGGGGAATCGTGTCCACGCGGCGACGCTGTTGCCGTCGCTGGTCGCGGCGATGGTGGGTGAGGCGACGTCCTGCGAGTTCCCCGCATTGAGCACCACGCCGTCGCCCCACGGCATCGTGCCGTCGGCGAGCACTCGGTTGGCGACGATCTGCGTGCCGGGGAGCTGGTCTCCGCGGTAGGCGAGGACCGCGGCGCCGCTGGTGTCGACGTCGAGTCCGTAGGACTGGGTCGAGGAGAAGGAGCGGTCCGCGACGGTGAGAGCGCCCGACCACTCGGGGACGCCGGTCGGGGTCACCAACTGCAGTCGGACGTCGTAACCGCCGCCCGGATTCTCGAGCCAGGAGACGTAGGTGGTGCCGTCGGCGAGCCGCGCGAGCAGTGGTTGGTTCTGGGTTCCCGCCCCGGCGCCGAGCAGGTTGTTGACCGAGGCGTCGTCGCTCCACTGGGCGGTCGCGGTCGAGGACGCGGTGGCGATGACGCCGAGCGCGAGGAGCGCGCGGCGGATGGACTGGCGGCGGGCGGTCGAGCGGAACGTCATCGTGGACTCCTCGGAGGGATCGGACGGCGAAACCTCAAGGCTAACACCCGGGGGTCGGAGTCCCACCAGGAATCCGACGGCTTCTCCACGATGTGATCCGTGATGAACCCTCGTGATCCGGGAAGCGGGCGGGTCGAGGTTCCGGATCGAGACTCTG
>NYWD01000087.1 GCA_002684855.1 Planctomycetaceae bacterium | reverse complement strand
GGAGGATGGAGGGTCATCATCTCAGGATCCTGGAATGATATCTTTGTCTGTGGATGACCTGTATCAGTACAGTGTGACCCAGACTAATGTGGACACTCAACCCAATCCAGAGAATGTCGACATCCACGACAAGTTGTCAGAGGGAGCAGCAAAAATTGTTCCGTTGGGTCTGGACGAGTTCATGACTGGAACTGAGGTGAAGCAAGCTGTGAAGGAAGAAAAGAAAGTTGATGAGAATGATTCCGGTGATTTTCCTGATTTATTAGACTCCGATCATAGCCTGGCAACTCTTAATTCAAATTTTGATTATAACCAGTACAATGCGTCAGATGAAAAAATTGATCAGTTATTGAAGACTGCAAACATCAAGGAGGAAGAAGGATTAACCTTTGCCACTCTTGGTGGACTGGATCCGATGTACAATGATGTGGATCTGTCATCATTGACCCCAGTCAAGCAAGAGCCCGTAGTGGTGGCAAAGAAGTCTGTAGCTCCTGCCCTGGATCCTCCCCCCCCACCAGTCTTGATCAAGGAAGAGGAGCCACTTCCCAGTCCAATTAACATAAATCCTCCATCTGCTGTTACACTGACTCCAGCTCCAACAATAGAGCCTCCTTCAGCCCCAGTGACTCCAGCCATCATTGCTCCTCCTCCTCCTCCATCTCAAGACCCCGGGTCATTGACCTTCACCATCCAGTATCAGACCCAGCCCAGTGTTCCTCAGCTGCCCACGCAGCCTGATCCCAGTGTCATCAAGGAAGATCCTGATAATGATCTTGACAATGATCCTGCATCTTTGCAAAATATCGGAGATATATCGCAAATAAAACCCATACTACCACCAGTTGATCCTAATGCCAAGGATCCTACCAAAGAGACATTCACCTACACCACCAACACAGGTCAGAAGATTGAGGTTCCAACCATCATTACAAGCGGGTATGATTTTGACAACCTTCTCTGCTTGTTCTGTGATAGGCAACAATTCAAGAATGATAAGACACTGATCAACCATTTGCTCAATCATTTCGGTGTTGCTCCAAAGATGGCCACGTGTCCAATTTGCGGTTTGTCTCTTCAAAAGAAGTCATTTGCTCGACATGTTCGTCTCCATGGAGATGTTAAACCAGAGGTTTGTCCCTACTGCAAGAAGGAGTTTAGAGAGAAGAGATCTCTTGATAAACACATTCGAGCAATTCATGAAGCGGAAAGACCCTTCCCCTGTGAGCACTGTACTGAATCATTTAGAAATCAAATTGAGCTGAAAAATCACATCAATAGGCATCTGAAAGATTATCCCTTCAAATGTGATGTTTGTTCTATGACTTTCCAAAAACAAGAAGCCCTCACAACCCACTACAGAAATCATACGGGTGAGAAGCCTTTTACTTGTCCCATTTGTGACAAGACTTTCACAAGTGAGAAGAACAAGAGGGTTCATGTTCTGAGACACCAAGGAAGCCTGCCCCACAAGTGTGATGTGTGCGACATGACATTCCAGTCCAGGTCCCATCTAATGAAACACGCCACCAGTCATAACAGGAAGACTCAGGTCATCTCCGCCAAGATCAACACGTTCCTTGAATCATTCGGGGCCTCCCTGGAAGAGTTTGGCCTGGATGACTCCTATGACGGAGCAGGCAATGACATATCTCTTCACTCTGCCACAGAAAGTGGGGAAATAGAGGACGCCTCCATCAGACTTTCAGTGGATAATCTGCCCGACACTGACAATCTGGAGGCTGCTGCGGCCGAGGCTGCCTTTGCCTTTGGAGGAGATCTCCCTGATGACTTTATCAAGTTTGATGGAACTGAATCGGTTGACTCCAGCGAGAAAAGCTCAGATTTTGGCACTCCTGAGCCTCCAATTGGTGGGTCTGGATCGGTGAGCAGCACTAACACTGGATCTGCTCCCTCCCTGGTCCATGGGATGACTGAGGATGAGGCAGAGAGGCTGGCCAAGGCTGAGCTGGCTGCAGAAATCCCGTTGACTGCAGATGGAACATATTTGTGTAAATACTGCAACACAAAGTTGGGAAACAAGAGGTCATACATTATTCACTTGAGACGTCACGCAGGAATGCTGAATTTCAAATGTAAGTACTGCACCAAGACCTTCCAGGGGAGAGTGAAACTGAACCGTCACATGAACACACATTTCCGGGACGGGTCCAATGTAACGCCTCCTCCGGCTCCGGCGGCTGGATCAGAGTCCAGTTCAGGCTCAACAACAACAACAATCAACACCTCGCTGTTGCTGCCGCCTCCGCCTCCCGCTGCTACTGGCTTGTCAACAGCAACGACAACTATAACACCAGTGCCTGCTGCCTCACCAAGTGTAGTGTTTAACTGCACTATGTGTAGTAAAATATTTTCTGATAAAGAAACTCTACAAGAGCACACTAGAATGCATTTAATCGCTGATGTAAAGGCAAAGTTCAGCAGTCCCGTGTCTAAAGAGAAAACTAAATCATCAAACCTTTCCACTAACAGCAGCTCTGTCAGCTCGGATTCCAAGGAAACAAAATACAGCTACACCTGCAATTTGTGCAACCAGACTTTTCTTGACAATGAACAGTGGAAAGTTCATAAAACATCTCACGGGAACAAAACCTGGAAGTGTAAATTCTGCAATGTTCTTCTAGAAGACAAAAGTATTTTAGCAAATCATCTTTCTGAGTCCCACAGTATATCGAGAGATGAAGCTGAAAGCTCAGGATTGCTCCGAGCTGTTCCTCTGGTGATCATGATGGCAGTTGCTGACACTCAAGATGTCAAACAGACAAAACTGAAGGAATCTGACAGTGAGGACTCTGATGAAGATCTGGCTGAATCTTTAGATATTATGCCAAAACACTTTGACAAAGATGATGCATTCTTTACTAACTTGTCAACAGTTTCAAGATCCAATAGCGCAGCATCCTTAGATTCAGATATGAGGCCCGCCAGTGCCTGCACTGACTCATCTGACATCTCCATGAACACCAGTTTTGATCTGGGCTCTTCTGGAACGGAAGTTGATGAATCCAGCTTTGATGCCGCCACACTAACTTGTAAAATTTGCAAGAAAGTTTTGAAAAATATGAGGACATTCAGGAATCACAAAGCTCGTCACTTGGGAACCCTTAATCACAAGTGTCCGGACTGCAGTAAGTGCTTTGAGGGCAGAAGTGCGGTCAATCGTCATTTGATCTCGAATCACAACAGAGAACTTCAACCTCATGAGATCACCAATAATCCTGCTGCTGCCTCTACCATAAACATCATTCGACCATCTGCACCAGAAATTAAACTATTTAAACCATCAGAAATGGCAAAGAAGTCAACTAAACCCGCTGAGCTACCAATTCCTGCAAGGCCGATGGCTTCTATTCCTCCTCCTGATCTTAAAGCATCATCTAAAGATCCAATTTTAACATCTTCACCTATACCTCCTCACTTAGATTCTTCAGCACCTGTACTAGAGAAGCAAGTAGGTGTTCCGGATAACAGTAATAGTTTATGTCAAATGCCAATACTTCTCGAAAATCCAGAGACTGAAGTCAGATACATTGTTGGTTCTCAACTCAAACCGTCAGAAGCAAATAGTCCAGAGAGGAAGTTATCCATGGAGGACGAGGAGGAGGAAGAAGAAATTAAAGATCCGGATGCAAACAACTTCAGTGAACCTCTTTCCACAAGTAGTCCACGAAGATCAAGTCCGATTCCAGAGGACTCTACGATACAGAACGAGGAAGATGGGAAGAATGAATCTACAGAAAGCGACAAAAGTGTTAATAATTCGAAGTTGCCTCAAAAATTAGCAAATTTTGAAAGAATCATTCCTGAGTCTGATGACTCGGACTCAGATAAATCAGATTCTGATAGTTCAACCAGCACTGATGACGATGACTCTTCTGATAGTGATTCTGATGATGATTTCATTGATGAAGAAGCAACAAAGAACTCAAAGAAAAAGCCTGAGGAAATCACCATCGATGATGAAGATGAGGAAAACAGAAACAATCTTAATAAAAGCGATTCTAATCAATATCACAATGTTTTTGAATCTTTCCTCAACAAGTCCAAAGAAGAGTCAGAAAGTGACCTTGAAGAAGATCCAATGGAACAAAAAAGAAGAACTCGTCAGACAAGCAGAAAAGCTGCTTCACCTGAAAAGAAAGCGAAGGTCATCACGATGGATCCGGATGCAGAAGACATTTGTGATCCTTTGATAGAAGGTCATCATGTAGAAGAAGGCAAGGAAAAGGAACTGAAAAGTACTAAAAACCGAACAGAGACACTTTCAGACAAAGATTCTTATCATAGTGAGGATGAGGTTATTCCGGCAAAGAAGTCTAGGTCTAAAGTGAAGCAACAAACTAAAGAGAAGAAACCAAAGTCAGATGAGGATTCTTCTTTTAGTGAAGAAGAGGTCATTCCTGCTAAGAAATCCAGGTCTAAAGTGAAGCAACAAACTAAAGAGAACAAACCACACTCAGACGAAGATTCTTCTATAAGCGAAGAAGAGATCATTCCTGTAAAGAAGTCGAGGTCTAAAGTGGAGGAACAGAATAAGGAGGACAAACCAAATCCAACAAAAGTCAGTATGGTGGCAGCTATTTTTAGAGCAAAGAAAAAGAAACAGACAGACTCTGACAGTGAGGCTACTGATACTAAAATCAAGAAAATGGCCACAAGGGTTCTATTACCTAAGGGACCTAAAAAGTTGGATGTTTCTGTCTCTGAGTCTGATAGTGAAAAAGAAAAAGAGAAGACTGAAGGAAATACCTCAGATATTCCACTGGACAAGGAGGCGCAAGATGAAGCTGACAAGCTTCTGGAGCAAAAAGGTGTCGCTGTTGTTGGTGGGAAGTTGATGATTCCTGCTGATAAATTGAAGATACCTGATGAACTTTGTCTTATAAAGTCTGGCAAAGGAAGAGGAAGTAAGAAAACATTTATTTGTCAGATCTGCGACAAGCAATTCAACAGGCAAGATAAAATGAAGTATCATTTATTCAATGAGCACTATGATGATTTCATCCGATGCTCAGACTCTGTCCCAAAGATTCTTGCCAAGAACTACGCGTCCGTCCAAGAGTCAAAGAGTCCTAAAGTAGAAACAAAGGGAAGCCCTGCGGCTGAGAAGGAAAGGACAAGTATCAGTAAACCATCAGCATTGGCAAGAATATTTGCAATGAAGAATAAGACAAATAAGTCAACATCTACAAAGAGTAATGATGTTGCGTCTGATGAGAAGAAAACTGAAAATAGTCATGCTTTAGAATCCCAATCACTAACTATTGATGAAGAGCCCGTAGCAAAAACTGTAGATGTTGTTGACACTGAGATAAAGAAGGAGTCGCCAAAGTCCAATCTTCATGAGAAGAGTCAAAAGTCTTCAAAGAGAAAATCACCAAGAAGATCAACAGAGAATCTCTTTGAAAAACTTAACAATGATGAGAAAAAAGGTAATGACTCTCACATTGATGAGAAGCCTGTTCGTAAACCAAGATCCAGTCCAAGAGGATCAAGATTTGAAGAAGAT
>NYWD01000086.1 GCA_002684855.1 Planctomycetaceae bacterium | reverse complement strand
GTCTCGACTGGCTCGCAACGTGGCCTGCCTGGACTGGTCGGTGGCCCGGGGGGGGCCGCTGGTCGCCTATCGATTCGACGGCGAATCCGAGATCGACGATTCGAAGTTCGTCACCGCCTGAGGATGGCGGGGATTTTCGTTTTTTTCGGACGATCCGTTTCAGCCGGCACGCCGCCCTTCCGATCCCTCGGACACCGGTCGGTGATTCGATCGGAAGGAGCTCGCCATGGAAATCACCGCCATCGCAAGTCTCGGCGCGATGTTCGCCGGCCTCACCACGCTCGCCATCGCCCTGATCCACTGGCAGAAGACCCATTCCCGCCAGCAGCAGGAGATCCGGCGTCTCTCGGACAGCCGCTCGAGCCTCGCGCGCAAGTTCGTCCGCCAGCTCCGACAGGCGCGGCTCTACACGCACCTCGAGGAGGAATACTGCCGAAGGCTCGCGACCTCGACGGGCGCGACCGCGAAGACCACGAAAGAGGAGGTGCGTCGTCAGGTGGAGGATCGTCTGGCGGACGGCACCAGACGCAACGGCCGCTACGTCACGGAATCAGGTATTCAGGACCAGATCGAGTCGGTGCGCGACATGGGCTTCGAGGTCGAGGGCGACTTCGTCATCGAGACGATGCGTCACGGAAGCATCGACCGGAATTCCATCGCCGCCTGACGGAGAACGCCGTTGAACGAATCAACCCACATCGCACTGGTGGTCGCCTCGGTGTTCGCAGGCCTGAGCGGCTGGGCCGCCATCTTCGCCTGGTGGTTCCGCGAGCGATCGAAGACCGTCCGGGGCATCAAGGTGCTTCGTCGCACCAACGCACGCCTGCAGAAGACGGTGATGTTCACGCTCGACAAGTGGCGCGACCAGGTCGAACGGAACCAGGTCTTCCTCCTGATCGAACGGGAATACGCCGACCGCCTCGCATGCCACGAGGGCGTTGCCGCCGACCACGTCAAGGAGAGCGTCCGGAACCACGTGCAGTCGGTGATCGCGGGCGATGCCCGGGAATCCGGTCACGAACGTCGGTGTGAACCGGAAGTGCGACATCAACTCGCTGCGATCCGGGAGGTCGAGGAGTATGCGAGGAGTGGTCGAGGCAAGGCCACCGAGCTGGAGATCGAGAAGGAGATCCGACGGGCCGCCTGAGATGCGGAAAGCCGAGTGGCCCGGCGTCACGCCGCCTCGATCATTCATGCGTCACCCGTCGCGAAAGCAAGCGTCAAATGAAAACGCCTCGTCGATCCGACGAGGCGTCATTGCGCAGCGACTCCCCCACGTCTCCGGAATCACCGGGTGCTCCTGCTCTCCCCGTCCGAGGCGGCCGAATCGATTTCGAGTTCGATCACTCGCCCGGTGAGCGCCGCCTCTTCCAGCGTCACGGGTGGCACGCGGCGGCCGGCGAGGATGGCATCGACGAGCGCCCGGGCCTGCATGTCGTAGCCGGTTCCACCCACGCTCGCTTCCGGGTGCTCGTGCACCCGACCTTCCGGATCGGTCACGAGGACCTCCGGAGTCCGGTCCAGGGAGAACGAGATCGTGCCGTCCCGGCAGGCTATCTCGGCCGTCATGGTGAACGGTGCATCGGGGTCCTCCAACCAACCCCCGACGGCTTCCACCGAAGGACCGCCCTCGAAGAAGTATTCGGTTCGGACGTGGGAACGACTCCCCGTCGAGGACACCGCCGTCGGCTCACCGAAGCAGTGGATCACGAAATCGGTGTCGTGGATGTGGAGGTCGACGATCGCACCCCCGCTCTGCGAGGGGTCGAGATAGAAATCCGGATTCCACGATGGTGCGGCACCCGTCCTGACGAACGATGCGCGTCGGACGGGGCCGTAGGCCTGCTCCTCGACCTGCCGACGCATCCACGCCCAGGCCGGCCAGAATCTCATGCAGTGAGCCGGCATGGCCATCACCCGTCGTTGCCGGGCGAGGGCCGCGAGCTCCTCAATGGCGGCGGGGTCGAGCGACACGGGTTTCTCGACCAGCACGTGCAGGCCCGCGGAGACGAGCGACGACGCGATCTCGATGTGGGTGGGGGTCGGCGTGGTGACGATGGCGAGGTCGAGCTCGCATTCCGCGAGCATCTCGTCGACGTTCGCGAACACCGGAACCTCCGAGGGGTCGAAGACCAGTTCCTCGCCACCCGTGTCCATGTTGCCCCCCCCGCTCGCGAGACCGGTGAGGCGGTCCGGGTCGCGATCCACCACGGCCGAGAGCGACGCCGCCCGGGTACCGGACATCGCGGACGCATGGGTCCGGCCCATGAAGCCGAACCCGATCACGCCGAACCGAATCCCTCGATCTGAAGCGAGATCCTCGATCACCTGGCTCCAAGACTCTCGACGACCGACGCGATGTCGTCCATCTGTTCGGCCGCCTTGCCCTTCACGACCGGGATCGAATCCGCGAGGCGGGCCCGGGTCTCGTTTCTACGTCGATACGAATCCATCAATCCCTCGACGATCTCCTCGGTCTCCAGCGCACGCGGATCGAAGACCTCCGAGCCCTGGCCACAGGTCTCGAACACCCCGAGCGCCTTGTCCGAGTAGGAGATGGTGGACGTTGGAACTTCCGTCGACAGACCGGCGATCGTGGCGTGCATCCTCGTTCCGCAGAACCAGTCCATCTTCGAAATGACCCACTTGACCTCGCACTGGTCGAAATTGGTGGATCCGACGCGGACTCGACCGGGAAATCGCTCGGTCATGCTTCGCTCGAGCTGCTCGCAGATGTCGAGATCGGATTCCGATCCGCCCCGCGGCGACATCACGTGCGGGACGAGGAGGACCCGGGTCTCGGTCTCATCCAGGATTCGAGTCAGGAATTCGATGACGGTTGCCCGGTAGTCCGAGCGAAAACCGTACTTTTCGCGGTCCACCCCGGGAACGTTTCCGATGAGTCCGCTGGGATTGAAACCGATCGTCGGCGCACCGTCGTCGATCCACGACCGGATGCCGGGATCGAGCGCCGGCCCCGGGTCTCGAGCCACCAGTCCGAACGCCATGTCGACGCCGCACTTGTGCCGATCCTCGTCGAATTCGTCTCCGAGCATCGCCTTCAGGTTCGCGAAGCTCCGCTCATCCCTGGCAAAGCACGCGACGGACCTGCGTACGATTCGAGAAGCACGGTCCATGCTCGCATTGAACGGCCCGTACGTCTGTGGCAGCAGGAGAAGTGGTCGGCCGTAATCGAGGACGAGCTCCTTGCAACCGGCGACGGCATCGATCCGATTGTCCGGATACATGTCCGTGAAGCTGTCTCCGCCCGAGACATCCAGCACCACGTCCGATTCGGCGATCGCCTTGAGACCGGGGTTGACCGCCCTGCCGAAAGCACCCGCCATCGCGGCGAGCTGCATGAATCGGAGGTTCTCCGGCCGATACACCCGACGCCCGATTCGGAATCCGATGAATCGAAACGCCACGGGTTCCTGATCGTCGACCCGGAAATCCTCTTCACGCACTCCGGTCAGGGTGTCGAAGACCGTCATCTCGAGATCCGGCATCCGCCTCACCAGTCCCGCGGTCACGGACGCGAAGAGTGCGTTGACGCCCATGTTCCGGGTGCGCGGACTCGCGCCGAACAGGGTTGCTTTCATTTCACGTTTCAATTTGCCGATTCCTGATTTGGCGAGTCCGACGAATCAACGTGAAGCATAGTTTGAATCAAGCCATTGCCGGTAGGAACCATCCATCACCCCCCGCCACCAGGGCTCGTTCTCGAGGTACCAGTCGACCGTGCCGGAGAAACCCGAGTCGAAGGTCTCCTGCGGCTGGTATTCCAAGTCCGCCGCGGCCTTGCTGAAATCGATCGCGTACCGGCGATCGTGCCCCGGACGGTCGGTCACGTAGGTGACGAGCGACTGGCTCGAGGAGCCCTTGGACGCCGGGCAATCGGGGAAACGCGAGGCAAGATCGCTCGAGGCTCCAACGCGTTCATCGATCATCTCGCACAGTTTGCCCACGATCTCCAGGTTGGGTCGCTCGTTCGCGCCGCCGATGTTGTAGAGCTCGCCGGCGACGCCGCGGTCGAGACAGGCCTCGATCGCGCGGCAGTGGTCCTCGACGTGCAGCCAGTCCCGCACCTGCATTCCGTCACCGTAGATCGGAAGAGGCTTTCCTTCGAGGATGTTCACGATCATCAGCGGAATCAGCTTCTCGGGGAACTGGTACGGACCGTAGTTGTTGGAACAGTTGGTCGTCGTGACCTCGAGCCCGAAGGTGTGGTGATAGGCCCGGACCAGATGGTCGCTCCCGGCCTTGCTCGCCGAATACGGTGAGTTCGGCTGGTATTGATTTCGCTCGGTGAACGGGGGGTCCTCGCTCCCGAGCGATCCGTAGACCTCGTCGGTCGATACGTGATGGAAACGGTGTGGGGTGCCGGATCCGGACAACCAGTACTCGCGTGCCGCCTTGAGGAGCGAATGCGTGCCGTCGATGTTGGTCGCGACGAACGCGTCGGGGCCATCGATCGAGCGGTCCACGTGACTTTCCGCCGCGAAGTGCACGAGCGTCCTGATCTCATGCTCGCGGAGGAGGCGATCCACGAGCCGCTGGTCGCGGATATCGCCGTGCACGAAGTGAAGTCGGTCTGCGGGGAGCTGCTCGAGACTCGTTCCGTTCCCCGCGTAGGTGAGCGCGTCGAGGACGACGACGCTGACCGTCGGGCGGGTCGCGAGGACCCTGCGGACGAAATTGACCCCGATGAAGCCGGCCCCACCCGTCACCATTATGTGTTCTCTGGAATCCGACACGTCGTTCAGCCTCCGTTGCGTTCCATGTCCTGAAGTGTTCCCTTCGCGTCCGAGAGGTGCTGCTCCAGACTCGTGCGCCAGTGCGGCGCGCAGTCTCCGAGCAACCTGTCCGTGCGAGCCTTGGCGAGCACGGAAAATCGGGGGCGATCCGCCGGCGTGGGATACTCTTCGGTCGATATCGGATGAATCGGTATCCGATCCACAAGCAGGCCGACTTCGAACGCCACATCGCGAATCGCCACCGCGAAGTCGTACCAGGTCGCCGACCCGGAATCCGTGACGTGGTGGATGCCCCGGGCGTCGGCATCGATCAGCCCGAGCATCCTTCTCGCCAACGTCATCGCCCAGGTCGGCGTGCCGAACTGATCGGCGACGACCGACAGTTCGTCGCGATCGCCCAGCAGCCTCAGCATCGTCGACACGAAGTTGCTTGATCTGCCTCCGTACAGCCAGGAGGTCCGGACGATGAGTTCCTCGCCGGAGAGCGTTTCCGCGACCGCCCTTTCGCCGGCGAGCTTGCTGCGCCCGTAGACCGACAGGGGCCCGGGCTCATCCGAGGTTTCATACGGACGATTGGCGGCACCGTCGAAGACGAAGTCCGTGGAGACGTGTGCAAGCCGGGCACCGTGCGCGCGACAGGCTTCCGCGAGCCTGCGGGGACCCTCGGCATTCACCTGGAACGCCTCCTCCTCGTCGGATTCCGCCGCATCGACCGCCGTGTAGGCCGCGGTGTTCACGACCCATTCGCACGACGCTTCGGCCATCACCGCTCCGACCTGCGTCGTGTCGGTGATGTCGAGCTCGGACTTGGACAGGAAGACGCAGGTCCCGTCCTCCTTCGTCAGTTCCTGGAAGGCCTGCGCGAGCTGCCCTCCAGCTCCGGTCACGAGGATCCTGGGCCTGGTCACGTCCGACCTTTCGTGCGGGTCGCCCTTGAATCCACGCCGGTCGGCGCGTTCTGCAGGGATCTGGATCTGGGTGTCAGGGAAGGCACGGGGAGTCTTCGAGGGTCAGCCCACGATTCGAGTCCTTTTCGCTCAGTTGGATCACGGTGTCACGCTCGATCGGCCATTCGATTCCAATCGTGGCATCGTCCCACCGAATCGTCTGTTCGCTGCTCGGATCGTAAATATCGGAGCACTTGTACTGGAAGTCGGCGACCTCCGAGATGGTGAGGAATCCGTGGGCGAATCCGGGTGGAACCCACAGCGCGAGCTTGTTCTTCTCGCTCAGAATCCGCCCGACCCAGCCTCCGAACGTCGGACTCGATCTTCGTATGTCCACCGCGACGTCGAAGACCTCGCCGGCGACCACCCGCACCAGTTTCCCCTGGGTGTGCTCGGACTGGTAGTGGAGACCGCGGAGTACGCCTCTCGAGGAGCGACTCCAGTTGTCCTGGACGAATTCCACGTCGAGACCGTGACGCCGGCACTCGGCCGCGGACCAGGTTTCGAGGAAGAATCCCCTGTCGTCGCCGTAGACGTCGGCCTCGAGCAG
>NYWD01000085.1 GCA_002684855.1 Planctomycetaceae bacterium | reverse complement strand
GCTTGATTCACTTCTACAAGAGATGTAAAATGTTGAAATTGTGCAAGTAACAAGAATGAGTGATAGTGACCCTGCTGCAGCTGCCCCTGCAGGCCAAGATGACACAGTTACAAACCCTGGAGATGACTCCAATAATACAGATGGTGTGGACAACACTGATGATGTAGACAGTGACTCAGTGCCTCCTTATGAGGATAGAGTTGGACCTGACGGAGCTGAGGGTGAGAACCCAGTTCTGCCAGGATCCGTCCAAAGTAACACCAAGAGTGATGATGAAGAGGATCAATATGACGATGATCCTGATGAACAATATGACACCGTGGCCTCTCCTGGAGGACAAGGACATGACAGGGCAGGTCAAGCCAGCAGCCAGGTGCTGCCGTGGGGGGCCTCCAAGGAGAGGTGCAGGTTCCCCTCCTCGGTCCACATCGAGACGGACATCAAGCCGGGGGAGTTCGTCATGCGGACCCTCTTCGCCGAGTTCACCATCCAGGCCGAGAAGAAGATCACCAGTGTGATGAGTGAGCCTCTGGAGAGACCTCTTTCCAAGTCTTTGCAACGTGGAGAAGATCCACATTTTGACCAGCTTTTGTCCGCATTTGGATCTGTGGCTGAACATTGTTTACCGTCAATATTGAAGACATTGATTGCTTGGTACGAGAAGCAAGGAGTGGAGTGGATTGTATCAGACTACAAACCAAGCAAAAGTGACAGCAAGGGCAAGTTTGAACTAAGTTTAGTGTCAGAAATGGAATTTGTGTCTGAACGAAGAGATTTAGCAGTGGAATTTATATTTTGTTTAGTTTTGATAGAAATATTGAAGCAATTTCAAGTTCATCCTGGTCACGAAGAACTGGTGCATTATATTGAAAATCTTTGCTTCAAACATTTCAAATACCGAGGTCCAGGTGAAACCCTTGGTCCCAATGCGACCTCCATTCACACCATTGCGGATTTATATGCCGAGGTCCTCGGAGTTTTGGCCTCATCAAGATTCCACAGTGTAAAGAAAAGATTTCAAATTGAGCTCAGAGAATTACGAAGCAAAGTTCCGCTCCCAATCCAGTCAATAATTTCATTGTTGATGGGAATGAAGTTCTTTAGAGTTAAAATGGTTCCTATTGAAGAGTTTGAGGACAGTTTCATGTTCCTACAAGAGTGTGGAACCTACTTTCTAGAACAAGGTGAAAAGGAAATTAAAAATGCCATGGCGGGTCTCTTTGTGGAGATACTGGTTCCAGTGGCAGCCTCGGTCAAGAACGAGGTCAATGTTCCTTGTCTGAAGAACTTTGTCGAGATGTTGTACAGCCAGACCCTGGACATGTGCACCAGGAACAAGTACAAGCTGGCCATGTTCCCCCTGGTCACCTGCCTCCTCTGTGTCAGCCAGAAGATGTTCTTCCTGCACAACTGGCACTACTTCCTCACCATGTGTCTCCAGCACATGAGGAACAGGGACCCCAAGATGGCCAGGGTGGCCCTGGAGTCTCTCTACAGACTCCTCTGGGTCTACATGATCAGGATCAAGTGCGAGTCAAACAACGTGACCCAGAGCAGACTCCAGTCCATTGTCAAGTCTCTGTTTCCAACTGGATCCAAAACTGTTGTACCCAGAGATACACCTCTGAATATTTTTGTCAAGATTATCCAGTTTATATCACAAGAAAAGTTGGACTTTGCCATGAAGGAAATCATCTTTGACCTGCTGTATGTTGGCAGACCAATCAGAGCCATCAATGCTCCTGAGAGGATGTCCATTGGTCTCCGAGCATTCCTGGTTGTCGCTGATTCTCTGCAGCAAAAAGAAGGCGAACCTCCAATGCCAAGAACAGTTGCAGTGATGCCTTCTGGCAGCACTCTCAGAGTCAAGAAAACATTCCTCAACAAGATGTTGACAGAAGATGCCGCCAAAACAATTGGTATCTCCTCCTACTATCCCTATGTTAGAAAAGTGTTTGATGACATTCTCCGAGCTCTGGACACTCAGTTTGGCAAACCTTTCATGATGACAAACTCTGCTGGAGTCAAGGACGTCAATGCGGAGGAAACCAAACCCAAGTTGGACTTGTTCAGAACAGTTGTAGCCGCCATCCCGAGGCTGATACCTGATGGAATGTCCCGGGCTGACCTGGTGGACACACTGGCAAGACTGACAGTTCACACGGACGAGGAGCTGCGAGCCTTGTCCTGTCAAGCTCTTCAGAACCTGGTCATTGACTTCCCGGACTGGAGGGGAGACGTTCTCTGGGGCTTCCTCTGGTTCACCGTCAGAGAGGTTCAGGACATCAACCCGACCTTGCTGGACAACAGTCTCAGGATGATCAATCAACTATTGAATGCCTGGAGAACATCTCTGGAGAAGGCTGCACAAGGACTGGTGACAGACAACAGAGCTGCATCTCAGGACCCAACCAGACCAGATCCGGACAAACCGGATATTCTGAAGGTTCTTCACAATGCAGAAGGATTCGCCCTGACCATGCTGTGTCATGTTCGCAGTTCTCCCAGGAAACTTGCAGTTCACACGCTGAAGGAGGTCAAAATGCTGTTCAATTATCTGACAATTCCTCGACAAAATGACGAGTGTCTGGTGATTGACGCCCTGGACCGCGTGACCAAGTGCGTGTTGGAGCAGAACAACTCCGTGATCCCCCAGGCTGACAGGGTCGCGGTCAACAGCGCCAACACCATCGACCTCCAGTGGCTGACTGACCGAACCTCGGCCCAGTGGACCTCTGGGTTCCATGAGGACGGGACCGCGAGGTCGGGGTCAAACCAGAACCTGTTTGGCCCCGACCCCTGGTCCGCCTGTTTCCTCTCCTACTTCACCCACGACCGGCTGCCGGCCAGCTGTCCCAGCGCTGTCCTCCACGCCTGGCCAATCATACACACGAGGCTGACACAACTGTTCTCAGCGGTGGACCCCAAGCCTCTGGAGGACAACAGGACCAGCATCCTCCGACCTGGGACAACCATCAAGAAACCTGCCAATGAAAGAGACATTTCTCTCCACCTATGGAAGAACTACATCTCAATGGCGTGTCGTGTAGTGCCCAGCATCCCCGCAGCCACGGCCGTGATACGATGTGTATCTCCGGACCTGTCCATGTTACCTGGTCACCAGCTGGGCTCCAGTCCTGAGTCTCTGTCCTCCGTCCTCGAGAGACAGGACAGTACGAGGTCACCTGGCCCCATGTTGTCCCCCCCAGTCATGTACAAATTGTTGGTCCCATTACTGAGGTCAGAGGCCACGGATGTGCGGGACAGCGTGGTCCAGGCCGTGGGTCACATCAACCACGTGGCCCTGATGGACTTCCTGAGCGAGAAGATCATGTTGGACTACATGAAGGAGGCCATCGACAGGAAGCAGGAGGGCAGACACAGGAAGAGGAGAAGAGATGCTCTGAGATTGCAGTTGGTCAAAGTGTTTGAAATAGCAGCCAAGCAGGGAACTTTCAGTAGAGCAGTTGGTGTCATTGATGATAAAACTGATTCACTCACAGCATTGTTTATTGATTACATTGATGGGGTCAGACAGTTCCTGGAGATTCCCGAGTCAGACAAGGAAGTTCCCATTCTCAAGGATATCAAGATCCATTTCCTTGGCTTCATCAAGCATCTGATTGCTTCCTTCCCCCTGGACAAGAGGAGGACATTGATCAGGAAGGACCTGAGAAGACATCTGTTCAACCTGTTTGCCGGATGGTCAGGCAGGTTTGGACAATTGTTTGGGATGGCCAATGCCAAGCCTGCCAACAACGACAGCACCTGCACTGAGTTTGAGTTCCAGGCCCTGCAGACCATGTTGTCTGTCCTCTGCTCTGGTCCATACTTTGACCACAGCATGTTCTCCGACAATGGAGATGTTTACAAGCTTCTGGATCTGCTGCTGAACAGTGAAGATCCCAACATTTATGATGAAGGACAGAAGGCTGTTGTTCTGTTACTGGAGGTCAACCCTGACCTCTCCCCCCTGCTGGACTGGGTGGTGGACAGATGTTACACAGGAACTGACAGACAGGCGGATGGATGCTTCATTGCTCTGGCCTCTATATTTGGGAGCAGAGAATACAACTGCGACCACTACGCCTCCATCATCAACGTGACCCTGATGAACTGCGGATGTCCGAGGTTGGTCATCCATGAGACAGCGCTGCAGCTGCTCCAGATTCTGGACAACAGGTTCTTTGGGACGGTGATACCCCTGGACCACGAGACGGACAACAAGGAGAGGTCCACCCTGGACGTGTTGTTGTCGACCACCTACAGCAGGTCCCAGCTGTACCTGTCCCGCCAGCTGGCCCAGCTCCACCCCGAGCTGACCATGCCCATGTTCAGTGAGATCTGCTGCAGACTGCAGACCGCCAGACCTGCAGCAAGACAGAACCTGCTGCAGTATCTCCTGCCCTGGCTCTATAACATTGAGTTGATAGACGCCAGTATTCCTCCTCATCCTGGCAACTATCAGTACCCCTACTATCAGTCCTATGAGATGGCAAGACCTGGGGTCAAAAGAGAAGGATGGGGATCTTCAGAAGCCACGGAGATGGTGACCAACAATTTGTTCTACATCACCTGCAAGTTTGGTGATGATCACCCCAAGGAGGTGGAGGAACTATGGGCAGCATTGTGTGCCTGTTGGCCAAACAATCTGCGAGTGATCATGAGATACCTGATGATAGTCTCAGGAATGGCTCCAAACAAGGTTCTGGATTACAGCAAGAGAGTCATTTTGTATCTTGGAAGATCACAACCTGTCAGAACTTTGGATGAAGTTATGTTGGAACTTCAAACTGTGGAGACTTTCAACGTTATTATTGAGAGAACAGAAACTCCTCCCTTCTACAGATTGACAAACTTAAGAAAGGGCTCCAGCAACCTGGAGCAGAACAATGTTGGTAAAGAGTTTGAGACAATAGGAGGCATGGCCAGTAGCAGGTCTGATCTGACAACAGAGAAAGGAGTTATTCACACCAAGAGACATTCAACTGAGGAACCTGGCAAGGAGAAGACAGAACTAAGTCTGGCTGGATCATTGAGAAGTGCAGGCAGCATGGCCACTAGTGCAGGCAGTGCAATCATCCAGAAGGTCGTGGAGAAAACCCGAGCCCTGTCAGGAAGCCAGATGACCCAGAGCCAGTTGTCCCACCACAGTCACATGTCCTCCAGGGACAGTGCCATGACCTCCAGCCAGTTGAGCAGCATCACAGTCACTGGAGGTCACTCCAAGCAGTCCAGTGAAGGTCAGATGATGACCTCTGACGACCACATCAGTTCTGGGAGGGCAATGTTGTCAGAGCAGCCCAGTCTGGCCAGTGGAGACATCTCTCAACATGCAGAGTCTGATATGTCGGATAACAACAATGATGGAGGTCTACATCCTCTACCCATGCCAGAATTTGGAGGTTGGTTTGCTCCACTGACCGAGTTCCTGCCTGACCCCGCCATCCCCATCACCAACTTCCACCGGTGCAACCTCGCCATGATCCTGCTGACGGAGCTGGTGGTGGACGGCCTGGACCTGGACTGTCACAGCGTGGACTGGAGCGTCCACATGCCCCTGATGCTCCACATCATCTTCCTCGGGATGGACAACACCAGGCCCATCGTCCACCAACACTGCAAGCAGTTGTTGCTCAACCTCTTGGTGGTGCTCGGATGTCACAAAGATCATCTCAGTGTGGCTGGAGTTCTTCTCAACAACAAAACAAACCAACTTGACTATGGTCTTGTTCCTCAAAATGAACGAAATGTTGTTCACCACAACTTCCTGGAGGAAGATGATAGATTTG
>NYWD01000084.1 GCA_002684855.1 Planctomycetaceae bacterium | reverse complement strand
TTCGACCTCACGTTGGCCGCGGGGTCGATGAACTTGAACCAGACGATGTAGGCGGTGGTGACGGCGATGCCCACGACCATGCCGGAGACGGCGCCCGCCGCGTTCATCCGCTTCCAGAAGATGCCCATCAGGATCGCCGGGAAGAAGCTGCTCGCCGCGAGTCCGAAGGCGAACGCGACCACCGCCGCGACGTAGTCGGGCGGGAAGATGCCGAGGAGACCGGCGAACACCACCGCGACGGCGGCGGCGATCCGGGCGAGCCGCAGCTCGCCGCGTTCGCTGACATCCGGCACCAGCATCCGCTTGAAGAGATCGTGGCTCACCGCGCTCGAGATCACCATCAGCAGTCCGGCGGCGGTCGACAACGCCGCCGCCAGCCCGCCCGCCGCCACGAGCGCGATCACCCAGTCCGGCAATCCGGCGATTTCGGGATTCGCCAGGACCATGATGTCCCGATCCACGTAGAGTTCGTTCGCGCTCTTGTCGTCCGGCGGGTTCTCGACCAGGCGCTGCCCGTGGCTTCCGCGGGCGGGCCCGCCGTCCGCACCGACCGCGAAGACCGGCTTCCCGGCGAACACCGGGCCCGCGGTGTGCTGGACGAGACCATCGCCGTTCTTGTCGACCCACGCCACGAGACCGGTGTCCTCCCACGTCGCGACCCAGGACGGGGCTTCGGAATACGCCCGGTTCGCCATGGAATCGAGCATGTTGGTCCGGGCGAAGACCGCGATCGCGGGCGCGGTGGTGTAGAGGATCGCGATGAAGAGCAGCGCCCAGCCGGCCGAGGAACGCGCTCCGCGAACGGTCTTCACGGTGTAGAAGCGGATGATGACGTGCGGCAGGCCGGCGGTGCCGAGCATGAGCGCGGCGGTGATGCAGAGGACGTCGATCGGGCTCTTCGAGTACTCCGTGTAGGCCGCGAAGCCGAGGTCCGCGAGGGTCCCGTCCAGCTTCGCGAGCAGCCCGGTGCCGTCGGCGTCGACGCCGCCCAACGCGAGCTGGGGCACGGGGTTGCCGGTGACCATGAACGCGAGGAACACGGCCGGAACGGTGTACGCGAAGATCAGGACGCAGTACTGGGCCACCTGGGTGTAGGTGATGCCCTTCATGCCGCCGAGCACGGCGTAGAAGAAGACCAGTCCCATCCCGATGATCACGCCCAGGGTGATGTCCACCTCGAGGAATCGACTGAAGACCACCCCGACGCCGCGCATCTGCCCGGCGACGTAGGTGAACGAGACGAAGATCGCGCAGACCACCGCCACCAGCCGCGCGACCTGCGACGCGTAGCGATCACCCATGAAATCGGGCACCGTGAACTTGCCGAACTTGCGGAGGTAGGGCGCCAGCAGCAGGGCGAGCAGGACGTACCCCCCCGTCCAGCCCATCAGGTAGACCGAGCCGTCCATGCCGGCGAAGGCGATGATGCCCGCCATCGAGATGAACGAGGCGGCGCTCATCCAGTCCGCGGCGGTGGCCATCCCGTTGGCGACGGGCGAGACCCCCTTGCCGGCGACGTAGAACTCACCGGTCGTGCCGGCCCGCGACCAGATCGCGATCCCGATGTAGAGGGCGAAGGTGATCCCGACGATCACGAAGGTCCAGGCCTGGACGTCCATTCAATCCTCCCCTTCGGCGACTCCGAAGCGGCGATCGAGCCGGTTCATCGCCACCACGTACACCACGATCAGGAGCACGAAGACGTAGATCGAACCCTGTTGGGCGAACCAGAACCCGAGCGGATACTCGGTGAACGGGAGCCGGTACGCGTTCAGGCCCGGTGCGAGCAGGATGCCGCAGCCGAACGACACCGCCGCCCAGACGGCGAGCAGCCCGCCGATGAGCCGGAGATTGGCATGGAAGTAGGCACGCCTCCGTGCGACGCCTTCGTCACCTTGCATCGATCGCTCCGCCCGCCGGGCCGACGTCGAAGGGACCATCGCCGGTGCGGGCCGCGACGCAGCCGGTCTTCTCGAGCAGTCGCTTGGTGAGGAGGATCCCCTCGTGCTCGGATGGAGCGCCCCCCTCCCACTCGATGCCCACCCATCCGCGGTACTTCGCATACCGGACGATCTCCATCATCCGGGCGAAGTCCGTCTCCGATTCGACGCCGTCGGCATCGAACTTCCGGCTCTTGGCGCTGACCGCCTTCGCGAACGGCATCAGCTGGGTGACGCCCTTGTAGCGGTCGTACCACTTCCCACCGCCGAGGCTGAAGTTGCCGAAATCCGGCAGGGTGCCGCAGTTCCGCATCGCGACCTTCGTCATGACGCCCGCGAGCCATTCGCCGTTCGAGGAGAGCCCACCGTGATTCTCGACGAGCACGTCGAGTCCGAAGGGGGCGGCCTTCTCGGAGAGCATCGCGAGCCCGTCGGCCGCCCGGTCCAGCTGTTCGTCCCAGGTTCCCGCGGACTGGGCGTTCACCCGGATCGAATGGCAGCCGAGGAACTTCGCGGCCTCCAGCCATCGCTGGTGGTTGTCGACGGCCTGCCGTCGCTTCTTCTCGTCGGGGTCACCGAGGGCGCCTTCGCCGTCGCACATGATCAGCAGCGAGTTGACACCGTGATCGTCGGCGACCTTCTTCAGGCTCGCGAGATATCCGGGCGTACCGATCTTGTCCTTGTAGAAGCTGTTCACGTACTCGCAACCGGCCAGTCCGTACCGGGTCATGGTGACTTCGGCGAACCGGAGCGGATCGAGCTTGCCACCGAAGATCTCCCGATGCAGGGACCACTGGGCGAGGGAGATCTGGTTCGGTGGCATCGTCGGTTCTCCGGAGTCCGCGGCGGCGGCGGGACGCGAAAACGTCGTCACGGCGCCGAGGCCTGCGAGCCCCGCAAGGCCCCCGAAGAAGGATCGACGACGAGGATCGGCGGGATGGGACATTTCTGGGGTTCTCCGTTGGATCGGCGGCTCGCCGACGGGCGCCACCGTACCGAAGCGGCCGCTTCGGCACAATTCGCCGCGATCCCACGTCACGATCCCTCCAGGCCCGACCGATGGGGGCGAGGGTCTTCGATCCGACGCCCGTCGCCGGTGGGCGATCGAGGACGCGAAGCGATCGAATCCGCACCTTCGGCACGCTGCCGGCCGGACGAGGTCCGATCATGACGGTTCGGTCGAACCTCGCGGTCCCCGCATGGTCCCGGAGATCGAGTTCGACCCGATTCGTCGTGACCGGATCCGACGCGGGATCGCGAATTCGTCCGTTATGCGTTGGCTTCCGCCGGAGATGCGGCTTAACTTGAATCGTCCGTCCCTCCCTCCAAGGATCCGTCAACATGCTGCGTCGCCTCATCGGTCCGATCCTGTTCGCGTGCGTGCTGCTCCCGGCGGACGCGGCCCTCGGACAGACCTCGATCCCCCTGAACGTCGACGGCCTGAACCGCCGGTACCTCGTCCACCTTCCGCCGGGCTTCGATCCGTCGGAGAACCTTGCCGTCATGATGTGGTTCCACGGCGGCGGCGGGGACGCCAATGACGGGGTCTTCGAGGCCGACTTCCGTCCGCTCGCGAACTCGCAGCGATTCATTCTCGTCTACCCCGAAGCCTGGCCCGACGTGATCGAATCATGCCGCTGCTGGGGGTACGACCTCGGCCAGGGCGAGACCAATGGCAACTACGAAATCGACCTGGCCTACACCAGCGCGGTCATCGACGATCTGGCTCAGCGCTACAACGCGGATCGAGACCGAATCTACGCGGGCGGTTACTCGATGGGCGGCAGCTTCGTCTGGGACCTCGCCTGCGTGAAGAGCGACGAGATCGCCGCCATCGCCCCGGTCGCCGCGAGCATGTACCGGTCGACCTACGACGACTGCGCGGCGGGCCTGCCCACCGCGGTCTGCCACATCCTCGGAACCCAGGACTTCTACGCGCCCTACAACGGGGCCAGCTGGGTCGCTTCCGTGACCGAACAGAACGCCCTCTGGGTCGCGAAGAACGAGTCGGAACCCGATCCCGAAGTCGTCTCCCTCGGCGGCGGCGTCACTCGATACACCTGGGGACCCGGCGAGGGATGCCATGGCGTCCAGCACTTCCGCATTCAGGGGGGCGACCACGTCGTCCCCGGCTTCGCGACTTCCGCGATCTGGGAGTACGTCTCGGGGTACGACCTCGACGGCCTGATCGAATGCGACCCGGTCGAACCACCCTCGAACGACGACTGCGGCGCCGCGACGAAGATCGCCGAGGGCCCGACGTCCTTCTCGACCATCGGCGCCTCCGCGAGCGGCATCCCCAGCACGCTCAACTGCAGCACCGGGAACGGTCCGCAGGTCGAGGCCGACGTCTGGTTCCGCTTCGTCGCCCCGTGCACCGGCACCTTCACGATCTCCACCTGCGGGGCCGGGTTCGACAGCCGGATCGACGTCTTCGACGGAACCGGCGGATGCCCGACGGCCGGCGAAAGCCCCTATGCCTGCGGTGACGACGAATGCGAGGACGACGCGTCCGTCTCCAGTCTCGCCCTCGAGGGGCAGGTGCTCATCGTTCGGGTCGGCAGTCCCGACGGGTCGGCCGGGGAAGGTGTCCTGCTGGTCGAATGCGAACCGCTGAACCCGCCGAATCCCGCCGACTTCAACGGCGACGGGATCGTCGACGCGGCGGACCTCGGCCTCCTGATCGCGGCCTGGGGTACGGCGAAGGCGGATCTGAACGGCGACGGCACGACCGACTCGGCCGACATCGGGATCCTGCTCATCGCGTGGAGTTGATCCGATCCCTCAGAGCACCGTGACCCGCAGGCCCTCCCGGTCGATCTCGAGGGGGAAGCGTCGCACGAGCTCGTTCGCGGGATTTCGATCCACTCGATCCCGGATTCGGGAGGCGGCCGCCTCGTCCCGGGCGAGCATCAGGACGAATCCACCGCCGCCGGCACCCGGGAGCTCCCAGGCCGCGACGTCGGGATCATGCGCCGCGGCGATCGCCTCGATCCGCGCGTTGGTCGCCGCCGGATCGAACGCCCGCTTCAGTGCCCAGTATTCGGCGACCCGGTCGCAGAAGCCCTCCGCATCGCCGTCACGGACGGCCGCCGCCATCGCCTCCGCCCCGCGCTTGAGTCGGTCGACGATCCGAAGGGCCTTCGGTTCCCGGGCGAGATAGCGGCCCAGGACCTTCTCGAGGATGTCGCGCGCGAGACGCTTCTCCCCCGAGTAGACGAGCACCGATCTCGCTTCCAGCGCCTCGAGGAAACCCACCGGCGGTTCGAGGATCTCGACCGTCGGACGTTGCACGGGGCCGGGCGCGGTACGCGTGATCTTCACCCCGCCGTAGACCCCCCCGACCTGGTCCTGCCAACCACCGCGGGTCGTCATCACCTGTTCGAGCAGGCTGGTCCGCTCCACGATCCGGTCCGGATCCCAACCCGCGTCGACCAGACGTCCGAGGCAGGCCAGCGCGGTCGCCCCGAGGATGGACGACGTCCCGAGGCCCGATCCCTTCGGAACCGCGGAATAGAGCGTGAGCACGATGCCGCCCCCGAGCCGTTCGAGCCGGCGACGAAGCGAGGCGCGAGGATCGGCGGGTGCGATTCCCGCCAGCCGCAGCGCCGCCCGCGGGAGGGTCGTCCAGTCGGATGGAACGCTCGGTGCGTGCAGCGCCCGCGTGGTGGTGAAGGTGCGACTCCGACCCAGATCCACGCTGTGCACGCTGATCACCGGTTCCTCGACGAGCTTCGCCATCGCCTGGATCGGCTGCTTCCCGTGGAGCAGCACCGCGGCGTTCACGACGGTGCCACCGAGGTCGCTGCAGATCGGCGGCGTGTCGCTCCAGCCGCCGGCGAAGTCGATGCGGACCGGCGAGGCCGCCCAGACCGCCTGATCGCGCAGCACGATCGCGGTGGACGCATCGGAGGTCGGTTCGACGGGACCCGCCACCGATCGGCCCACGATCTCGAGGGCCGTGCGGAGGCCCGCATCCGAGGCTCGACGACCGGCTCGAACCGCGAAACGATGTCCCGCGGCGGCGAGACGGGCGGCGGCGGGATCGGCCGCGTCGTCCGGAATCGCACCCGCGATCGCATCGGAGATCCGTCCCGCCCGTCGCGGTGTCACGAGGGCGGCGAGCCCATCGGCGGAGAGCGTGGGATGTCCGCGCAGGATCGAAACGGCGGAACGCTCGATCGCATCCATCCGAAGCACACCACGATGGGCGAGCAGTCGGTCCGGGTCGAGCATCGCGAGCGCGTCGGCGAAGGAGATCCGATCCCCGCGGCGAACGGGATCGCCGCGAAGGACCGCCGTCGCATGCCGCAGGCTTCCGGCCGCGGTGCCCACCGACCAGAGCGGGACCTCGCGAAGCGTCTGCGCCGTCCCCAGCGATCCCCCCACCACCGCCTCGAGTCGTTCGCGGACCGAAGGGTGCGTCATCGGACGCCCTCCGAAGGTCCCGCGGTCGGCGACCCGAGTCTTGAAATCATCGTCCTCGTGGTGGGCGATCGCGACCCATCTGGACCGTCCGTCGACCTTCAGCGGCAGGAGGAAGACGCAACCGCCACCGGGGAGATCCATCTCGAGATCGGGGATCGACGGAATGCCGCTGACGAGGTTCCGGCCACGGAGCGTCACGTCGACCCCGTCGAGGATCGACGCTTCGACCACGCTGTCCCGGGCCGCCACGATCCCCGCGGTCCTCGAATCGAGCCGAACCGGGCCGGGTGAATCGGCGTCCTCGCAGGCGAGGTCGATGAATTCCGAGGTCGTGCCCGGATGGAGGAACGGCCTTGAATCGGCGATGTCGACGTGAAAGGGCATCCCGACCACGCCGGATCGCCAGTTCGCAAGAAGTCTCGATCGCGTGGGACGTCGGGGATCCCCTACCAACGCCTCGAAGTCGGCGTCGGAAACCGGCTCGGGGATCGCCTTCAGGAGTTCGTGGTAGAGCTCGATCGATCCGACATCGCCGTCGCGAACCGCGGCGAGCAGGCCGGGTCGCACCATCGGCCCGGTCGCCTCGATCACCACGCCGGCCGCTTCCAGCCAGCGGGCGATCGAGTCGGGATCGAAGGACAGCACCCCGGTGTCCACGAGCAGTTCGCCCTCGCCCACCAGGGCATCGGCGGCGCGCACCTCCTCGACGGCCGGTTTCTGAAGCATGTCGCGAAGGCGTCCAGTCGCATCGATCGCATACACCCCGTGCCTTCGGCCACGCTCGATCGACGCCCGCTGGGCCACGCCGGTGATTCCCCGACGACGCGGATTCACCGTCGTCGTCCCGCGAAGCGGGACGACGGCGTCCCCGGTCACCACCATGAACTGTCCGTCCGACGGCCCGGGCAGCGAGCCGGACTCCGCGACGATCGCCTCCAGCATGGTGAGCGAGGCTCCGAGCGGTCCGGGCGCCGGCAACGGGACGAGGATCTTTCCCAGGCCGGCGAAGGCCGGCAGGCGACGCGTCTCGCCCCCGGAATGCACCACGAGGACCCGCCGGTCCCGGAACGTGGATCGAAGGTCGCGGCACGGACGGTCGCCGTGCAGGTGCATCGCCGTCCGGGCCGCGGCCTCGAGCGTGGCCCCACCCGATCCGACCCGACGCCCGCCCGGATCCGGAACCACCAGCAGGTCGCCGACCGGCAGGACCCCGCATTCGACGAGCGGACGAACCGACCGCTCGTAGATCTCCGCCTGTCGCGAATCCGACGCGGTCAGGACGAGCAGATCGAACCGACGGCCGGGAAATCGCTCGAGAGCCGCATCATCATCCGAATCCACGATCATTCCTCGATGGTAACGGCGACTCCGCGTGCGTCACGCTCGTATGCTGCATGACCGGAACCGATCCTCTTGAAGACCTTCGCCCAGACCATCGATCTCGTCGACGATCCCGACCGGATCGAGGAATACGACCTGCATCACGCCTCGGTGTGGCCCGAGGTGCTGCACGGGCTCCGATCGATCGGCGTCCGCCGGATGCGGATCTGGCGAACCGGCCCCAGGCTCTTCATGACCTTCGACGCACCGGACGACTTCGATCCTGCACGCGACTACCAGACCTACACCGACGATCCTCGCTGCCGGGCGTGGGACGACCTCATGCGGCCGTACCAGCGGAGGATCCCGACCGCGGATCCGACGGATGACGGATGGTGGACGGCCATGGATCTCGTGTTCGATCAGGAAGCGGCGCAGGAACCCACGGACGGCGAGCCAGACCGATGACTGATTCCGAACCCCGACTCGTCTCCGCCCGCGGCGTCGCCCGGA
This sequence comes from Planctomycetaceae bacterium, assembly GCA_002684855.1. GTDB lineage: Bacteria > Planctomycetota > Phycisphaerae > Phycisphaerales > SM1A02 > UBA12014. Next base: position 6,009 of record NYWD01000084.1, on the reverse strand, counting down.
GCCGTCGCCCCTGGCTCGGCCGCTTCCTCCTGTGCATCGCCGCGGTGCTCGCGGTGGGTGCCGGCGTCGCGGCCTTGATCGCCCCCTGGACTGAACTGAGCACGATGCACGCGGACATGCGGCATCGGATGGAGACGGAGATCCCGCACCGGTTCCTCGCCCCCGGAACCGCGGCCTTCGAGTTTCCCGCGGGCCGGGTCTTCGTGTCCTATCTCACCGACACGGAATTCGAGGGCACCCGCCACCTGGCTCCCAACGAACTCGTCTTCGAACTGGCCATCCTGGACGCTTCGAACAACGCCATCGACGTGGAGGTCGAGGCCACGCAGCGGGCGAACCTGCCGTCCTCGCGGCCGGGCCGGTCCGCCACCGCGGTGCTCGTGGGTTCGGCGGTGCTCCCGACGGCGGGGACGTACACCTTCGACCTGCAGCTCGGCGTGAACGAATCCAGCCGCGCGGTCGCCGACGTCTTCGTGATCGACGCGACCGAGGTCGCGGTGCTCGACTCGGCGTTCGGTCCCATCCTCGGGACCGCCTGCAGCGGTGGTGGCGCCCTGATCTTCGCGATCCTCGGCGGGGTCACGCTGTGGATGGAACGCCGAACCGCCGCCGCCCTCGCGATCCTCGAAGGCTGAGTCCGCTCCCGGGTCGGCCGGGCGGATGCTCGGCGCGGACGGGAACCGCGACATCGCCGGACCCGGAACGGGTCCCGCCCGAATGCCATCGCCGGGTGCATCCCCTCGAACGAAGACACGCCCGCGAACGGGTTCGCGGGCGTGCCATCGTTGAGAGCCACCAACCGGACTCGAACCGGTGACCTAAGCTTTACGAAAGCTTCGCTCTACCAACTGAGCTATGGTGGCGTTTCCGTCGGGGACGGATGATTCCGGCAAGCGGGGAATCCTACCAGAGGACCGCCCGTTCGCGAAACCTTCGTGGGCCGGTGGGACGCCCGGCGGGCCCGAGAGAAGATCGCCCCGGAACATCCGAGGATGGTCCGGGGCGAGCTGCATTCCGGTCGGTCCCGTCACGGGCCGCGTTGCCCCCGGATCACTCGGCGATCAGGCGGACGGTCTCGTCCGGCGAGAGATCGAGCGAGCCGTAGAGTCGCCCGGCCGCATCGGCGGTGCGGGCGTTGCCCTCCCCCGTGCTCGAGGCGATCAGACGCCGCAGGGCGTCGACCTGACGGTCGGCGGCCTTGTTGCCGAACGAGCGGGCGCTGGAGGCGGCGTAGTCGAGCAGGGCCACCTGCTCGTTTCCACCCGCGGCGAGGGCCGCATCGAGGAGCGACTGCTGGCTGGCCTCGCTGTCGACGAGCGAGACGACTTCCGCGACCAGGAGTCGCATGCCGCCGCTGATCGTGGACATGGCGGCGAGGAGCGAGGATTCCGCGTCCGAGATCGAATACACCCCGTTGCCGGATCGGGCGATGCCCGCGAGCGTCTGGAGGGCGTTCCGCGTGTAGGTCATCGACTCCGCTTCGGTCAGTCGCCCGCCGGCCGCCACGCTCATCAACGCATCGACCGCCGATTCGAACTGGGCGTCGGTGCCGCCGTTGATGAACGAGGCCGTTCCTCGATCGCCGGCGAACTCCCGGTCCATGGCGATCTTGTCGGCACCGCTGTTCATGAGCAGGACCGGCGTCGCTCCGGTGCGGGCGAAGTTCCGGACCTGGCCGACGGCCTCGACGGCCGTCGAGGCGTCGCCCTGGACGATGACGAGGTCGATGCCGTTGGCCCGGTTGATCTCGCTCTCGAGGTCGTAGAACGAGGACCCGCTGGCGATCACCGAGAAACCGATCTTCGAAAGCTTCGAGGCGATGCTGTTTCGATCCTCCTCGGTCGAGGCGACCACCGCCGCGTAACTGTCGTTCGTGGCGCGGATCGCGTTGGCGAGCAGCGGCACGACCTGGTTGTCACCCGCGAAGGCCTTCTCCGGCATCGCCGCTCCGAGCACCAGCGCGGTGTCGTACTGGGCGCGACGGTCCGGGTAGCGGAGGCACTCGAGCAGCGGCTGTCGGCCACCCGCGGCCACCATCCGGCCCCGCTCGACGGTCATGCCGAGGGCCTCGATCGCGTCGCGGACGAGCGCCGTGTCCTTGGAGTCGATCGCCATCGCGAGCACCGATCGCGCCGTCGAACTGCCGGCGGCGGTGGCGAAGAACTGCGGGCTGTACTTGGCGTCGTCCGCGAAGGGATCCGATTCGTTCACGCCCATCTGGTTCTCGCGGCGGAGGTCCGACGCGACGTAGACCGCCAGCGCGGTCCGGTTGGAGGAATCGGCGACGAGCGCCGCCCTCGCGTTCCGCATCGCCATCACCTGGCAGAAGATGGAGGTCGCGACCGGGGTCCGCACGAGCCCGGAATGCGGCCCGTAGCTCCAGACCATGTTGGCCGGATCACCGGGGTAGGCGACCAGGGACTGCTCCTCGTCGAAGAACTTCTTCGCGAGGGCCGTGTAGGCGAAGGAGACGTCGGTGGAGGTCCCGCCGAGCCGCCTGAAGGCGGTCATCGCGGCATCCTTCACCTCGGGCGTGGTGCCACGGGTGGTGGCGACGTCCAGCAGCGTGGGGATCGCGGTGGGCCAGCCGATGTTCGAGAGCATCCGGCAGACCTTCACCTGCACGGAGGGCGAGACCTCCGGCAGGGCGGCGCACAAGGGCAGGACCGCCTGTCGCTTGATCTCCTCGATCACGCTCGTCACCCGGATCTCGAGCTGGGGATCGCGACCCGAGACGATCACGTCGAGCAGTTGCGGGATCGCGTACTCGCCGGCCTCGATCAGCCGACGCTTGCCCATCATCTGGGCCCGCAGCGAACCATCGAGCATGCCGATGGCTTCCTTGATCCGATCCTGATCCCGGGCGAGGTCCAGCCGCCCGGACTCCAGACGCTGCTCGAACTCGGTGACCATGGGACCGACGCCCGCCATGCCGCGGCCACGCCGCAGGGAACGCTCGACCTTGTCGCCGAGATCGTTCTCGCTGACGATGTCCGCGAGTTCACCATCGGTGATCCCGCTCGCGAACAGTTTCTGACCCGCGGCTTCGGCGAGGTCCGGCTTGGCGATGAGGACGTAGTGGAGGAAGTCGCCGACCATGCGGACTCGATCCGCCTGCGCCGCGTCCTGCGCGACGGGGGTCTCGGCCGCGAACACCGTGGAGCCGAGGCCGGCGGCTTCGAATCCGGTGAGCAACGCGCCGCCGATCGCGAAGGCGCGAACGAGGCTGGTGGTCGTCGAGGTACGGAACGTGCGATCCATCGAATCGATCCTCCATCACCGACCGGGCCGGTCGGCGGGGTTTGCCGCGGAACGGATCAATGGGATCCGCCGGCGGCGTTCGGTCCAGTGGGCGGACCGGTCGTGAATCCGGCCGCTTGGACGCGACCGGGGGACGGGACTGGAGGCGGTGACCTGCCTCCGAAGGGAAGCCGGCCGAAGCCTCGACTCTGTCCCGGTGACGGGACGTGAACGGTGGGAACTCGGGTTCCCGTCTCCGAACCCGGGCCGCCTCGCGATCGGCTCGCGGGCGATTCCGGCCCCCCGGATGACGAGGGTGGAGACGGGCAGGGTACCGGGCGTGGTGAAAGGGTGTCAACGCGTCCCGAACCTGCGGCGGCCATCGACGGCGGTACGCGCGGAGCCGATATACTCCGCCCACCATCGGGCCCCGCGACGATTCGCGGGCACGAGGGGCACGACTCCGAGACGGACTACCGTGCCCTCCGTGAAGGGAAGGCGGTTCAAAGCCGCCGCGGACGCGCCGCCGTAACGGGCACGATCGACCGGATCCGGTCGATCTCGCGGACCACCAGCCACTGCATCGCCGGTTTTCCGGCGGTTCGGGAAGGCCGGTCCGCCAGACGCCCGGAGCCGGAAGACCTGCCCGGTCGCCTGGATGTCCGACGCGATCGGACATCTTCCGCCCGACCGGCGCGAATCCGGTCGTCGGAGGTTTTCGATGCCCACCCGGCCCTTTTCCGCGATTCGCCTCCCCGCATCGCTCGCGATGTTCGGCCTGATCGCGATGTTCGGCCTGATCGCGATCTCCATGGCCGCGGCCGCGGAGGACTCCCCCTATGCGACCGAAGTCGTCGCCTTCGACCCCGGCGTCGGCGGCGTCCCGGGATACGACTTTCCCGAGGCGGCCCTGGGGGAGCCGACCCGAACCACCGGCGGCAGCCTGTTTCCCGGCGCGGTGACCCCATTCCAGCCCGCCTTCCTCGCCTCCGAGCTCGTCTCGCTGGGAGTGGGTGGCTCGATCGTGCTCGCCTTCGATCATCCCGTGACCGACGATCCCGCCAACCCGTTCGGCATCGATCTCCTGGTCTTCGGGAACGCGTTCTTCGGCGATCTCGCACCGCCTGCCGGCGTCGCCGGCGGACTCTACGCGGAGGGTGGTCGCATCGAGGTGAGCCAGGACGGCAAGCAGTGGTTCGAGGTCCCCGACGTCGAGGCGGACGCGGCCATGCCCACCGTCGGGTGGCTCGACGTCGGCCCCTACGCCGACGCCGGCGGCCTGTCGCCCGCGGACTTCACCCGACCGGTCGATCCCGGGATGGGGCCGCAGGAGATCGCGGGGCTGGGCCACTTCGAACTCCTCGAGATGTACGACGGATCCGGCGGTGGCGCCGGCGTCGATCTCGCGACGATCGGACTCGAGTGGATCCGATTCGTCCGGATCTCCAACGACGGCGACGTCTCGACGCCCGAGATCGACGCGATCGCCGACGTGTCGCCTGCGCCTCCCCCGACGGTTCCGGGAGATCTGGACGGAGACGGGCGGGTGGATGGAATCGACCTCGGTCTGATGCTCGTGGCCTGGGGCACCGACGATCCCGAGGCGAATCTCGACGGGCTCGGCCTGGTCGGCGGACCGGACCTCGGACTCCTGCTCGCGGGGTGGACCGGATGAGACGAACCGCCCCGAAGCGCCTCCCGACCCGGGCATTCACGATCATCGAGCTGCTGGTGGTGATCGGCGTGGTGGCCGCGTTGATGGCGATGGTCTCGACCGGCCTCGTGAACGCCTCCGCGGCCGCCCGCGGCACCGCGTGTCGCTCGAATCTCCGCCAGCTCCACGTCGCGGCCGAGTCCTACCTCGCGACCCAGGGCGGCTATCCGGCGGCGATCCTCCACCACGTGGTGGACGGCGCCGTCCGGACCACGACGTGGGACTTCCAGCATCGCGGTGACGGGACGATCGCCGAAGGACCGATCTGGACGCACCTTGGCGGCCAGGACCGCGTCTTCCAGTGCCCCGACTTCCGCGGCGACAGCACCTTCGGCGCAGATCCCTCCACCGGCTACAACTACAACACGACGTTCGTCGGCGCCGAGGGGCGGTATCCGACCCTCGACCCGGACGGCAACCTGCTGCAGGGATGGAACCACGTTCGCCGCGGAATCCCGGCCGCCGTCCATCGACGACCCGCGACCACGGCGCTCTTCGGCGACGGGGGCTGGATCGGCGGGGCGAACAAGTTCATGCGCGCCCCATCCAACACCGTCGAGGTCGACCTCGGGCTCGTGCACGGTGGCACGCAGGCGTTTCGTCACGGCGGGTGCACGAACCTCGTCTGCCTCGACGGCCACGTGGAGTGCGAGGACGTGGCCTGCGCGGGCGTCCACGGCCACGAGTCCTTCCTCGAGACCATCACCGACTTTCCACGCAACGGGTTCCTCAGCGACGACGACGATCGATACGACCCCCGCTGACCCCGCGAGCGCCGTCGCCCGCAACTATCATCCGAACCCATGTCCTCGAAGCACCGCGCGTGGCGACGCGAACAGATCGAATACATGGCGTTCGGCCGCCCTCGGCCCGCCGAACTCCGATCCCCCGCCCGGCCGAGCGGCGACGTGGTGGTGATCCTCGCCGGCGACGCGATGTTCGGAATCGAACTGGAACGCCCCGCGGCCCGCGGCCTCGTGGAGTTCGGGGACCGGCTCGCGGAGGCGCTGCTCGAGGAGGGTCACGCCGTCGTACGACCGGTGGGCTTCGAGGCC
>NYWD01000083.1 GCA_002684855.1 Planctomycetaceae bacterium | reverse complement strand
GGGTCAGAGTGCGACAAGCTGGGCCTGGACCTGGAGAGGGCCGCCGCCCAGCACAACAAGGCCCAGGTCGGACTGGAGAAGTCTCAAGAGGAGGTCGCCAGGCTTCAGGTTGAGCTCGAGAAGCTGTATGATAAACATGATAAAACTCAAATGGAGCTACGGAAAGCCCACGGAGAACTGGAGAAGTTTAAATCTGAGACCGCAGCCCTCGAGGCGGAGGTGGATAGATTCGCCGGGAGAATTGGCAAATATCAAGAGAACGAAGACAAACTTAACGAGGATCTCACGAGAGCCCGCATTGAGGAGGAGAAGGTGCGCGAAAAACTCGAAAGGCAAATTCAGGAGGGAGAGAAATTCAAAATGCACAAGGAGGCTCTTGAAAAGGAAATTGAAGTCATGAGGGGGGAGATCGACCGAGCGGAAACCAGTAAAGCTAAAGTGCTTTATGAGTCTGAAAAGAACTCAATGGAGATGGAGAAAATGGTCTACGAGAATAAACAGCTGAAGGAGAAATACAACCAGGCCAAGGATGAGATTCAGTACTCACAAAACACCTTGGCACGGATGGAGGCTGAGCTGGAGCAGGCAAAACATGATCTGCAAAAAACAGAAATGAATCTTGATCGAGCAAACACGAGCAAGAAGTATCATGACACGGAGGTATCAAGACTTGAGCAAGAACTGGACGCCTGGAGGGACAAATATCATCAGTCAGAACAAGACGTGGTCAATGCAGAGGAGAGTCTGGAGGAGGTCAAGAAGGAAAATCAGCGGCTAAAATATCAGTTCCAGGATCAGGAGAACACCAAGGAGCGCCTCCTGGCCGCAGGGGCCGACTATGAGAGGCAGGAGGAGAAATTCGCCGGGGAAATTGACAGACTTCAGGAGAAACTTTCCAAGCTGAAGTACTCTGAGGAGACCGCGAGGACTGAGAAGGAGAAGAGCGAGCTGGAGGTGATGAGGCTCAGCCGGGAGCTCGAGCGGCTCCAGTACCAGCTCCAATTAGCAGAGGAGAGACGAGGAGGCTTGAGAGAGAGGGAGCGAGAGAGGGACAGTCACAGAGCGCAGAGCGAGCCCCGGGGATCCGAGGGAGTCAACCCGAGGCAGCTGGAGGATCTCCACGTCAAGCTGGACAAGGCCAACATTGATCTCAAGACCATGTCTGAAGACAATGAGCGGCTCGAGATTGAGGCAAGAAAGTACAGAAACCAGTTGGAGCACTCCAAGACCCTGCTGGACGCAGCCTTCGAGAACGAGGCCAAGTGCAAATCTGAGTCCGAGGCGACCAAGAGGGAGCTGGCCAGGGTCGGGGACAAGCTTGAGCAGGCAGAGGCGGAGCTCAGGCACAGCCGTATGGAGCGTGACAAGTACGCCTCTGAGTTCAGCCACAAGCACAAGAGCGTGGAGAGCGACCTGGACAAGCTTCACCTGGAGATTGCTCAGCTCACAACAGAGCGAGATGCGCTTGTCAGACAACTCGAGAAGTCTCAGGACATGTTGTTATCTTTCCAACAAGATCTGAACTTAACAGAATCAGAGCTGAAGAGGGCCAATGATGAAAACCGAAGACTGAGAGAAGAGACCACACTGACTCCTGACAAGAGCATCCTTGACAGTAAAGAGAAACAAATCAAGAAACTCGGTGAGAAGATCAGAACTCTTGAGAAGGATTATGATGAAGCACTAAATGCCAAGGATGAACAGAAAATGAAAGCAGACAGATTGGAAAGGGAAAAGCAGCCTTTGGCAAACAAAATAGAGGCTCTTGAAAATGATCTCAAGCACGCCCTTAAAATGGCTGATACAACTGATGGTAAAATAACCAAGGATATTGCAATGTTTAACCAGGAAATTGCAAGATTGACGAAGGAGAGAGACACATCAAAAACTGAACTTGACATTGTGAAACATGATATGAAACTTGTTGAGACAGATTTGAAGGGAGCTAGAGAGGAAGTTAAGAGATTATTGGCAAATCAGGAGAAAATGTCAACGGGAATGGAAAAGGGACAGAGAGAAATCCTTGAGTGCAAGGAAAATGAAATTAAAAAGCTTCTCAGTAAAGTTGAGTCTCTTGAGGGAGACATGTCCAAACTGAAGAGTGAGAAAGAATCCTTGGAGAAAGAGAAAGTTCAATTGAAAAAGGATCTTGATCTGGAGAAGGATCTCCTTAAGAAGGCTGTATCCGAGAACAACACAGCAGGCCAAGACAGTGCAAAGGTTGATGAATTGGAAAAGAAAATTAGTAATCTCAATGAGCAAATTAGAGTGCTCAAACTTGATCTGTCAGACAAACAAAAAGAGTTTGCTCAAGAGAAGAAAGATCTCCAGAATGTTATTGATGAAATGAAGAAGGGAGGTGATGCAGCAGTAAATGCTGAAATAGAGAAAATTAAGAAGGACCTGGAGAAATCCAACACTGAGCTGGAGAAGGTGAGGAAGGACCTGGACAAGGCCCAGCAGGAGCTCAAGGAGGGGGCTGTGGAGAAGGAGAGGTTCCAGGCGCAGCTGGAGATGCTCGTGCAGGAGCTCGAGCAGAAACAGATGGACCTGCACGAGGCTCAAAAGGGAGGAGGCGCCCCCATCGGATCCCCACACGAGATTAACAACCTCAAGCAGCAACTGCAAGACACAAAGAAGAAATTAGAGGCGGCAGAAAAACAAGTTGATGAAAAGACAAAAGCTGTCAATGAGCTAGAAAACAAACTGAAGAGCGGAGGAGATGAGTCATCCAAAGTCAAAGAGGAATTACTTAAATCTCAATCAGACAACCAGCAACAGAGCTCGCTCATCAAGGAGCTACAAGAAGCACAGGAGGTGATGAAAAAGAAGCTCCAGGAGGCTGAGGCCGCCGCCCTCACCGGGGCCACCACCCCCGGCTCTCCGGGCTCCCCGTCAGGCGAGGGACGGGGCAGAGGTCGAGGCCGAGGTCGGGGACCCGGCAGAGGTCGGGGTAGAGGCCGTGGAGGAACTCCAACAACCCCGACTGCTCAGGTTCTCGAGGCTAACGGCACAGTTGTGAAGGACGCTTCCCCTATGAACGGTCCCAGCAGCGTGGCCACCCCCGCCGCTCCTAACGGCATTTCCCCCGCGCCCGCCCCTGCCAAGGATCCCTCGCCCGCCCCTGCCCCAGCTGCTCAACCAACCCCAGCCCCTGCCCCTGTAGCTGAACCAGCTCCAGTTCCAGTTCCTGCTCCTGCTCAGCCAGCCCCAGCCCCCGCCCCTGCTGCTGCCCCCGTTGCACAGCCCACACCTGCCCCTGCCCCCGCCCCAGCCCCAGCTCCAGTCGCGGCTCCAGCCCCCGCTCCTGCGGCACAACCTGCTCCCGCACAGCAGCCTCCTGCTGGCAGAGGAGGCCCAGCCCCCAGAGGAGCTCCTGCAGGTAGAGGGGGACCACCAGGAGGAAGAGGTGGTCCAGGAGGCGCCCCAGCAGGCCGAGGAGGTCCTGCACCTGCCAGAGGAGCCCCGGCAGGTAGAGGAGGCCCCGCCCCTGCAGGTGCCCCAGCAGGAAGAGGAGGACCAGCTCCAGCTAGAGGAGCTCCAGCCGGGAGAGGAGGTCCAGGAGGTCCGGCGCCAGCAGGCCGAGGAGGTCCTGCACCGGCTAGAGGAGCCCCGGCAGGAAGGGGAGGCCCGGCGCCTGCAGGTGCGCCAGCAGGAAGAGGAGGACCAGCTCCTGCTAGGGGAGCTCCAGCAGGTCGAGGAGGTCCTGCCCCTGCAGGAAGAGGAGGACCTGCCCCAGCTGGACGGGGAGGACCCGCCCCAGCCGGCAGAGGAGGACCTGCCCCTGCAGGAAGAGGGGGTCCAGCCCCAGCTCAAGGACAGGGAAGAGGAGCTCCGGCTCAGAGAGGAGGACCTGCTCCTAGGGGAGCTCCAGCAGGTAGAGGAGGACCTGCTCCAAGGGGAGCTCCAGCAGGCAGAGGAGGACCACCACCAGCTGGCAGAGGAGGCCCGCCTCCAGCAAACCCGATGGATGCTGTGATGGGAGGAGCCACGCAAGCCACAGGATTTTTCAAGAGCTTCTTCTAAACTTCGCTATCTTCAAATATCTCAACCACCAGCAGGTTGGCACTGTGTGTCACGCCCCTGACCCGCCCAGTCAGGGCAGACCTGCCACTCAACTTCACATCTTCCTTGGTTGACATGCACTTGTTGTCTTCCGTCATTGTAAAAGTACCGAGAATTATGTGGAGTAAGCATGTGATATCTCTAAACTTTCCTCACTCCGCCCAAGTGAGGATGATACAAAGATGATACGATGATTAGTTTAATTTCCATGACTGCCTCCACCAAGAATATGTCTCATTCTCTAGTCAAGAAATCTCATTTATTAGAAGTAAACAATTCTTAGAGACACAGTTCTACTCCTCACTTGTTTTCCTCAAGCAAATAAAAGTTTCATCACCACAAACGTTACAAATCCTAGTGCCTAGACAAAAAGAGGAGTTGATTCTCAAAACGATAAAACAGTGAATAAATGTGCGTCAAATGTTGTGACAACAGAGACAAAGAAGATACAAACCACTCAGAACTGTGTAACTTTGTCCTGATTGGTTGGTGCACATTTTGTGAACATGTGATTGGTCAGAATTTTTTCACAATTTGACCTGAACTATGAATGAGCGTAAAGATGTTCAACCATTTCTTGCGCGAACCCTTCAAAACAATCATGCTTATAAATTCCAATTCCAAATTGTTCCTTTGATGAATTCATTATAATCAGTATGAAAACCAGTGCAAAGATGATGAAGACACGGAGACCAATGATGAATCTAAAGACTTCATCACACATGATGACTCGAGCGACACAACAGAGTTTGCTGATGACATCTCTGATGACGACAGTGAGATGGACAAGGAAGAAGCTAATTCTGAAGAAAATGAGAAAGGCGAACATCCGATTTTCAAAAAATGCACCTCTTTTAAAAAACACTCCGAAGATGATTCTAAAATTTGTCAAACAGACATTGAAGCTTCTGACATGAACTCACTTTTTGAACAAATTGAAAGCATCGAGAAACGGAATAAAGAGTTATTAGCCGAAATAAAGAAACACGTTGCCGAAAATTTTGAGCTAAAAGCTAAGAATTCAGAGATTACGAGGGGAAAAGTTAGACAATTAGAAACCCAGAATTCAGTTCTGAAGGAAAAGTCCATAGACGTTCGCAAGGAGAATGACATGCTGGTCGAGAAAATACAAACACTTCAGAAGCGGCTCAGTTGTGAGCAGCAGGTGCGGGTGTCGGTGAGCGAGTATGAGACCGAGGACCTCTGCTTCGTGGAGAAGAGTCCAGAGATCGACAGCCCGGGGGAGAGCCTGGGGGCGGTGATCATGATGCGGCCCAGGGAGGGAGCCGTCACCCCCACCCCCGGCTCGGCGCCCTCCAGGTCCCCCCTCCCCCTCAGCAGAGCATCCAGCTTCCAGGAGGAGCTCCAGAGGAACGAGCAGCGGGGCTTCCAAGAGGCAGCCGAGAAGATCATGAGGCTTGAGCAGAGAATTGTTACTTTGCAGAACGCCAACAAGCTGAATAGCTGCGCCTCATGCGGCCCGCTGCGGAATCACGTGATCAAGATCGAGAGGCAGATTGTGTCCATGGTGCGGGAGAGGAAGGGACAGCTAGAAGAGCTTTTTGAACTTAAGCAAGAAGCCCTGAGCAGTGCCGTGAGTGAGAAGGACGCCCACCTGGCCTGGCTGGAGGCGACCAGCGAGGGCAACATCCACACCAGGAGCACCATCGACAGGCTGAGGAAGGAGAGGAGGGACCTCCTGCTCAGGATGAAGGAGGAGAATGAGAACCGCGGTAAGCTCATGTCTGAGCTGGAGGAGAGCACTTGCGCCATGTTCACGGGCACCATCAAAATCTCCACTCTGGGCTCCTTCGGGGAGTATTATAATGGGGAGGAGGATGTCGGAGGTCCCATGACTGAGTACACCAGCGATGACAACGACGACGACCTCCCCACCTTCCACCCGGGCACCGGCTACCGCCAGCCTCGAGAGTCGGCCTCGCCCCAGGAGGCTGACACGGCCTCAGTGGCGAGCTGCTGAGGCCAGAGGCTGGCCTCCGGGCCTGCATAGCTCACAACACACTCAATATTGGTGTTACATTCTTCCTTCAAACTCCTCGTTAGTACTCATGTGTCATGTAACATTTATATTTAATTCAGAGGACCCGTGGATTAATCTTGCACTGGTTTTACCTCATATTGCTTTCTACTTTTCATTCACAGCTTCTTTTGTTTCTACTAGAAAATGTATAACAGGAACACTATGATAACTAAAACACTTTGGCACACTTATGAAATTTATAAGTGTTCGTGGATTTTATTCTAGGTTCCTGTTAAACGTTTCTTGGTTTCTCCCATAAAGTTAAAAATCCTCATGTTGGCAGCAAAATTGCCGAGGAAAACGATATAAAAGGCGGATTATATTCATTTTACAAACAAGAAAGCTTTTGTCCCTTGAATTCTGTTCAAGGCCACTTAAAGCTGCACTTCTCACCTTATTTTTCATGTAAATTTTCCTCTTCACCCTCCACACGTTTCAACATATCCTAGCTCTGATTGAACCTCGATTAAAGCATCTTCAGCTTTCCAATTAGCTTCGTATAGATTTGAAACATTAGTATCTTACAATCATCAAATATTACATACTTGTTAAAACTTAAACATCACTTCTCTGACCAAATGTTGTTGTTATATTTTTCAATTTTAGGTAGCCTTGCCAGTTTAATACATGAAATATTTAATAATGTAAATTAAATCTTTATAATTCTCACGAGAAACGTTACAATGAAGATACGAGTTAAGGCTTTGCACTTCAACTTTTAATAGGAAAAAAAGAATCTCACATCTATGCTAAAGTGCTGTGAAAGAGAATCATGCCCAGCTAGATCATTCTGTAAATAAAACCTCCCTGTTAGAAGTCTTGGGCTACAATGACAATATTTCCTCTCATCCTTCCTTTTAAACTAAATTTTAAGTTAAGGGATCCACGACTACTCTAATTGTTGAATATTCAAATTTTATATAAATAAGATTTCCTATAATTGTCTATGAAAAGAATCTAAGAATAACGCCGACTCCTATCATCCCTAAGCCTCAGCAAATTTTTACTCTTTTTCTCTTTCTGCGAAGTCTAGTCTTGACTCTGGTGACTTTGAAAGTGTGAATTTTAAATGTATACGCGAATTGTTCAGGTTTAAAATAAAATTT
>NYWD01000082.1 GCA_002684855.1 Planctomycetaceae bacterium | reverse complement strand
GATCAACATCACGTTACCCAGCGTGTCAGTGACAAGTATGATGTGACATGCAGTAATGCAAATATATTTCATGTGAAAATTTGCAGTAAATGTAAAACCAAATTTAGTCTAAAAGAGGTTGAAAGAGGCTGTTTACAAGTACTACTACTGGCAACAGAGCTTCAGCAGCAGCAATAAGTACGGTGGCTGCAGTGCAGTTGTGCCGGAGAAGATATAGAGAGGCAAATAACAGATACAAGTATTTACAAACAGAGGATCCAGGCTCCAACAGCAGTGATACTTCTTAACTTTGTGATGAAGGTGAAGCTGATTGAGATCACATGAATTGCAGCTTTTCACTAGAAAACTGTACAGAGACTGCACCGACTGTTCCCATGTCTCTGGCTCCGGCTCTGGTGCAAAAGAAACTGATTTTTTCCTTGGCCTGATGTGACCTCTGTTGGTCTCTCAATGCATCTACTGTCCATCTGGGGAGCCATTGCTGTCGTTACTCAACACAAGAATGACTTACCACTAAAACTCCAGTTCATAACAATTGGAGATTGCAAGGTTCTAAGGCAAAGAAAAGCTGGAGCTGGCTGGCAGAGTTGGCTGGGTCAACCTCGGTGATGGATGGCCTTCCTGGTTATGTCTTGATTACAATTATAATTATACAATATGGTTATCCTGCCATCAACCTCTCCCACTTGTCTCTCCAGCCAGAACACCGGCAATATTTCAAAGAACAGCCAGAAAATCGGACTGTCATCGAGGGAGAGTCTGTGACACTCAGGTGTACAATTGGCAATTTAGTTGGGAAAGTTCAATGGTCAACTGATGGCTTTGCGATGGGCTACGAGCTGGACACTATCAGAAGTTATTGTCCTAAATGTTCTCCAAAGGGAAATAATGCCAAAGGTGAATATCATCTGTACGTGGAAGATGTGCAGTTTGGGAGATTCAACGAGTTCGAGTGTCAAGTCTCTCCAGATCATCAAAACCAACACGAGGCCTTGAGAGCAAGAGCAGTACTCAATGTTCTAGTTCCTCCCTCCAAGCTGGAGTTGGTCCACTCAGAAGCCAGCATCTCCCTCAACTCCGGGGCTGAGCGTCAACTGAGCTGTAGAGCCAGAGACGCCCGACCGCAGGCCAAGATAGTTTGGTACCAGGGAGACCACAAGATTGTCGATCAAGAGTACTCCAACCAGGTCACTCAGGGTATACGGGAAGGAACATGGGACACTATAAACACTTTAAAATTCAGAGCGAACGCAAGGGATGATGGCAGTTCTATTAGATGTGTGGCCGAGCATCCGGCTTTGAAACATGCGAGGCTGGAGAAAAAGATAGATTTGACGGTCTACTATCCTCCCGGAGAACCACTGATACTTGGAGGATCCTCGCACGTGGTGAGAGAGGGCGACATGACAAATGTGACCTGCGTATCTCAAGGTGGCAATCCTCCCCCTCAGATGTCCTGGTACAAGGAAAACATCAAACTGCAATACCCCACTGTTAGGCTCAACAATGGAACCACGGTGTCCCACCTGTTCATCAGAGCGGAGCAGTCCCATCTGACAGATGTCTTCTCCTGTCGAGCCTGGAACAAGGTGACCACCTCGGCCTTAGTCTCCAGGGACGTCAAGTTCAATGTTACATTTTCTGGTGACAGGGTTCACATCAGCGGGCCTGACTCTGCCCAGATTGGTACCGAGTTGACTCTCCAGTGCTCCAGTCAGGAGTCCAACCCTCCGTCTCTGATCAAGTGGACTATAGGAGGAGTTCAGCAGTTTGGAACTCAGGAGAAGGTTGCAGTGAGTCAGGGAGGGTGGAAGACCACCAGCATCTTGAAGAAGTTGGTGAACGGAAACACCATGAGCCAGATGAAGGTCACCTGCTCGGCTGTCAATGATTTGTACAGCAATGAGATACAAGATACAAAAGTTATTCAAATACTCAGACCTCCTGAAGCCCCCACAATTACCGGATTGCCAACAGTGACACTGAGGGAAGGAGACATCTTGGAGCTGACTTGCATATCCAGACACGGCAGTCCTCTTCCCACCTTGAAATGGCTCAAACAAGGTGAATATATTGAGAATCAGAACTTTACAAGAAAGGAGGCTGGCCAAAGTGTTGCCAAATTGTTTGTCATGGTGTCCAGGTCGGACAACGATGTGGAGTATAGCTGCGAGGCTTCCAATGGAGCACACTTTCCTTCAGTTTCACAGAAAACTAAATTTTCGGTATATTTTGAACCCCGATATGCAAGATTGTACCTGAGTCACGCGGACAGTGCGGATCCTACGATGGAAATTCAAGAAATTGGTCAAAGTACAGTCGGAGACAGACTGCAACTAAACTGTCTCTCAGGTCTTTCCAATCCGACATCAACAATTACCTGGTTCAGAAACGGGATCCAGGTTCGAGGAGGAGACAAGATTGTCAAGTCAAGTCCGAAGAACAATGGCTACTTGGTCAGTGAAGTGCTCAAGCTGAATGGAGGCAATCCAATAACATCACTGGATAATGGATCAAAGTTTTCCTGTAGTGTGTCTAACCCTGCCATTAATGGCAATAATGTCACCAAGGATTACATTCTAAATGTTCGATTTCCTCCCGAGTTCACTGTCTCCTTCCCGGCCAACTTCTCGGTGATCGAAGGAGATGATATCACCATCAATGTGACTGCAGCAGCAAACCCACCCATAAAAAGATTTTCATGGAAACCCCTACAGAAAAATCGGTTTCCTGATCATTTTCACATCAAGGATTCCACCATTGAGATTAGAGGCATTCAAAGGGATGATGCTGGTCTTTACTTGCTGGAGGCAGCCAATCAAATGGGAGAAAAAAAGTAAAGAAGTGTCTCTGACAGTTCTGTATCATGCATTGATCACTAATATAACATCTGAGGTGATTGCTAACGAGGGTGAGACGGCGGAATTCCATTGTGTGGTAGATGCTAAACCAATCAATGAGAAAACTGTCAGTTGGGGAAGATCAGATGACAGAAATTATGATTTTGACGAGAGAGTAAGAACTTCCTATGATGGTAACATGACTTTCACCATGAAAATTCTGCGAGTCAGAAAATCCGACCGAGGAGAGTATTTTTGCCGAGCAAATAATCACCTTGGAGGGGGTCACAATCATACTAAAACGGCTGTGCTAAAAATAAAATTTAAACCCGAGATCAGAAACTTTCCACGTTTTTCAAAATTTGCTCAAAACTTGATGCATCAAATTGATTTAAAATGCGTTGCGTACGGTTATCCTGCTGTCAAAATATTCTGGAGAAAAGCGGGAGATCATTTAGACTCTACGAAATATATTTTTGACAATGATGGAAGAACAAAAAAGATTGGCTACAGCACATGGGAGTCTACACTGACTATCGAGTCTGTAACCAACTCACTGTATGGAACCTATCAATGTGTCGCAGAAAATGACCTCGGCAAGGACAGTTTCAACATCAGCCTCACCACCAAATCCCGTCCTGAGCCTCCTGTGAATCTTGAGGTCATTATGAAGAATCCCAGAACCATTCAACTAAAGTGGGAACCTGGTTTTAATGGTGGCTTCGACCAGTATTTCAAAACAAAAATTAAAGATGTCACTAGTGGGAAGTCTCAAATAGTGAAAACCAATCCATCCTCGTTGTCTGATGATGACCAGTTCGTCTATCAAGATGTTGTTGATATCGACCCAGACGTCAAGTACGCCTTCTCCGTCAAGTCTGTCAATGTTCAGGGAAGCTCAGATTTCTCACGAGAGAGGATAAAAGAACTGATAGCCTCAGAAAACAAAGCCAAGGATAAAGATGCAGTGCCTCGGGTGATAATTGTCGCCATGGTGTTGGGTGCTATACTCTTCGTTATCATCAAACTCATGATCATCACTTGCTGCATAAAACAGAGAAAAGAAAATAAACGGAGAGAGGAGAAAAAATTAGAACGAAGTTCAAGTCTGAGCTCCAAAAGATCAATGATGATTGATCGATATGCTTCATCAAAGTACGCAGATCCCCTGCACAATGAAATGTTTGTATCACCGCCCTCGCGAAGTGGTAGTAATATTTCCATCGCTAATGATCATCAGGATTACAAGTACCTCGGACGCAGCCTCAGCACTGGTCTTGGTGCTGAAAGTGATCGTGGCTATGATAGTTACCGAGCTGGCACGTGTAGTGTTCATGGCACGCTCAAACGACACGTGTCTTCCGGTATTGATACAACCATGGAGGAGGACGTGTTTGATGACTTCTCCGGCTGTGACACTAAACCCAATGGTGGCCCTGCTTTCCCCTTTCCAACAGCTGACATGATGCTCAAGACTGGTGCTGGAAGATCCAGGAGCAGAGCAGGTTCTCTGTCCTCTCCCACCCACGTGGTAGCTCCTCCAAGACTGGGCGTAAGCGGCCTTTACACTGACCACATGGAGCGGAGGAAGTATTCCATACCAGCAAGCAACAGCCTTTCACCTCCGATGATTCCTTCGCCCCCTCCTCCTGTAAATACTTCAACTTTGAGCAGGAAACATCATTTCCATGCAGAGAAGAATGTTCCACTGCCCCCTCCACCTGCATCTCACTGTAATGGACATATCAACATGGTTGACTTCAACATTTCTGAGAAACAATCTGCAATAGAAGCCTCAAATGACCTGACAAGAAGAATAGCAGAGCTGGGGCAAGAAAGGAGCATCGAGCCAGGAGACAGCTTAGGACATCTTCAAATAAAAGATTTACCTGGCCTCTCGGCTTATCCACAGTTGGCCTCCAATCAAAAATATTTAAAACCGAGGTCGGGAACCTCGAATACGACAGGATACATGTGAAGTTTCTATGAAATGTATGTATCATATGGTTAAGTTGCCCTTTACTCCTCTGCTTCCCGTAACATAACAAGTTCAATTTCAAAGTTGAATGTATGAATATATTTCAAATATCACCAGAGACACTATAAGTGCAATAATTTTTTTCTAAAGTACTTATGGTCCATTCTAATGTATTATAATTTTTTCCCAGCATTGTATATATTATACTTATGGTGCTACATTTACTATATTTTCATTTTCTAACTTGGATTTTGATAATTTAACTTTAAATGCAAGTTTCTGTTGCATCTACAAAATAATTCAATCTCGTTGAAGTACTGAACTGACTTCTGCAAACAAGAATTCTTTAAGAATTTGGTTTTCTGCTCACAATCTCATGAAGGGTGTCCAGAAAAAATTATATTAATTTAGGACAGCTCACATGTACCCTGAGAAAAAACTTCTGGTATTTTGAGTCATTCAATATCAAGATTTTTTTAAAATGTAGCAAACTTTAAACCCACATCCGTCAAATATTACTCATTTATTTATTTTTATTACAAATGAAGACATTGAAAAATTGTAAAAAGTGTGAAGAAATTGCTCTATGAGGTATGAAACATCCAAAAAAGTTTTTGATTATAAAATTTGAAATTGACATTTCTCAACTTCAAAGAAGCAGGTTTTATAAATTGTAAAATGGCTTTAATATCAAGCAATAGAGATATGCCAATATGACTAGAGCTCTGTATAGAGGGGGGATTTAGAAGCTCAGCATCTGCTCCAAAAACACAAGCGCTTCAAAGAATAATTTACCTATAGAAAATACAAAAGCATTTGAGAATACCTCTTTTCTTTTTGATTATGTACATTATACCATGTGATTTTTCGTATTTGTTTTGAGATTTCATTTGCATCACCAAAGTTCTTTCAGTTATGCTTTTTGGGTCTGTGAAACCCTGCAAGTCAATTTTAGCTTTATTGCAATCTATTTTGAATATCTTTTTTAAAAGTTGATTTATTTTTGTACTTTTCTTGCTTTTTTAATTTCTTTTCAAAGTCAGGGAAACTGAGCACTTTTTGAGTGGGTAAAAGAATGAATTTGTATGTAGAATAAAAGAATAACAAAAGTGTCTGATGAGACCTAAAGACAATATTATTACAAGTGATTGAGGCATGGACATCATGGTTACCCTTCATTTAAAAGTAATCATGAAATTCAAAATAGAAGAGAGCCTGCAATCGATCAAGTTCGTAGCCCTAGTTTGCTTCTGATTACTGTACAATCATCTTTCATCATATTTGCTTTGAGTTTTGAAGCAGCACCATCACCATCCTGTATCTTAAATATCATTTTATTGGTGTGGTCATGG
>NYWD01000081.1 GCA_002684855.1 Planctomycetaceae bacterium | reverse complement strand
TGGTGAGCCAGTTGGACCGCTCGGTCCACCGCTGGGTAGCTAAGTGCGGCAGGGATAACCGCTGAAAGCATCTAAGCGGGAAGCCCACCTCGAGATGAGCATTGCTTTGAGACCCCCGAAAGACTATCGGGTTGATAGGTCGCACGTGTAAGTGCCGAAATGCATTCAGCGAAGCGATACTAACGGTCGAAGATTTGACCGTGCCGACCCTGCCCCCATCCAGTTGGATGGGACAGGGCGACACATGACGCAAGATGGTCACATGGCGGTTCCGTTCCCCGAGGACGGAATCAGTCCAGGATCGCTTGGTCTCGATACGCGACATCTGCACGAAACCGTCTGGTCGGGCGAGAGCCCGACCAGTCGTTTGTCGGTGATCATAAGAACGAGGAAACACCTGTTCCCATCCCGAACACAGAAGTGAAGCTCGTTCTGCCGATGATACTGCTCAGCGGGAAAGTAGGTTATCGCCGACTTTACGGCCCGGTCGAGGGAAACCTCGACCGGGCCGTCCTAGTTTTTGGGCTTCTGGGGGCGTCCAAAGGGGATGTCGAGGGGTCTTTTGCCCAGCAGTCGAGGAAGGGATATCCTTATCTCGACGGGTGAAGGCGGCCTTCAAGGCTTGCTCTCCTCGTCGCGGATCCACGTACTCGAGAGTCGGGATTCGTCGGGTGGGTGGTTGAAACAGCGGGGGTTCACAATGCCACAGAACAAAATCTACGTCGGGAACATCGCTTACGCCGCCGAGCTGGAAGAGATCAAATCGCTCTTCGAGCCGTATGGCACGATCGAGGACATCGCGATGGCGATGGACAAGGAGACCGAGAAGTTTCGAGGTTTCGCGATCGTGATGATGCCCGATGCCGACGAGGCTGCGAAGGCGATCGCAGGCGTCGACGGTCATCGCCTTCGAGGCCGACGACTGGTGGTGAACATGGCCGTGAAGAAGTCGAAGCTCACCAAGGAGGAGGCGACGCCGGTGGCGGCGGGAAGCCGCCCGGGGGGCTCGCTTCCCCGACGCGTGCGGCGGAGCGCCGACGCCCGCCCTCGCCGCTCCGGTCGGAATCCCCGACGCGGATGAATCGCCCTCGGAGCCGATGGGCCCCGACGCATTCGGTCACGTCGATCCGCACGCCGGTCCGATGGATTCCCTAACCGGGTCCCGACGTGGGTGCTCCGGGCGATGGAGGAAGCGTGCAGGACCGGGGTCAAGGATTCGCCGATGAACGACGACCCCTTTTCGATCCTCGACCTGCCCGTTCGATTCGACGTCGATCCCGACGTCGTCCGCCGGAAGGTGATGCGGGCGACCCTCGCCCTGCATCCCGATCGCGCCACGGATCCGGTCCAGGCTTCGGAGAACACCTCGAAGCTCGCCGCCATGAATGCGGCCGCCCGATCGCTCGAGAACGATCTCGAACGGGCGGAGATCGTCCTGCGGCGACATGGCGGACCGTCTCCCGCCGAGGATCGTTCCCTTCCCGACGGCTTCCTCGAATCGATGCTCGAGGTCCGCATGGAACTCGCCTCGGCGCATGCCTCGGGTGACGAAGCGGATCGGGCCAGGCTCGAGGAATGGGCGAAGTCGGAGTGGGACGCCCGTCGTGCCGCGGTGGCGCGGCTGCTGGAAGGCGACGGCGATCATCCGCCCGACCGGGCCGCGCTGGTCGCGGTTCGGCTGGAACTCAACCGTTGGCGCTATGCCCAGCGGATGCTCGAACAGATCGATCCCGACGTGAACGCCCTGGACCTCTGAACCGGTGCCAAACCTCGACGTCACCGACTACGTTCTCCTGGCGATGCTTCTCCCCCTCCTGGTGGTGAGTGGCTTCTTCTCGGCGTCCGAGACGGTCTTCTTCGGCCTTCGCACCGATGATCGGGCCGCCATTCGTCGGAATGGCGGAATCGCCGCAGCGGCGACGGAGACGCTTCTTCGGGATCCACGGCGACTGCTGGTGACGATCCTGCTCGGCAACATGACGATCAACACGGTCTACATGACCGTGACGTCCGTGCTGCTTCTGCGGCACGAGGGCCTGCCGATCCCTGCGGTCGTGTTCGGACTTGGAACGCTCCTGGCCGTGATCGTGTTCGGCGAGGTGGTCCCGAAACTGGCCGGTCAGACCCACCGGGTCGGCGCGGCGGGGATCATCGGTCCGCCGCTGGCGGTCCTGCATCGAATACTGCTCCCCATCGGCGGCATCGTCACCTCCCTCGTCATCGAACCGCTGCAGCGACTGCTCGGTCGTTCGCCCGAAACGACGATCGATTCGGATGAGCTCGAAGCGCTGATCGATCTCTCGGCCCGGCAGGGCGTGATCGACCGGGGGGAGGAGACGCTCCTCCGCGAGGTGGTCTCCTTCCGCGCGCTGCGAGTCCGGGACATCATGACCCCGAGGGTCTCGATTCGTGCGGCCGCCGTGGATGCCCGACCCGACGAGGTCCGGTCCCTCATCGCCGAGAGCGGGCTTCGAAGAATCCCCATCCATGCCGGGACGCTCGACGAGATCGTCGGCATCCTTCCGTGCCGGGACTTCCTCCTCGACGGGCCGGATCGGGAGGCGGATCCCGACGCGATGGTCGCGCTCTGTCGCAACGCCTCCTTCGTGCCTGAACTCGCGTCCGGCGAACAACTGCTCGCCCGCTTCCGCGCCGAGGGTTCGACCCTGGCGATCGTGGTCGATGAATTCGGTGGCACCGCCGGGCTCGTGACCATCGAGGATGTCGCCGAGGAACTCGTCGGCGAGATCGGAACGGTCGACGAGGCCGAATTCATCGAACCCGTGCGACTCGCCGACGCCCGCTGGCGGGTCGGCGGTCTCATGCCGCTGCACGAATGGAAGGCCGTCTTCGGTCCTTCGATCGACGATCGCCGCGTCTCCACGGTGGGCGGGTTGTTCCTCGCCCGACTGGGCCGTCTGGCCCGGCCGGGGGACGAGATCAGGCTCGCGAACGTCCGGGTCGTCGCGGAGCGGGTCGAATCGGGCCGGGTCGAGTCCGCGATCGTCGATCTCGTGGAGGAAGGCGCATGACGGGCCTCCTCGGTGCGATCCTCGTGGCGCTGGTCGGCGTCGTCGGCAGCGCGATCTTCAGCGGCCTGGAGACCGGCCTCTACGTCATCGACCGGGTCCGGCTCGCGGTGCGCGCGGGCCGCGGGGCTCGGAACGCGTCCGCACTCGAAGCCGAGATCGAACGTCCCGAGCGAATTCTCTCCTCGCTCCTCATCGCGAACAACGCGGCGAACTTCGCCGGCAGTCTCGGGGTCGCCGCGATCCTCAGCAGCTTCGTGGTCTCGGACTGGTGGGTCGTCGTCCTGAACACGGTGGTGGTGGTGCCGCTCCTGTTCATCTTCGGTGAGACGATTCCCAAGGATCTCTTCCGGACCCGGTCCGATCAGTGGATGCTGGCGTTCACGCCGGTGCTGGTCTGGCTTCGTCGCGGCCTCACGATCCTGGGGCTCGTGCCGTTGCTCGGGTTGGTCGCGAAGATCGTGCAGTCGGTGATTCGAAGTCCGCGCGGGATCGATCCCACGGCGCGGGCCCGCGTTTCACGCCTCTTCCGCGAAAGCGCGGAGTCTGGGGCGCTCACGGAGGAGCAACTGGATCTCGCCGACCGGGTCATGTCGCTGCGAAGGCTCACGGTGGCGGGGGAGATGACCCCGTGGAGACAGGTGGTGACCGCCCGCGAGCCCGACATCGAGCGGGATGTCGGCCGACTCGCCGGACGTACTCGTCGAAGCAGGTTGCCGGTGCTCGGTGCGGATGGTCGCGTGGTGGGGATCGCCTCGGTCCAGGAACTCCTTCTCGGCGATCGGCCCGCGGCCGAGGTGCTCGATCGGGCCGTGATCCGTTTCGATCCGGAGACCCCGGCGATGACCGCGCTCGAGCTGCTTCGCGTGGATCGTCGGCAGATCGGGATCGTCGAAAGCGCCGATGGACGGCCACTCGGCGTGATAACGCTCAAGGACCTCGTCGAGCCGCTCCTCGGCGATCTTCGGGCCTGGTGACCACGCGACAGGGGTTTTCGGATGTTCCGTTCGCTCGACACGGTTGCCGCGTGCGCGATAGCCGGTACACTGTTCGGCCCGGCTCGTCCGGGCGTTCGGGGCTCATAGCTCAGCTGGCTAGAGCGCACCCCTGATAAGGGTGAGGTCGGAGGTTCGAGTCCTCCTGGGCCCATTTCGAAGAACCGCCCCCGGTCCCTCGTGGCCGGGGGCGTTCTCGTTACCCCCGGGTTCGTCGCGGATCCCGGCGATGGTGCAGGCGGTGCGAGCGCGTCCGATCGAGCGGAATCGCCGCCCGACACGCGCTTTCACGGCGTCGGTCTTCCCCGTCGTCTCAGCAGGTGAAGTCCGCTTTTTCCCGGAAGGACGACATCGAGATCCCCGTCGCCGTCGAGGTCGACGACCACGGGGTAGTGGCCGGCTCCGACGTCGCCGCCGCGGGCGAGCGTCGTCTTCCGGAAGACGGATTCCTTCGGATCGAACCGGTAGGTGCAGACCAGCAGCTCGTCCTCGCCGCCCGGATCCTTGCCGTTGTGCGCGTGTCGACGTTTGCCGGTCACGACCTCGGGCGTTCCGTCCCGGTCGAGGTCGACGAGGACGAGCCCATGGGCCTGCGACCACGAGTCGTCGACGAGCCGTCGTTTCCAGGTTCGATTTCCCGCGTCGTCCCGTCCCTGCTTCAGCCAGAAGAGTCCGTAGTCGTGGCCCATGCCCCAGAAGACGTCGGCGAGCCCGTCCTCGTCGAAATCGTGAACGATGATCGAGATGCCTGCGCCGCCGAGCGACCATTCGTCATGGAATCGCCACTCGCCGTCGCGAGCATCGTCCGGGGCTTCGAACCAGCCCTCGGGACCGAGGACGTCGTCGTCCCCGTCACCGTCGACGTCGCCCGTGCCGACGCCGTGTCCGCCACGGTCCGGGGAGATCAGGTGCCGGACGAGTCCTTCGTCCTCGAGCGAGTACCACACCATGGATTCCACGGTGTTGGGGAGGAAGTCGAGTCGTCCGTCACCGTCGACGTCCGCGCCGATCGCGGTCTCCATGTTGCCGGGTCGATCGACGACCCGCATCTTCCACTCACCGCCGGTCACGCCGGGATTCCTTCGCCAGAAGACGCCGCGGTCGTGCCAGCTGCAGGAGACGACGTCCGTCCAGCCGTCACCGTCGACGTCCATCGGCACGTCCGCGAAATCGACCCGGTAACCGCCGACGCTGCGGACGAGGCCGATGCGACGACGGGTCCAGGTCGGCGCCTCGTACCATGCGTCTCCGCACACCACGTCGAGATCGCCGTCTCGATCGAGATCGGCCACGCCGCAGGCCTCGAAGTCGGAAGCGGCGGCGATCACGACGTGTTCATAATCGGGGTGGATCGCCGGTGGTTCCTCGATCCGCGAAGGAAGGGGACGGGACGGATCGCCCGAGATCAGCGTCAGGATGATCGGTATCGAGAAGATCCCACGAGAATACCCGTTCGCGTCGGGTCTTCCGAGGTCAGGTCCGGGGGGCCGATCCCGGAGGCCGGGACGCCCTGGTCACCCGCCACCCGGGCCGGCATCTCACATCTCCAGCATCGTGATCGCGGCGTAGACCTTGGCGTCGACGGCGAGACCGTCGGCCGACCGGGACCGAATCCACTGCCGGAGATCCCGCATCGGAACCAGGCAGACCCGGATGCGTTCGCCGTCCACGCCGCCTCCCGGACCGACTCGATTCAGCGAATCCGCGCGGAAGAAATGAACGCATTCGTCGGTCAGTCCGCCTGAACTGGCGCAGGTCGTCAGGGATCTCCAGCGATCCGCGGTGAAACCCGTCTCCTCAAGCAGTTCCCGTTGCGCCGCATGCAGGTCCGCCTCGTCCTCGGGCACCGCCCCGTCACCGACCAGCCCGGCCGGCATCTCGACGACCGTGCGACCGAGCGGAGGGCGATGCTGTTCCACCAGCACGACCTCGTCCTCTTCGGTGACGGCGATGATCGCCACCACGCCGGCCGCGTTGGCGCGGGTCACGTACTCCCATCCGTCTCGTTCGACGAAATCGAGGAATCGTCCGGCATGCAGGGTCCGCGGGTTCGGTTCCATGGCGTCATGATGACGAATCGATCGACCGTCGTCGAGATCCGGTCGTGGGTATAATTCCCTCCGATGGAACGACGAGACGAACCGCCCTCCCTCAATGCGTACGAATCGATGCTCGCGCGACGAACCGCCCACACCTATCGGGACGCGCCGCTCGACCGGAGATCGATCGAGCGCGCCCTGCATGCGGCCAACCACGCACCCTGCCACCGTCTGACCTTTCCGTGGCGGTTCATTCGAGTCGGCCCCCGGGGGCGGGCCGCGACCGCCGATCTCGCGGTCCAGATCAAGGCGGAACGCCGGCCCCTCTCGGCGGACGAGGCGAAACGCGTCCACGACAAGACCATGGCACCGCCGGAACTCGTGGTGGCCTGCCAGGTGCGGAACATGGACCCGTTCACGAGTCGCGAGGACTACGCGGCATGTTCCTGCGCGATCCAGAACTTCTTCGTGTCGCTGGCCAGCGAGGGCATCCTGGGCAAGTGGTCCACGGGCGCCATCACGCGGGATGCCCGACTGTACGGGCTGCTGGGACTCGATCCCGCCGCGTTCGAGGTGATCGGATTCCTCTGGGCCGGCATGGCGGACCCTCCCCCGGACATCGCCCGCCCACCCATGGAGTCGGTGGTTCGAGCGATTCCCTGAACGCTCGCGACGGCGGGTCGCTTCGTCGTCCCCGCGATCTGTTCTAATCCCCCTCGATGCAATCCGCGATCCCCGCAGAGTCCGGATGGAGTCTCCAGGAACCGCTTCGCGCGTTCATCGGGGTCGCGATCCTCTGTCTGATCGCCTGGGCCCTGTCCTCGAATCGCCGGCGGATTCCCTGGCGAGTGGTCGTCGGCGGACTCGGGCTCCAACTGCTCCTCGCGGGACTGATCCTGGGCGTGCCGGCCACCGCCGCCGCGTTCGACTGGCTCGCCCGCCAGGTGGCCACCGCGATCGGCATGGCGGATGCGGGGTCGGCGTTCCTGTTCGGGCCGCTCGCCGCCCCCGACGGACCCGCGGGATTCGTGTTCGCCTTCCGCGTGCTGCCGGTCATCGTCTATTTCGCGGCGGTCATGGCGGCGCTCTATCACCTGGGCATCATGCAGCGCGTCGTCGCCGGAATGGCATGGGTGATGCGCCGAACGCTCGGCGTGTCCGGCGCGGAGTCGCTGACGGTCGCCGCGAACGTGCTGGTCGGACAGACCGAAGCGCCGCTCTGCGTGAAGCCGTTCCTGCCCAGGATGACGAGATCGCAGCTGATGGTGGTCATGACCGGCGGATTCGCGACCATCGCGGGCAGCGTGCTCGCCGGCTACGTCGATTTCCTCGGCGGGGCGGACGAAGCGGCGCGGAATCGGTTCGCCAAGCACCTGCTGACCGCCTCCGTGATGTCCGCGCCCGCGGCCTTCGTGATGGCGAAGCTGATGCTTCCGGAGACCGAGGCCGAACCAAGGGAGACGATCGAGGCGCAGGCGATCGACCAACGGCGGGCGAGCAACGTCCTCGATGCGGTGGTGATGGGGGCGACCGAGGGATTGAAACTCGCCCTGAACGTCGGGGCGATGCTCGTCGCCTTCATCGCGATCCTGGCCCTGCTCGACTGGCCGCTCGAGGCCCTGTCCGAGACCGAATGGATCGCGAGCTGGCGGGCGAACCACGGTTACGGGCCGTGGAGCGTGCAGGGCGGGCTCGGGATCCTCTTCCAGCCAGTCGCGTGGTGCATCGGCGCCCCCGTCGCGGACATCCCGCAGGTGGGAAGGTTGCTGGGGACCTCGATCGTCGCGACCGAATTCGTGGCCTACGCGGACCTCCGGACGATGATCGCGGATGGAACGATCTCGACCCGCGGAGTGACGGTCGTCACCTACGCGTTGTGCGGATTCGCCAACATCCCGTCGATGGCGATCCAGATCGGGGGCCTCGGGGCGATCGCGCCGGAGCGGCGGTCGGAATTCTCGTCGCTCGCCCCGAGGGCGATGCTCGCCGGCGCGCTCGCCTGCTGGAGCACGGCGGCGATCGCCTCGGCGATCGTCGGTCCGGGCTGAGCCGATGTCCGGGGTTCAGCCGTCGAGCCAGGTCGTCGCATCCTCGACCGACGCGAAGGTCTTGAGCTCCGCCTTCGTGAAGGGGCTGGTGAACCTGACCATCATCTCCTGCCACTTCGCGAGGTCACCCACGATCGCGATTCGATCGAAGTCGTTCCAGTGGTCGAGGTTGAGCTTGAGATCCTGCCACGCGGCGCCCGCGGTCCAGCCCTCGAACGCCTCGGAAAGCTCCACGATCATCCGGAGAGGCCCTCGATCGGCGAGTTCCTGGTCGACGACCGGGGCGAGCCCGTGGTAGTCGTCGGCGGTGAGCCGGCCGGAGAGCCTGAGGTGGAGATGCGGCTGCTTGGTGACGATTTCGAATCCTGTGGACATGGTCGACTCCGGATTGATGATTGGAATATGGGTTTTTCTCCGTTGGGCACCGGTGTGTCAAGCACGCGACCTTCCGCGGTAGCATCCCGACGTGGAATGGCTGGCCGAGATCATCCTCGTGGCGACCGGTGGAGCGATGGGGGCGACGCTTCGGGTGCTGCTCACCGTCGTCGCGGCGACCCGGCTGCGGGTGCCCTTCTGGGTCGGCATCATGGTGGTGAACGTCGTGGGTTGCCTGCTGATCGGCATCGCGGCGGCGTTTCTCGCCTCCGCCGACGCCTCGAGGCTGCCGGTGGTCCACCTGCTCGGAGAAACGCTGCCCACGAAGGCGGGTGGAGTCGACGATGCGAAACTGATCCTGCTGACGGGGCTGCTCGGTGGATTCACCACGTTCTCGACCGCGATGCTCGACACCTGGGTGCTGTGGCGATCCGGGCAGGCGGTGAAGTCCCTGATCTCCCTGTTCGGTACGCCGATCGTGGCGATCGCGGCCCTCGCGATCGGACTCGCCTGGGGAGGTGGTGCATGACCGATCGAGATCTCCCGACCGGACCGGGGACCGATCCGAATCCCCCGCGGCAGGCCGACGCCGAAGCGCGCCTCGTCCGGCGTCTCTCGCTTCCGTCGCTTCTTCCGCTGGTCGCGATCGGGGGTGGCGTCGGGGCGCTCGCGCGATGGGGCGTGCAACACCTCACCATCGATCTCGGCGGTGCGATTCCTGCGGCGCTGCTGGTGGTCAACCTGGCCGGATCCCTGTTGCTGGGAATGTTGTTCACACGCCTCGACTCGCGCTATCCGAGCCTCATCGACATCGACCTGCCGCCCGGATACGAACCCGGACGGCATCCGGTGCATCCGATCCTCGCGGCCGCGGTCGTGGGAGGTTCGCTCGGTGCATTCACGACCTATTCGGCGCTCTGCTTCGAGGTGATACGGCTCTGGAATTCGGGATCGCCGTGGTCCGCCGCGATCCTCCTCGTCGCGTCGCTGGCCCTGGGGCCCGCGGCGATCGCGATCGGTGTCCGGATCGGTCATCGTTCCCATCCCGCGGTTCGCGGGCGATGATCGGCGCGACTGCTCGCGATTCAACCTCCGGCGTCGTCCATCGTCCAGTTCGCCGCGCCGAGCCGTTCGGAGAGTCGGTTCATCGCGGACTCGAACCGCCTTCGATCCGCCCTGGTCCCGAAGCCCGGTTCCCACCAGAGACCGCGAATCTCGATCGTCGCGGTCGATCGATCGAACTTCGGATCGAACCGTCCGACGAAACGATCGCCATGGAGGATCGGCATCACGTAGTAGCCGAACCGACGCTTCGCCGCCGGGACGAAGGCCTCGAAGCGATATTCGAATCCGAATCTTCCGGCGAGGCGTCCTCGATCGCGTATCACGGGATCGAACGGGCAGAGCAGCCGGAACTCGTCGGACCACGGTTCGATCCGTTCGAGTCGTCGCGACGTCGACGTGGCATAGGCCGGGCGGCGAACGCCGTCGAGATCCTCGAGAAGGACCGGTTCGATCTCCCCACGATCCCCGGCGTCGCGACACCATTCGCGAGCGAGCGCGACGGGTATCGACTTGAAGAACGCCGCGACCTGCGACGGTGTCGCGACTCCGAGACGCTCCAGCGCAGCGCGGCAGGCCCAGTCGACCTGCGCCTCCAACGAAGGCGGATCGCCGGCGATCGATTCGGGATGGACGCGTTCGGCGAGATCGTAACGCTTCTCGAATCCGTCTCTTCCGGAGATCGCAAGCCGTCCCACCCGCCAGAGATGCTCTAGGGCCGCCTTGCCGGGGTGCCAGTTCCACCATCCACCGCTCGTGTCGCGTCGGCGCAGGTCGTCGAGATCACGGCCTCGGAGCGGGCCGTCCTCCTCCACGCGGCGATGGACGGCGGAGAGCAGGGCCTCGGGCGACTCGCCCAGCCGGTTCCGCCACCAGGCGTGCTGCTCGATCCGGGCGGCATGGGCGGCGAACCGGGGCTTCCAGTGCGGATACCACTCGATCGGAATCACGCTCGCATCGTGGGTCCAGTGCTCGAAAAGCGCACGATCCCGCTCCAGGAGCAGGGTGAGATTCCGGGGTCGATGATGTTCGATTCGGCTGTGGAGGATCAGGTGGTGGGCCCGTTCGAGCACGTTGATCGAGTCGATCTGCACGAAGCCGAGGCGGTGTATCAGCCGTCGCAGCGACCCGGGCCCCGCCCGGCCGGCCGGTGCCGCCGCCAGTCCCTGCGATCCGAGGAGGATCCGGCGGGCGGCCGCGGGCCCGACCACGCGGGCGGCAGTGGTTCGTGATCGCTTCATGGATCCTCGGCGGGTCGGGGGACACCGGCGCGGTCGAGCCGGCTGTCCTATGATGCGAGGCTTCCCCCGCGGAGGCAACCGGTCGGCTCGACGTCGTCTCGGGCCACCGCGATCCCGCCAAATCGCCGTCGCCGCGACGGTCAACCTGGAGATGCTTCGAATCATGCGACGCGCAAAGATCAGTGTCATCGGCGCCGGTAACGTCGGTGCGACCTGTGCCCACTGGGCAGCCGCCAAGGAACTCGGTGATGTCGTCCTGCTGGATATTCCGGACAAGGAAGGGGTCGCCAAGGGCAAGGCGCTCGATCTCTTCTGCTGCAGTCCGATGGAGCGGTTCGATGCGAACGTCCATGGAACCTCCGACTACGCGGATACCGCCGACAGCGACGTGGTGATCGTCACCGCCGGGCTTCCTCGCAAGCCGGGCATGAGCCGTGACGACCTGATCGGCACGAACGTGAAGATCGTCCGTTCCGTCTCCGAACAGGTCGCGAAGCACTCTCCGAACTCGATCATGATTCTCGTCTCGAATCCGCTCGACGCCATGGTCTACACCGCCTGGAAGTCGTCCGGATTCCCCACCAACCAGATCGTCGGGCAGGCCGGCTGCCTCGACGTGGCGCGGTACCGCGCGTTTCTCGCGATGAAGCTCGGGTGCTCGATCGAGGACATCTCGGCGCTCCTGCTCGGCGGACACGGCGACGACATGGTCCCGCTTCCGCGTTACACCTCGGTGCACGGCATTCCGGTCAGCCAGCTGCTCTCCGAAGCCGAGATCACCGAATGCGTGGACCGGGCGAAGGTCGGTGGTGGCGAGATCGTCAAGTTGATGGGGACCAGCGCCTACTACGCCCCGGCATCGGGTTCCGTGCAGATGGCGGAGGCGATCATCAAGGACAAGAAGCGGATCCTCCCCTGCGCCGCCTACTGCGACGCCGAATACGGCGTCGGTGGATACTTCGTCGGGGTGCCCTGCATCCTCGGCAGCGGGGGCGTGGAGAAGGTCATCGAGATCGATCTCGACGCGACCGAGCGGCCGCTGATGGACGAGTCCATCAGTCACGTGAAGGACCTCGTCGGGACCGTGACCGAGATGTTCCCCGACCTCGCCTGAGCCGGCGAAGGGAGCTCGACCGAAGTCCCGCGGGCCGTGGCGATGTCGCCACGGCCCGCGGCCGTCTTCCAGCGGCCGATATTCGACTTCTGGAAGCGATTTCGCCGATATCTGGACGTGCGAACCTCTCGTCCACTCTTCCGTCTCGACCCGGGCTGGCTCTTCGTGGTCGCCGGCCTGGCCATGCTGGTGGCCGTGGTATTGGTGCCTCAGCAGGAGGCGAGGCGGGAGGCCGAGCTCGGCCTGGCGCCACTCCAGTTCGCCAAGGATCGTCTGCTCGAGCGACACGTTCGATACGACCTCGCGATCTTCCAGCTCGACGAGCAGGAGCCCGCGGTCATGGACCGGCTGGTTCGATCCAAACTGCATCTCCGTCCGCTGGCGGCCGACGCCGAAGACGGCACCATCTACATCTCCAGCGCGATCGATCAGCCGGTGCCGAACTGGATCGATCGTCATCTCCAGCACGAACCTCCCCGGCCCGTTCCCCCGAGAACGACGGCGCTGACGACGCTCGTCGGATCAGGTCTTCGTCTCTGGGTGATCGGTGCGGCGACTTTCAGCATCTTCATCGGCCTCGTGCTCGGCGGTGCCGGCGAGCCCGTCGCGAGGGAGATGGCTCGACGCCTGCTTCGGATTCCCGGCGGTGGGAACGCCGACGAGGCGGTGCAGCCCCATCTCTTCGCGGACGAGGAGGCCGAGGCGACGTCCGAGCTGGATGTTGACGAGGACGGCGAGACGGATGAGCCGGAAATCGACGGTGAGCGACGGCTGATGCCTGTTGAAGCACCGCGACCAGTTGCCGCGGTGGCTGCAGTCAATTGGGGCCTGCCCGAAGAGGAGGAGGAGGGCGAACTCGAGGAGGAGGGCGAACTCGAGGAGGAGGGCGAACTCGAGGAGGAGGACGAACGCGAGGAGGAGGACGAACTGGAGGACGAGGGCGAACTCGAGGGGGAGGACGAACTGGAGGACGAGGGCGAACTCGAGGGCGAGGGCGAATTCGAGGACGAGGGCGAATTCGAGGACGAGGATGAACTCGAGGAGGAGGACGAATTCGAGG
>NYWD01000080.1 GCA_002684855.1 Planctomycetaceae bacterium | reverse complement strand
ATTCCTTGTCTCTTTCAAAAAAAGACTCGGTAGGTAATTTAGCAACTCTCTTAAACCAATTCCCCATAAAACCCGGCTTTGTATGATACTGCTCGGTTGCGATCGAGGGTGTATATTTATAACTATTAAACTCTTCTTTGTACGATGTCTCCCACCGTGCCGCCGAGCTGGCAATGCCCGGGACAATGTAATGTTTATATACATGATCAAAAAATTCTTTCATTAATTTAGACGGCCATTCTCTACCCCTGACACCTTTTTGAAGTTTGCTAGCAGATACTTCTCTTTGTATTAAATTTTGCACATCACCGGGTATTTTATTTAGATATGAATTTGGTACATCAAAATCTACAAGTGCTCCGAATCTTGAATTTAATTTTTTACTACCTGTTATTCCCTTTGGGAATTTACCTGTTCTGTTGTAGGTATTCAACCTACGTTTATAATCTGCTAAACTACCGGATACGCTAGGTTTATTCCATAGAATGTACATACTTAAATAACCAGGTTTCATTGGGTCATTAGTCCTTAAGTCTTTTTTATGACGAGTGATGTATCTCTCTCGCCTTTCTTTGTCTTTATGAATTGTAAAGTCCGACATTCCTCGAGCGCCAAATTTTCGAGTGTAAGTTTTTCCATTCTTATTAAATGTAATTTCGAATTTTTTGGCACCTGAGGTTAATTTTTTAAATTTTATTACCTTTATTGTCATTTAATAATTGTAATAGAATTTATTTATTTTTTTATTACTTTTCATTTAATGTAATACATTGGTTAATGTATTGGTTAATGTATCGGTTAATGTATCATTTTACAAACAATACCAATCTTTATCCTCATCTTCTTCAGGGCGATAATACCAATTAGTTTTCATAGAATATTCCGCTTTATTTTTATATGAATAATCATCTGCCCTACGCTTGTTTTCATCTATCATATTAGTAGCAATATTTTCCCAGTATTTCTGTTCACTGGTCTGATTATTTTTTTTATTTAGTCTTTCATTTTCTTCTCTTTCGCGCCTCAGAGGGTGTGGTGTAACTTCATAATTTCCATCCCCTTTGTAAATATACACCCCAGACTTACCAGCCCAATTTTTCATCTGTTTATTTTCTACCTGTTCTTCCCATTTAATAGATTGTCTTTTTTTTTCTTTTAGTCTCTTAGAAGCTTTCTTTCTCCTTTTTGCAGTAAGATCATCTAGACTTTTAAGACTTTCCCAACCCCCTCCTCCACCCAATCTATACATTTCTCGGGCAAATTTCTTACGAGTCATCTCGCTGTTAGAAATAGGTTCATTCACAATAGGAATGGGCGCAGAGTCTTCGAGATCCCTTGGTTCTTCATCATCAAAATCTTTCATAGTGTATTCCCACATATCAACATGATTTTCTACAAGTGTCGTTTTATTAACACCATCCAATTTATTCCTAGTTTTATAATACAATGGATATTCAAAGGGGGTTCTTTCAATAGTTTTTTCAAAGTTGTCTAGATAATTCAAGAGATAAGGTTCGCCTGCCAACATGCCCCTGGATGGTTTATAATCCTTTGAGATATCTACTACAACTACCTTTTTACGAGCAACCCGAATTGCATTTCTAATTATCTTTTGGTGAGCGCTAGTTGGCATTTCATGAAAAGCAAACATAATAGACACTACATCAAATTCATCGTCCTTTCCGAATCTTTCTGCGTTCCCGTAGAGATATTCGCTACCAGGATTGAATATTTTAGAAAATCTAAGCATTTCCAACGATGTATCTATACCTACACTACCGGGTTTTGTTGAAAACCCTGTTCCACAACACATATCTAGTACATCTCCCTCGAATGTATTATATACTTCTTCGCGAATATTCCTACCACCGTATGCTGCCCGGTCTATAAACTTAGTCATAATTGGTGCTGTCATAGCATGAAGATTTCCAAGGGCTCCCGTATTTCCTAGATTATGAATGTTCCTATTATTCCAATAAGGAACATTTGGTGATATAATCATACCGATGTATGAATAAATTATACCAGATATAATACTCATTGATATAATTTATTATATAATATCTTTTTAAATTAATGTAAAAAATTTAAATTTATATGCGAATATGTGTGTAAATTAGTTATTGTAAAGTGCATTATTTTATGTGTCAAACATGATATAGCACCTCTGACTAGTATTTCATAAAAGAAACTGGAGAATTTATATTTGGTTTTCGAGATTAATTTTTTCAAAATCAATAAAATAAATAATTGTTCAGTTGGGTCGTTTACATTTATATCTAGAAGTGAACTAGTTACTATTTCATCTACCGCGTCCCCCTTTTTTATTATCTTAGATGTTTTAGACGGCAATAATAAAAACATAGTTTCGGGGGGTTTTGATTCTTTTGATTTCTTTCTATGAGCCATATTACATAAATTAGCTGGACAGGATTTGATTTTTCTTAACATGTACTGATATTAATCTTATATTATATTTAAAACTTTAAATTAACAAAGTAGAATAAGAAAAGAGTCCAAGAAATAGTGCAAACTTTATACAAAATATCATATTGTTTATCTGTCAGAGATGCGTTTACCGGAGCCCACAATGGCTTTTTAAATACATTATACTTAGGTCTACGCTGCGGAGGTTCATCCGGAGGATCTGGGGGATCTATTTTTGATACATACATTACTATAAGAGCGTAAATAGTACCTAGAAGGATACGTCTGTTAATTATAGTGTCTCCTAATGTCATACGGGGGTGTCTTTTTTTAGCGTAGTCTATCGGATGTGAGTATAGAGTTATCTTATCAGATACTTTATCTATATTTTTATTGTAGAGATATCTAGGTTTATTAAGGTATGTACTATGATTTTTAACAACAAGTCTGGGTGTTTTATAATATCTAAATTGAGCAGAATCTAAAAATGACGCATTACTTTGTAAAAACATAAAAGTGATAAATATTTTTAACAAATTCATTTGTATTTTAAATGTATATTTTTATTCTTTAAATTAACCTCGCTAAAGATTCTAAGACAGACCATACAGTATCAGTTTCGTTAAATACTTTACGAATATAATTTGTTGATAGGTTTCCAATTTCCTGATATGTGTTATTACTCGATACTAATGGAGATGATCTGTGATCCCAACTAGATCTAATAACCCACGGACCACCTGGTGTCGCTGCAGAAACTATATATCCAGAAGCAGGCGCGAAGTTGTTCGTAGCCCACATAGAAGTTGATTCTAATAAAGACCCGGGTGATATATTTGAATATGTACGGGTATATATTATCGGTGTTTTAGTATTATTCCAAAAATCCCCCCACCCCGTTTCTTCTGCCCATCTTATATATCTGAAATCGTTAACGTTAATCCCTGTAGTATGATAAGCCTGGTAACTTGGCTCCAAATTAAGATTAATCCTAGCTAAATTAATCTTTTCATCGTTATGAGAATTAGAAATGGGATGGGTCGCTCCAGCGTCGACTACGGATTTATAGTGGTATCCATCTTCTAGCAACCGAAATCCGTGAAATTGAATAGTCTTAAAAGTCGCACCGGTAGCAATTTCATTTGAAGTAGGGGCAATTCCAAAATATCTATGCTCATGTGTTGTTGTCTCTGGTTTATTTCCAATATCTAAAGACAATAGAGAGTTAGAAACAGAGTCTTCAACCGTACCTTTCATCTCAGAAACATTTTTATTTAAAAACTGTAAATGATTGTTAAGAATCCCATCGTTAAGTTGAAGATTTTTTATTTTTTCCTTATTTAATGAGTTATCACTTTTTAGTTTTTCTAAAACCGACGTTTGAGACATGTTTATTAATAATATATATTAAAAAAAACAGTTTTAACTAAATTTTAATAAATTTTTAGGATCTATATATGAATCTTTGCATATTTTACGTGTATTTCCTAATTTTTCAGCAGTATGATTCAACCCTGCTATAATATTAGCCTTTTTTTCTTTTTCTGTTTTTGCTTTTGGGAGTTTTTTCATAAACGATAAAAATATTTTATTAGCACAATATGTTCGAATGTCTTTACATGTTACATTATTGCTTAATTTCTGTCTTAGAAACGTATTTAAATCTGATGCTGAAATACATACATTAGGTGAATAATAGAATAAATTGGGTCCACGAATAGTTTTTACCCTCTTAATAAATGTAATGCTTCTGGGGTTTGTTATATGCTTTACATGAAATACACCTTTTTTTCCTACGAAAGATAATGTATTACCCGTTAGGTGTTTTTTTAATAAAGTTGTTATTCCATAAGATCCGTTTTCCTTTTTATATGTTTCATTACCAACTCGTATATTTAAATCTTCCATTAGTTTTATTACATTAGCTATAACACAATCTTTTGATAAATCATTTTTAGATATGTATTTTTTTATGACTTTATCGTAACTAGAATAATCAAATTTATTCATTTTTTTAAATTTTTTCATTTTAGATTGTTCTATAAATTCGGGGTTATAAATGTACTGCTTTCTTCTTTTAGAATCGTAACCAATTGCCTGTATTTTACTTTTACTAGACGAATCTATTTTAACATCAGTCCACATGGGCGGAATTCTTAGTTTTTTTATTCTTTCTATATCTTTAGAATTTGCACCCGGATATATAAATTTTTTTCCTTTAAGTTTTCTATATATTGTCATAATCTATAATAAGAAATTATAAAAAAACTACACGATAAAACTTAAAAGAATAAAATATACATATTTATATATTATGTGGGACATTCTAATTGTAGATAAATCTGCATCTATGATTCATAATATTAGCGACATCAAACGAGGATTTAGTGAACTACTTGAAGAGCAAATGAAGCAAGAGTCGGAAAATAGGTTTACTGTTATCGCATTTAACACTGATGTTGAGATTTTGACCGACGACATCTTTGTAAATACAATAGATGTTACGGATGAAATTACTAATGTAAATGGTCTAACAGCTCTGTTAGATGCTATTGGAAAAGCTTACGAACTTATTCTAAAGCAAAAAGAAAATAAAGATATAACTCTTACAGTTATAACAGACGGTCAGGAAAATTGTAGTAGAAAATATACTAAATCAGAACTAGATAAACTAAAAAAGGAAATAGATAATGATTATAATCTAAAGATGACTTTTATTGGGGCTGATAAAGACTGTCTCTACGGAAATCCAATAAGCCTGCATGCAAACTACTCGGTAAGCTGCGAAGGAAATCTTCTAGGTGCTATGAGAACCGCGTCTAGTTCAATGTCTTCTCAGAGAGAAGGTACTGATTATATTCCCGAGGGAATTGTAGATGTTAGTCAAAATAAAGTTAGTTCTATTGATATGGGTCCTCTTCTAACGAAACGTTCTCCTACGGAATCTAGTGATAATGTATCTTGTTGTATAGTTTTTAAGAAACCCAAAATAATTAAGGGGTTTAACACTTCCACCTAGCATTACAATTTGTACATGTAACATAAGTCGTCATTGGTTCATCTGCGCTTCTTGTCTGCATCTGATAATAAACAGTTTTCATGGATTTACATTTATTACATTTAAACATTCCATCTTCGGTTACTTCTTTTTTTGCCGTAATTTTTGCTAACGCTTCAGCTTTTAGCCTCCCCCATACATCTGGGTTTAGTTCTTCTCGCGTGTATTCTGCTGCTTCATGTGATTTTATATCTTGTGAAAGTAGTCTGTTTTTAAATTGTTCGGAATTTGTAGTATAACTCATGTTAGCTAAAAGGCGTCTAGCTATAGTCGAATACTTTTTTACAAAAGGTTTAGATAACCAGTTTAATTCTATACTGTTCGCTTTACAATATTTAACAGTCGTGTTAAATACACCCTTTTCCAGATTTATAATAAGAGTATCTGTAGATTTAAGACCTAAGTATTCTGAAGACTTTTTAATGAATATTTCGCGCCTATGTGACATAATGTAATGTATTTACAATTTTATAATTATTATTTTTAAATAGTATATAAAATTGTAATTTATTTTAAAGAATAATATAATATATAATAAAAACTGTTATGTTGAGTTTATATTATAATATATTTGCTTTTATAGCATCACTAACCAGCAATTCAATATATATGACAAAAACTCCTATGATAAATATGAAAAAAATAGATGATAATTTCGTGGCCGACATGGAACGAAGAACCATATTAAATGCTGTTTTAGTAGCAGGGGCTTCTTTACCCGTTGGATGGATGGGGGGTGGTTTTATTTATTTTTTTGTGCCACCCGGGGGAGGCGATTCTAGCAAGGGATTGTTAGCAAAAGACGCATTAGGAAATAATGTAAAGGGGTCTAACTGGGTTAAAGATCACCCTTATCCAGAACGTTCTTTAGTAGAAGGACTTAACGGAGACGCCCATTATTTAATAACTAAAGAAGATGGTAATTTAGAAGATTATGCTATAAATGCTGTATGTACACACTTGGGTTGTGTTGTTCCATGGAACAGGGCATCGAATAAATACATATGTCCTTGTCACGGATCTCAATATGATTCAACTGGAAAGGTTATTAGAGGACCCGCTCCATTATCTTTGGCTTTAGCACATTCTGAATTAAATGACGATATAGTTAGTTTAAGTCCTTGGACTGAAATAGATTTTAGAACTGGAGAAAACCCATGGTGGAAATAATTCTTAAAACCTCAATAATTCAATATAATACTTATCACCGTCTCTATAAACTCTATTAACTTTAATATTCCATTGATTATAATACATATTTAAATCTCTCTTTATTTTATTAGTTTTCTTCTCGAAAAATTTATGTTTTAAAAATTTATATTCATATTCGGTATTATTATTTATTATATCCATATCACCACTACAATCTGTATAATAAATAAATGTATCTGTATTATTATCAAATAATTCCAGAGGTTCTGGAATAAATAAATCATTTATCATTTTAGCATAAGATTCATTATAATTAAGTAAATACAACTCTTGTGTTTTTTGAGCAATGTCTTTAGAAAATGGATTTATTATATAATATTCCCAACCGTTATGAAACATTTATAATAAATAGAAGTTGTTTTTATATACATTAACATTACTTTTCATTATCTTTTTCAACTTCAGTTTCTTTTTCGATTTCTAGATCTTCAAGTAAACACTCTTTGTCATCGCATTTTTTACCATCTTTACTACATGAACCACATTCTTCATCTGAATATTCTTCAGAATCCGTCTCTGAATCTTCATCCGAATCGTATTCAGAATCCGAATCCGAATCAGATTCTAGATATTCTAAATCTGATTCTGTTACCATTTCAAATTCTTCCTCGATAAAACTTTCATTTTCATCTAGTTCAATTTCCTTGGTCAATGAAGGGAATATAACCTTAAGTTGTTCAAGAATATCTTTTGTTATTTTAGTTTTATTTACACATGTAAATTTAATGTACATATCCCCATATTCGTTTGTTTCTCCGGCAATTGGCATACCCAAACCAGGTATCTTTTTTAATAGCTCTTCATCCAAATTATTAAAAATCTCTATAGGAGAACCAGTAATCTTATATTTTTTACCGTTTAGATGTTTAATATATACAACGGGGTCATAGGCTTCCGAGAATGATATTTCTCTCTCTACGATTAAATCATTACCAATTCTAGTAAATTCGGCATGATCTTCTACGTCTAATGATACAACAACGTCTCCAGTTTCATAACCCTGTTTTTCATCCGCCATATGATTAAATCTTATTACCTGCTCTTCTATCATACCAGGTTCGATTTTAATGGATAATTTCTTTTTTTCTTCCTCATAAGACCCGTCCTTATCTAATTTTTTACGCCTGAGAGCCAACTTTTTCTTCGCCCCTGTAAAAAGTTCATCAAGTGTTACCGACAATGTAAATGTCATATCTTTTGTTCTAGGAACCGTAGGATCTTCATCACTCTCTTCATCTGTTGAA
Source organism: Planctomycetaceae bacterium (assembly GCA_002684855.1). Taxonomy (GTDB): domain Bacteria; phylum Planctomycetota; class Phycisphaerae; order Phycisphaerales; family SM1A02; genus UBA12014. Next base: position 7,579 of record NYWD01000080.1, on the reverse strand, counting down.
TGAATTTCTACATATCTCTTTTTTCTCTTATCATCGGGTTTTTTCTCTTCGGGGGGTTTTTCTTTTTGAGCAATTTCATCTGTAATGTCTGCTATATCAGATTCACTAAAACTGATCTTAGATTTTCCATTCTTTTTATTTTTTTTAGGATTACATGTTGGTTTTTCTTTGATATTAAATTCTCCACCCGTTAGCATTTCTGGAGTGATTATTTCTCCAACTGATTTACCAATTTTAGCTATAACTTCAGAAACATCTTGCTGATTCATTTGCCCTGATTTTAAACTCTCTGGGGGTTCAATCTGACTAGCTACCTGCTGAGCCATTTTCATAATTTTAGCAAAATCGGGAATCTCACGGTCCATTTATATATAGTCTATATTTTTAAACACCACTTTATCCGCATAAATGTAAAATTTATTAAAATTTAGCGTCAAGATCTATTTTTACTTTTTTCTGAGAACCGTCTTCAGGCATAAAAGTAACAGATTTATTACCATAGCTCAACGAACCTTTACTTTTTTTAGGAATTTTATTTACCTTAATTTCTTCTATTTTATCAAATGCCATTTTCCCCTTAAAAATTTGACTTATGTCGTTATTTAAAATTATTAAAGGAATTATGTCTATTTCTATATCACTTTCAAAAGAATCTTCTTTATAATTTATATAATCAATAATTATATCATCGGTAAGCTCTTTAGTTTTAATTAAAAATTTCATAGATGCATCGCATTTAGGGTGATAGACTACCGTTATATTAGACACGCTCATTTACAGTTTATAAATACAATTTATTTAAATTACAAACGTAATTTTAATTTAATTTAATTTAATTTAATTTAATTTAATTTAATTTAATTTAATTTACCTCCTACGTCTGGAGGGTACTAAATTATTTTTTACAGTGGTTTTTTGAGGAATTGGAACATCGGGTAGTTTTGTTTCTGCTATGGGTTCTTTAGGTTTATTATCTATTACCTCTTTAGCTTGTTTTAGAAGGTCTTTAGGTAAATTATTTAATCTAGCTCTGTAATAATATGTGGCTAAAGTGTTATAATCTTTTTCATCTATCGCCTTTTGTAATATTTCAGTTAGTTGTTTTTTAGAAATAGACGGTTTTGGATACAAACTTTCATATTCTTGTATAACATCTGATAATGTTATATGAGCAACTCTACCTTTTATAGATCCGTTTAAATCAATTCCATGATCAACGGAAAACTTTATAGCAGACTGAGTAGCAAATGATGCCGGGGTTTTTACTTGATAGATGTAATTGTCTTGAGTTTCCAATTCAGTAAAGGCAGTTTCATATATAGCATTTAATATATTTTCTTTCTGGATTAATGGTTTTCCATTTAATAAAACACCGGGTGTTGGTTTAATAAAAGACGTTGGTACAAATGTTTTACGTTCTATAACAGTGTTTTTAACAACGACGTTATTTAAAATTCTTTCGTCGTATGTTTCGTAGGATATATTCCAATAATAACCTGGATAATCAGTTAATAAACTTTTATCTTCCTTGGATATGTAACAAAAAGTATTTTCTCTTTCCCAAGACAATTTATTACCGGATATTTTAAATTCCGATTTCAACAATGTAATTTCAGTGTTGTCTTCTCTATAACACTTATAGCTATCTGTTTCTTTTACATACATGTATGGTCTTAACTTAATATCGTCAATAGTATATTCTTTATCTAATTCAATATTCATAACTGGGTACTTATGAAGTTTTGCAACTGACGAATGTACAGTAATAGTATCGTACTTTTCATCAACCCATATTTGTTTTCCTATTATATTTTTAACTCCTCCAGTACCTGGTAGTTTTCTTCCTAGAACATCTTCAGGAATTTCTATATTAGTTTTAGAATTCATTGGAACACCAACCGTTGGAGAATTAAATTTATTTTTTTCATCCTTAATTGCATTTAGTTTTAAATAATAATCATATAGTACCCGTTTTTCTATATAAGTTATTTCATCTATTTTATCTGATTCTAATTTATTCTTTATAATGTAATCTTCTATAGATTCCATAGATTTTTCGGTAGCCTTTTTCCATTCTTTATTTAAATCCTCGTCGTTAAAATCTACATCTAAAATAGCAAAATCATTAAGAGAATCATCAAATTTCTTAGATACACACACACCGTCTTTCCAACCACACTTAAATTTAGCCCCCGAAGGATCCAGGGAATAAGAATAAGGATCGTTACAAGATTCTTCTGTTTTAAAACGATCACAAGTGTCTAAATCATCTATAAGCCTTGTTTGTATTGATTTTTCAGATACTCCTTCTCTAAACATTTTAGGCTTTCCCCTAGAATCTAAATATTCAACTAGGATGTAATATTCCGATGACATATATTTACCAACTGGAAAAAGTTGGTCTTCATCTTCGAATATAGCGGGTCCTTCTATTGTTACAAAAGAATCGTCTACTAGTTGTTTTAATTCATTTGAATACACTGGTATACCGTTGTTATATTTAAAAGGTATACCATATTTTTTATCTAGGTCTTTAATAACACCATACACCTCGCCAGGTTCTTTAACTCCAAAACGGGGCCTGTAAGTGTATTTATATTTTTTTGTAGGCATTTTTAAATTTTCATAATAATCGCTTGCGCCCTGCCCTCTACCATTTCCTGGTATATGTTCAGGTACTAATATTTCATTGGGTAATTTATTCTCTAGTAAAGACTTTTTATCCATTATGTTAATATACAATTGAAATGAATCATCTTGTATTGGAACTGCAAAAATATTAGCAAGCTGTATTAAGTTCTCGCGGCTATAATTAATTACAGTATCTCCCCCTATACGCGTCTCATAATTAGGATAATTTCCTCCTGTTATATAAAATCCGTTTATTTCTATATAATCGGGTACAAAGTTAACTCCACCTCCTATATCTTCAGATTCTGGGGGTGAAGAAGATATCTTTGGGGAGATGTATGTATTTTGTTTTACAAATGTTTCTTCTTCTAACCTGTCTTTCAGTATTTTTTTTGTTCTATACTTTCTCACCTGATCTAAAATTTTATTAAGGCTTCTCTTTTTAATAAAATTTTGAACATTTTCATTGAGCTCATCCATTAGTATACTATGATATATATCAATTTCAAACCCCCTCAAATTATTAATGTAAGATAATACACCATCACTTATTTCAGAATTTGATATAAAATTAGCAAGCCTGATTTTATCTACATTAGAAAACTTCCCATTTGTTAATAAAAACTCTGTTATAACAGGGAACAACAAAAATGGATTGTCTGTTGAGATATTAAGTTTAGATAGATAATTACATAAACTGGAATATTCGTCTTTTATTAATTTTTTGTTTGAGTTGTATTCATTAGGACTTTTAGATGTTTTATATATAATAGTTTCCGTTATTCTAGAACATTTTTTTGGATTACTTAGTTCACATGTCTCAAAGATGTACTCGAGATCTTTTTGAGTATTTATTCTATCAGAAATACTAGCTGTTCTATAAATTCTCCTAGACGGTAATTTATTTCTTTGTTTAATAAGCCATCTTAGTCTTTTAACGTTATTAATAAAATCTAAAGAAGTGTATGTATCAAGTGTATTATTCCATTGTAAGTACTCCGAATATTCTTGAAATATTTGATCTACTTGTAATAAACTTAAAGATGTATTGTCTTTTTTAAACTTTTCTATGTCATCATTTTCATCCAGTTGTGATTTATATATGTCATAATTTGAAGTATCAGGACTCCAACTTAAAAGATGGTCTATTTTTTCTTGTTCTGTCTTCATTTCAAGATCATTCTCGGGAATTATTTTAGCTGTTTCCATTGTTAATAATTCCAAATTACTCATATTACCATTAATAAAAGAACGTAGAGCTTCTGGATAATTTTCAAATATAAATATTATTTTATTTACATTGTATTCATAATTTGAACTCGAGTAATTAAATATGTAATTCTCTAGATCGTCTAATTTTTGAGAATCGTGTTCTATGTATTCTAAAATAAATTGTATTAATTTAGCTTTTCCATTCTTTCTAAGTTCTAGGATCTCATCGGATTTATTAAAGATATCCGATATAGGAAGTTGACCAGTTTCTGTATAGATATCAGGGTCTTCTCCTGTATTTAAATAATGATTAATCTTTCTTATTTTATCAGCTAAAACTTCCTGAGATGCAACAGGGATCTTTTTTAAGTTTTCGTGAAGAATATCTTTAAAATCAGATAGATAATCATTAAAAGACTCATATCTTTTAACTAAATTAATTTTTTCTTTAAAGCCTGAATTTATTTCGGCTAAATAAACTCTTAATTCCCAAATGTCTACCACAATTGTATTATTGCCTTCTTTCTCAGAAATTTCGTTATAAAGTTCATCGTCTATGGGTTTAACAGTTATAAAATTAGATAAATCCCCGACATCATTTCTATCCACATTTTCTTTAAAAGCTAAATACTTTACTTTGCCATTTTGAAGATACGCTTGAGGTGAACCAGTTATCCTATGCTTGGCATCAGATGTCTTCCCATAACCTTTATCATATACAAATGGTCTAGTGTACTTATAATTTCTAAATAATTTATTTGCTTCTATTCTATAATATTTTGAATCTTCCTCTAGGATATTTCTTAATTCTTCGTAATCTTTGGGATGTTCTCTAAATTTGAGCATTTTTTGTTTATTTTCCCTAAGTCTTTCTATGTAAGACATATACTTAAATGTCCTATTAGGTATACAACTTAAAAGATCTTCTCTAGACATTCTTCTTAATCTATCTGTAATTTCTTTCCACATACCGGTTTGGAATTGAATCTCCTCGTTTTCAGTTAATAAATTAAACCTTTTTTCATTATTCAATAAACTAGATAAATTAGTTCCTTCCTTTTTTATCATATTGAATTTGTAACTAGGTTCATTAGCTTTTGCATCAGAGGTTTGTTCCCATACCCTGTCAACTATTACATAAGAAGGTGCTATCGACAATATCTTTTGTTTATATGTATCATACGCTTTTATATAATTATCAATACTCCTGTTGTAAGGTAATTCAAGATCGGTATTTAATTTATCAGAGTAGTCCTGTATATCTTCTCCTGTATAACCTTCTGGTAAAGTAGGAGGATATATATTATATTTACCTGCTATTTCTTTCATGTATTTTACTTCTTTGATGTGATACATTTCTAAATCATTCATTAACATAGCAATTCTTTCGGCTTCATTTTCTGGCCTAGCTATGTATTCTTTTTTATCAGAAGTAATTTGTTCAGAAACTCTTAATATATTGTATTCCAATCTTATAAACTCATCATACTTCTCATTGAATATTTCCTCTGTTATTTCTCCATTATTAAATTTCAACTTAATTTCTTCTATATTCTTTCTTACTTTATCTATAATTTCCTTATCTTCATCACTAACGATGTATTTTCTACTTCTTTTCATGTTCCAATAATTAGTTCTTAACATTTCTCTTCTATATTCTTCGGTTGTAACGTTTTTTTCAGCTAAAGAATTAGATAATTCGTCCATTTTAGATTTTAATTGATTATCCCAGTCTAATATATGATAAGTACCCAACTCATCTTCGTCAAGATCTTCTAATTCTTCTAATTCTTCTAAACTAGTTTCACTACTTGTTTCACCGCTTGTTTCACTACCATCACTATCAGAAGAAGATTCTTCATCAGATAAATTTGATTCTAAGTAATCCTCGTCATCGGACATGTCGATATACTACTATATGTTAAATATAATATTTTATAAATTAGACCAGTAAAATTAAATACGAAAATTATAATGTTATGATATTATTAGTGTAAAAAGATGCAAACAGTATACATTTTAAAAAACTGTTTAAAATCTTACAGAGCGTTGATGTTATTATATAAAAATCCCGATATATCTACAAATATAATCATAGTAGATGAATTTTACTATAAAGTATTAAAACTTGATCGTCGAGTAACACGGTTTCCTTTTATAATAAACACGGCCCCAACTAATACCGGTTTAATACCAAGTGTGGCTAAAGTGTTACCACTTGATCTTTTTATAGATTTATCACAGCCAGAAAATGTTTTTAATTTTCCTAAGAAAAAGAAAAACGCTAAAAAAACATATAGTTTACCGAAACGACTGGTACCCGATAGACAAAAAAGAATTAAAGATTTATATAGAACTAAGGTTCAACCAAAAGGAGTTCCTCTTATAAGAAAAACATCAGATGGGGGTGTAGATATAGTATTAAATTAATTTTTAATTTATATAATATAAATTATATGAGATCCATTTGGGATTTTAATGAAACTAAAAATTACACTAATGTAAATAATTATAAAGTTCTCATTTCTCCATTAGCCGAATCTGCGGCTGTATTATTAGAAATGTTAGACACACTTGTGAAGACATTACAATATAAAATAAAAGTTACCAAGGTAAACATGTATGATAAGTATCTCGATTTATTATCAAAAACACCTCATATTTTACAGGAGATGCAACTACATAAAGATCAGGGAAGTATTATATTTAATGGATTGAATAAACCTAAAAATGTACATCTAACAAGAGATATTCCTATCGGAGAAGATAAAAGACTTAGGGCTAAATATAGAAAAATATTTCTAACTCTTAAACATAAAAACGGAAGACTAAAAACTATAAATGAAATGAAAAATCTCTTAGCACATGAATTAACTCATACAGCGTTAAATCATGTTACATGGAAAGATGATAATCACCCAAAACTTTTCAAAGATTACAACAAAGTTATACTTTCTATGATTAATTCGATTCTTTCTTCTTCTTCCATTCAACGGCGGCCTGTTTAAATGCCTCGGAATGTTTGTATTTATCACCTAGTTCTTCTTTTTGCTGAGTTAGATATCTCTGAACAAATAAATTATATGGAGACGGCGTTTTTTTAGTATCATCATTTTTCTTTCGCCTAGATTTCTTACCAAATGAAGCTAATGCACTTTTTAGCTCATTAACTTCATTTTCTAGAGTTTTAATCCTTGCCTCGTTGTCGGTCATCTTTATTTAATTGAAATATTATTTAACTATTGCTTTAAATGTGTTATTTCTATGTTTATCACATAAAGGATAATTACCGTGGTAATTTTTATTGAAAAATTGTAACTTGCATTTTTTACAGATAAGTAAATCTTCGCATTTTTTTTCATTTTTGCGATTTATTTCTCTAAATGTAGAAATAATTGTATCCCATTGTTCTTCTGTTAGAGTAGCCATTTAAAGTTACATGCGTTTTATTTTTCCTAAGAAAAAAACATTTAATTATAATAAAACAAATGGCTGAAGAGAAAAAGAAAAACTTTTTTCAAATCTTTTTTGAAAAATGGAAATGGTATATCGTAGGAATTATATCTGCTATCTTAATTGCGGGTGGCGCATTCTTTATGTATAAAAAGAAAAAACTACCTCCATCAGCTTAATTAATAATTCCATATCCTTCTTTGAAAGTATCTTTATCACTATTCAAAAAAACGGGTGAATCTTTATAATTTTTATTATTGTATTTAAATTTTTGGTAATATGT
>NYWD01000079.1 GCA_002684855.1 Planctomycetaceae bacterium | reverse complement strand
GGCGATGAAGGATCACAAGCCCACCCCAATCGTTCTTTTCGATCATAATTGAAACGAGGCGTGGGAAACAAGGTCAGTCGTGAGGATCCGAATGAATCAATCCAAGGTCCGCTTCGAGTTGCAACTCCAGTCGAAGGAGCTGGTCGTCGGACATGACTTCCTGCCGGATGAGGAGATCGTCATCGGTCGGGAGGAGGATGCGGCGATGAGGCTCGTCGACGACGCGGTGAGCCGGCGGCATGCCGCCGTTCGGCTGGCGGGCGGGAAATTTCTTCTCAGGGATCTCGGCAGCCGGAGCGGAACGAACCTGAACTGGATCCGTCTGGAGGATGGCGAATCCGCAAGGGTTCGCAGCGGAGACCGGATCCGATTCGGTTCCACCGAAGCGATCGTCCGTCTTCCCGGAGGCGATGGTCCCCCGGAGGAGCCGACACCCGATGCCAAGGAAATTTCCAAGGCCGAATCGGGGGTCGGGGCACGGGCCGAGGTGGATGATTTCAAGACCCGCGGCAGCCTGCTGCTTCGCCTGAACGCCTCGGGGACGCTCGAACGGGAGATCGGCTGGCGAGACTTCTACGACCGGTACGTTCCGCTGATCAAGGGTTTCGCGGGAAGGGCCGGGGCTGGCGGTGAAGAGGCGGAGGACATCGCGCACGAAGTGGTGGCGAACTTCTTTCGCGCATCACATCGGTTCGAATACGACGCCGACAGCGGTCGTTTCCGCGGCTACCTGAAGGCCGCGACCCTCAACGCGATGCGGGCCCGATGGCGCAAGCGGGGCGACCGGGTGAACTTCGGCGAACACGACGAGATCGCGATCGACGATTCCGGCCGCATCGAGGACGTCTGGGCCCAGGAGTGGACCCGCTCGGTGATCGAGCGGGCGCTCGACGCGGTCCGCGCGAGCGGCAAGCAGAGCGAGCAGTCGTGGGAGGCCTTCGATCTCTACGGGCGACGCGGCGTTCCCGCCGTCGAGGTGGCGAAACGACTCTCCATGTCTCCCGAGGCGATTCGACAGGCGAAGAGCCGGATCGCCCGGCAGGTCCGGGCGGAGATCGAACGCATCCGGGCCGAGGAGGGCTGATTCCCGGTCAGCCGAGGCGTTCGAGTTCGAGGAATTCGACGCCCGCCTCATCGAACACGGCGCGACTCTTCCCGATGGAATCGAGCCAGTGGTCGTCACCCGCCTCGGGAAGATACGTCACGACCGTCCGGATGCCGGCCTGCACCACCGCGATGGCGCAGTTCACGCAGGGGAAGAACGACGAGTAGATCGCGCAGTCGATCGGACTCACGCCGTTGCGGGCGCACTGGATGATGGCGTTCATCTCGGCGTGGACGATCAGGTCGTACTTGACCGGACGTTCGAGCCGCTCGGGCCGATCCTCGACGCCGCGCGGAAGTCCGTTGAACCCGGTCGAGATCACCTGCTTGTTCCCGGAGACGATCACCGCACCGACCCCTCGCGAAGGGTCCTTGCTCCAGGTCGCGATCTCCTCGCTCAAGGCGAGGAATCGCCGGTGCCACTTCTCGTCGAGGGGGATGGTCATCGCTTGAAACGCTCCACGGGGATCCGGACGAAGGTATCCGATCCGGGCCGCGACCACTTCAGGATCAGGTCGTCCTGTCCGGTCGCTTCGAAGTAGTCGATCCGGATCGGATGGAGACCGGCCTCCAGCGCGATCGCTCCGGACTTCTCGAGCGCCGAGTGCAGTCCGTCGTTGTCGACCACCAGCGAATCGTGGATCCGCAGGGTGCTCCCGTCGTCGGAGTCCAGGGAGAAGCCCCAGACGCCCGTCGACGGGATCTCCACGAAACCGGTGAAGGTGACGCCGAAGTTCTCGTCGCGGGGCTGCATCGAGAGATCGACCCGTGATGCCACGCCTTCGGATTCGACGTCGGCGTCCGCGAGGGCGGAGACGGATTCGAACGCGCCGAGAAACGTCCGCCAGGCGATCCCGTCTCTGATCGCGAACGGCTGCACCGCGGCGATCGGATCGACCTTTTCATAGCGTCGCTCGACGACGCCACCGACCGGCACGCCTTCGAAGAAGCAGCGGGTTCGGACGGTCATGGTCCGATCGACGTCGATCCGATCCGAATCGAAGCCGTCGTCGAACGTCGGGTCGGAACCATCCGTGGTCGATCGGACCTCCACGGACGGATCGGGCGATCCGATGGCGACGGCGAAGGGATCCACGAAGATTCCCGACTCGATCGCGATGCTCGGCCCCTCCACCACCAGTGCGGGCGCGACCAGATCGAGGACCAGGACGGTGTCGATCGGGTCGAGGGGCGTTCCGTCGGGAAGGCTCACCACGAGGTCGGCACCGTCACGTTCGACCGCCATGCCGCCTCGTCCGGGATCCGACAGGAGATAGGCGGCGCGATGGGCGGGCTCGGTCAGCAGGCCCGGAAGGCGGATCGCGTTGTTCGCGGGCGGATCGAAGACGTGGAGGTACAGGCGTTCGCCGCCGCCGGGAAGGCTCGATCGGGTGCACCGGCCCCAGGGCAGGTCGGCGAACGGCGATCCGTTGGTCCCGTGGATGGATTCCGCGTTCATCGCCATCCACCGACCGCCCCCCGCGAGCCTCTTCCTCGCTTCCGCCGGGAAACGTCCTCGTTCGTCCGGCCCCACGTTGAGGAGGAAGTTTCCACCCTTGCTCGCGATGTCGACGAGCTTTCGGACGAGGTCCGAGGTGGTCTTGTAGGCCACGTCGAAGGACTGGTAGCCCCAGGACCGGTTCATCGTCATGCAGGTCTCCCAGTCGACGCCTCGAGGGAGTCCCGTGGCCGGAATCTCCTGCTCGGGCGTGCCGAAGTCCCCGCGATAGCCGCCCTCCCGGGTCAGTCCCGCCATCCCGGTCCGTCCGGTGTCCACCCGGTTGTTGACGATGATCCGAGGGTCGATCCCGCGCACGAGGTCATAGGTCCGCTGCCCGTCGGCGTGCGTCCAGGTCCCTTCCCATTCGCCGTCGAACCACAGCACGCCGGGTCCGTAACGATCGATCAGTTCCTCGAGCTGCCGGTGCATGTGCCGCACGTAGCGCTCGTGATCGCCACCCGGTCGATCGTCCCAGGCCCGTCGCGGCAGGTAGTCGGGATGGGTCCAGTCCATGATCGAGTGGTAGAGGCACGGAACGACGCCCTCCGCTCGGCAGGCGTCGAAGAGTTCCCCGATCACGTCGCGTTCGAACGGGGTTCCGTCGACGTCGAATTCCGTGAACTCGCTCGGCCAGAGACAGAATCCGTCGTGGTGCTTGCTGGTCACCACCAGGTACCGCATGCCCGCGTTCTTCGCGATCATGGCCCACTCGGTCGGGTCGAAGTCGACCGGATCGAACTGGAACCGGAGCGGCATGTAGTCGTCCGGATGGATCTTCACGGAGTTGAGGATCCACTCGGCGCCGCCGGTGCGTCGTCCTTCCCAGTACCCGCCGGGAATCGCGTACAGACCCCAGTGGATGAACATCCCGAATCGCGCCTCGCGCCACCACGCCATCCGCGCGCGACGCTGGTCCTCGGTCTCGTCGAGCGGAGTCGCGACCCGCGGCGGAAGATCGGCCGGCCACCATCCGGTCTCGGGCGGGGCGGCGGCCGCCGAACGTCCGGTCGCGGCGAGGACGAACACGAGAAGCGTGGCATGCAGTGTCATCGATCGGGTCTCCGTCGCAGATCCTATCGGAGGGGTCGGGACGATCGACGCCGGTCCGATCGGTTCAGGCGGTTTCGGGGGGTTTCCCGTCCTCGAGCGCGAGGTGCCAGTAGCCGACGTCGATCCAACGCCCCGCCTTCCAGCCGACCCCGGGGATCCGTCCGATCTCCCGGTAGCCGATCGATTCGTGCATGCGGACGCTCGGGTCGTTCGGGAGCGTGATGACGGCGATGGCGGTGCGGTATCCCGAAGCCCGGAGCGCCGCGAGCAGGGCGATCGAGAGGTCTGCGCCGATCCCCCGGCCCTGTGCATCGGGGGCGACGTACACGGAGGTCTCGGCGGCGAACCGGTACGCGTCGCGGCCGCGGAAGGCGGTCGCATAGGCGTATCCGGTGATCCGGCCGTGCTCGTCCTCGTCGACGAGCCAGGGATGCGTCTCGACGGTGCGTTCGATCCTGCGAGTCATCTCCGCGGCGTCGGGCGCCACGGATTCGAAGCTCGTGGTGCCGTGTTCCACGAACGGGGCGTAGATGGCGGCGACGGCGGATCCGTCACGGGATGTCGCGCGTCGCAACATCGTGGAAAGGTACCATCGAATCCGGACCGTCCTCGACTCCACGAGGACCGGTCGGCCGAAGGGAATCCCGCATGTCGAACGACCTGAAGAATCGCGTCCGGATCGCCTTCGTCGCCCTGCTCGTCGCGATCCCGGGCGTCGCCCGGGCCGAACCGACCGCGGGCGACGTCCTCTGGTACGAGCAACCCGCGAACAGGTGGACGGAGGCGCTGCCGATCGGGAACGGCCGACTCGGAGGCATGTCGTACGGCGATGCGCTCGGGACCATCCAGGTCAGCGAGGAGTCGGTCTGGGCCGGCTCGCCGATCGACCGGCATCGCACGCCATCGGCCGATGCGCTGCAACGCGCTCGGGAACGCTGGTTCGCGGGCGACGTGACCGGGGCGCAGCGGATCATGCAGCAGGAGTTCATGAGCGAGCGTCTCGTCCGCAGCCATCAGACGCTGTTCACCGTCGGAACCCGCTGGGTCGACGATCTCGATTCGATCGAGGGGTATCGTCGGTCGCTGGACCTCGGAACGGGTGTCGCGGAAACCACGTTCTCCTCGGAAGGGCATCGCTATCGATGCCGGGCGTTCGCGAGCGAGGCGGACGACGTCATCGTGGTCCGTTGGGAGACCGACGCACCCGATGGCATGCACCTCGCCGTCGCGATCGGACGGGACCAGGCCCACCGTGGGGGGACGGTGGTCGGCGGGGAGGACTCGAACGCGAAGGTTCGAACGTCTTCGTTGCTCCACGGCCAGGCGATCAACGGGGATCATCCCGGGGTGCGTTACGCGGGCATCGCGGTGGCCGAAGGCGACGCGATCGGGGGCGAAGGCGAACGGATTCCGGTGCCTGATGCCGAGGTCCTCGGCGAGGTGCGGAGCCATCCGACGACCGCCCGCCGGGTCCGTGCCTACACGGTCGTCGTCGCCGGCGCGACCGACATGCCCGGCTACGGCGTCCCGGATCCCCGCGTCGAAGTCGCCGCGCGGGCCGAGGCGGCGCTCGGGATCGGATTCGACGATCTCCTGATCCGTCATCTCGATTCCTTCCAGCCGCCGTTCGACCGGGTGTCGATCGACCTCGGCACCTCGCCGCAGGCGGTGAAGCCGACCGACGTCCGCCTCGCCGAGCTTCGAGCGGGGGCCGAGGACCCGGCGCTCTTCGCGCTCTACTTCCAGTTCGCCCGGTACCTGATGATCTCCTGCTCGCGACCGGGGACCATGCCCGCCAATCTGCAGGGACTCTGGAACGAGCACATCGAGGCGCCGTGGAACGCCGACTACCACGTCAACATCAACCTGCAGATGAACTACTGGCCGGCGGAGATCGGGAACCTCGCCGAGTTCCACGAGCCGGTCTTCGATTTCACGGAACGCCTGGCCGAACGGGGTCGCGAGACCGCGGAACGACTCTACGGCGCTCGCGGCTGGATGGCTCATCACACCTCCGACGCGTGGGCGTTCACGGTGCCGATCGGTCGGACGGTCTGGGGCATGTGGCCCCATGGCGGGGGCTGGATGACCCGGCATCTCTGGGAGCACTACCTCCATTCCGGAGACGAGGACTTCCTACGCGATCGAGCCTGGCCGCTGTTGCGCGGCGCATCCGAGTTCTATCTCGACTACCTCTGCGAGGATCCCGCCACGGGTCTGCTCGTCTCCGGGCCGAGCAGTTCGCCGGAGAACACCTTCATCACCGGGGACGGGCAGCGAGCGGACATCGGCATGGGCAACGCGATGGACCAGGAGATCGTGTGGGACGTCTTCACGAACCTCATCGATGCGGCGATGGTGCTCGAACGATCGGACGACGAGGTGGTCCGGGCGGCGGAGTCCGCCCGGTCCCGACTGGCGTCGCCGACCGTCGGGGCGGACGGACGACTGATGGAGTGGTCGAGGCCCTTCGGCGAGGCGGAGCCCGGACACCGTCACGTGTCGCATCTCTTCGGCCTGCATCCCGGTGCGCAGTTCAACGAGACGACCACGCCCGAGCTGCTGGCGGCCGCTCGGGAATCGCTCGACTTCCGACTCGCCAACGGCGGCGGACACACCGGTTGGAGCCGCGCATGGCTGGTCAACTTCATGGCGAGGCTGCGTGACGGCGAGGCGGCATACGAGAACCTTCGAATGCTGCTGGTGAAGTCGACGCTGCCGAATCTGTTCGACAATCATCCCCCGTTCCAGATCGACGGGAACTTCGGCGGTGCGGCGGGCATCGCGGAGATGCTGGTGCAGTCCCATGTCCCGATCGCCGACGCGTTCGTGCCGGGCGTGCCGCCGGGTTTCGAGGTGGATCTGCTGCCGGCGCTTCCTTCCGCGTGGCCTTCCGGCGAGGTCCGGGGACTCCGGATCCGAGGCGGATTGACCATCGACCGGCTCGCCTGGACTCCGGATTCGGTGGAGGTGGAGTTCTCGAGCGACGTGGTGGACCGGGTCCTGGTTCGACCTCCGAGGAACGGTCGACTCGTCGAGATGGGCACCCGCGACGGACGGATGAACTTCACGTTCGAGCGTTGAGGGTCTGTTCCCGAATCCGAGATCGACGCAGGCCCATCGAAATCACCGATTCCGATGGGCCTGAATCAGGGCGACAGGATTCGAACCTGCGACCTGCGACTCCCAAAGCCGCCGCTCTACCAAGCTGAGCTACGCCCTGAAGGACCGCGGATTGTACGCTGCGAGCCCGAAGCGCGAGTCGATGACGGGCCCTGCGGGGATCCTCGCGAGTCCCGCCATGCCGATATCGATGCTCGTGGCCGATGGTTCGACCGGATTCGACGATGGCGTCGCGATGGACCGGGCTCGCGATGCCGGAGTTCGTCGACGGCAGCGAACGCCGACCGGTGATCGCGATCCGCCCGTCGGTCCTCAGGATTCCAGGCCCGGCAGTGGCCCGGCTTCGAGCCACGCCCGGGTTCGCTCCGGATGGAATCGGTGCGGATAGTGACCGGTCCCCTCGATGCGTTCGATCCGGGCGTCGGGTCGGCGGGCGATCAGGTCCTCGACGGGCATCCGCCCCGGATCCCCGGCGAGACCGTGAACCGGACAGGCGATCGATTCAAGGGATTCGGTGATCGACCACTGGACCGCGCCCGCGATGGAGAGCGCCGCCTCGACCACCGGGGCGAAGAGGAGTCTTCGCTCGATCTGCAGGCGGATCTCGCCCTGGTCCTCGAGCGAGAAGAAGTCGGGTATCCAGGAGGACGCCTCCGCGATCCAGCCCGCCTGTGCGACCAGGCGTCCACCGGTCGCGGCGCGATCCACCCAGGGGATCATCCGATCGGTGCACTCGCGACGTCGCTCGGGCGTCATCGGCACCGTCGCATCCAGGAGCACCAGCCGTCGCACCGCCAGTCGCGGATCCTTGGCGAGGAGGCATGCCATGCCACCACCGAAGGAATGTCCGACGATGGTCGCTCCGACGAATCCCGCATCGAGGATCGCGGCACGAACCCGCTCGAGGATGCCGTCGGCGAATTCCCGGGCGATCTCCAGTCGGCGATCGGGGTCCGGCTCCGTGGGCCAGGTCTCGAGGTCGAAATCGCCGCCGGCGGGCATCCAGGACGGCGCAAGGACCCGGTCCGGAAGGGCCGCCCGGATCGAATCGACTTCGTCCGCACGGCCGCACCAACCGTGCAGGAAGACCACGGGGGGGGATTCTCGAGGCGCTCCGGTCATGTCGAGAGACTATTCGGGCCGTCCGCTCGCCGCCATTCCCGACCGCGGCTCCGTCGTGAAGGAGTCGGGACCGGTATCCTCTCCTCGCGACCGGCGAGCCCGCCGGACGACAAGCATCGACTTCGGATCCACGCTCGACCATGACCACCCTCGCGCTCGAAGGCATCGCCAGCTACATCCCGATCGGGGTCGTCATCACGATGGCGTTCCTGTTCATCGTCATCAACATCGTGGCGACGTCGATCATCGGCCCCCAGGCGCAGGGTGCGGTCAAGGGACTGGCCTACGAATCGGGGATGGATCCGATCGGTTCGGCGCGAAAGCGGTTCAACGTCCGGTTCTACATCCTCGCGATGACGTTCCTCGTGTTCGACGTCGAGATCATCTTCCTCTACCCGTGGGCGGTGACCTTCGCGAAACTCGAGCCGCAGTCCTCCGAGTCCGCGCTCTTCCTCGGACGCATCATGTTCTTCATCGCGACCAGCGTGGTGGCGTACGTGTACGCGTGGAAGAAGGGCGTGTTCCGCTGGGACTGACCGGAGGGTCTGCGAGCCCCGGCCGCTTCAGTCCCATTCGACGAGCAGGAGCCCGAGGTCCCCGCCGTCGACGCGGCCGTCGCCGTTCAGATCCGGAGGACAGGGTGCGGGGCAGGGTCCCCACGACGCGAGCATGACGCCGAGATCCGCGCCGTCGACGGTGCCGTTTCCGTCGAAGTCGCCCGGTCGCGCGGGCGGGTCGTAGCCGCCGTTGCTCATGATGATCATCGAGTCGTCGAGTTCGTCGACGAACACGAGGTCGAGGTCCCCGTCCCGATCCATGTCGACGGGGAGGGAACAGCTCGCCGCGATCGGTGCGTCGAAGCTGGCGTGGAATTCGAAGCCGCCCGATCCATCGTTGAGGAACAGGAACCAGTCGCCGTTGTAGCTCGACGTGATCCAGTCCACGTCGCCGTCACCGTCGAGGTCGCCGAGGTCGCTGGCGAGCGGGAACGGATCGGTCTCGTGGATGGTGCCGGGAAGGAGGCCGCCATCGCCGTCGTTGAGGAAGATCGTCCCTTCGTTCGCGAAGGAGTTCACGCACGCCACGTCGACGGCGCCATCGCCGTTCAGATCGGCGAGGTTGAGCTGCCAGGTGCGACCGCTGACCGGTCGCGTGCTGTGGATCGTGAACCCGCCGGCCTCGCTGGCCAGCAGGACGCGGATCTGGCTCTGTCCGCCGATCACCAGATCGAAGAGTCCGTCGCCGTCCATGTCGTCGGCCTGGATGCTCCATTCACCGTTGATTCCCGGATTGAGGGAAGTCAGGTCCCCGAACACCCCGGTGCCGTCGTTGAAGAGGAGACGGAGGTTGTTCGAGAAGTACGCGGAGCTCGCGATGTCGAGGTCGCCGTCACCGTCGAGATCGAGGACGGTGATGCCGCGGGCGCCGTCGCCGGTCTCGAGCGTCTGGGCGGGTCGATAGGTGCCGTCGCCGTTTCCGAGCAGGACCGAGACGCTGTCGCCCGCGATGTTCGCGGTACAGAGATCGGCGTGGCCGTCGAGATCGAAGTCCGCGGGCTCCGAGGGACTCGGGACGGCGCCGACGGCGCTGGTGGGTTGCAGGAACGCATCGACCCGACAGGTGGCGTCGCCGGCGTTCAGGAAGACCCGGACGTCGTCGGTCGCTTCATTGACGATCGACAGATCGATCCATCCGTCCCCGTCGAGATCGGTCGCGGTCCCTCCGTAGGGAATGACGTCCTCTCCGGGATAGGCGCGGGTGGTGATGGACTGGGCGATCTCGAACTCGAGGCTTCCAACGCCGGCCTGCGTCCAGTATCGGAACTGGTGCCCGCGTGATCGGAGCGAGGACCCGTCGATGCCGCGCAGCCCGTGTCCGATCGTGACGGTGACCGGTTCACCCGGGGTCGCGTCGCGCACCGGATCGAGCGAGACCGTCCGTCCGTCACGGGAGATGGTCAGGGGTCCGACGAGCGACCCACCGCCCCGGCTGAAGGCATGGAACGTCTCGATTCCCAGCGTCTTGGGATCCACCGCCCGATCGAAGGTCACTCGGATGACCGCGTCGGTCGCGGCATCCAGCACCGCGCGCGCCGGCTGGGTCTGGACGACCGTGAGCTCGTCCCCGGCGAAGGGCGTCGCCGCCATGGTCGTCAATGGCGTCAGCGAGAAGAGGATTCCTGTGATGGAGCGATGCTTCATCGCGGTGGGTGCTCCTTGAAGGGGATCGCACGAACGTCGTGAGAAGGGATGGATGAGCGATTCCGTCCGTGGTTCCCGATTCCGCGAGGCCCGGTCAACGCTATCGGACCCGGCGGGGGGTCAGCAGGTCGCATCGAGCCGGCGGGCGGTCGCGATGAGCGTCTCGGTGTGGCAGGCGACGCACGGGCCGTATTCGGCGAGGAGCATGCTTCGGGCGGCCCGGAGGCTGTCCGCGGAGGGCATCGGCCCGTCGTCGGTGCCGGGATCGAGATCGTTCGAATCCAGACCGCAGTCGTCGGGGCGGGGGAGCGCCTCGATTTCGACCGGGTTGCTGACGAGCTTCTGGCGGGTGCTGGGCTGCATGTCTTCCTGATTGATCGGCAGGTAGGTCCCGCTTACCTTCACTCTTCGTGTCAGGTTCGTGCGAAGAAGCGGTCTGCGGCCCGATTTCGCCGATCAGCCCGCGAGCGACGCGTCGAGGACGTCGCAGAGTCGATCGACTTCTTGCACGGTGTTGTAGTGGACCGCGGAGATCCGCACCACTCCGGCGTCGACCGGGATGCCCATCCGTTCGCACAGTCGGTACGCGTACATGTGCCCGCACCGGATGCCGATCCCCCCCGAATGGGCGATATCGACGATCCTCGCGGGATCAAGAGTCCGATGAAGCATCGAGATCGTGGATACCCGGACATGGGTATCCGCCGAATCGGGACCGATGATTCTGACGGAATCGTGCCGCCGGAGTCGCTCGAGCAGTCGCGATTGCACCGGAGCCTCGAATGAGGTCATGGTGTCGAACGCGGTTCGAACCGTGCGGTGGTCGCAGGTGTCGGCGATGTCGTCGGCCGGTTCGGGATCACCGGCCAGGATCGAGAGCAGGCGCGCGAGGGCGCAGATTCCCGCGCAGCCCTCGTGGCTCGCCCCTCCGAGTTCGAACTTGTAGGGGATCTCCTCCTTCGGAATGAAGAAGTGGTTGGGTCCCTCGAGTTCGGCCAGCGCCTCGTGGCGTCCGAACAGACCGCCCATGTGCGGGCCGTAGACCTTGTACGTGCTCCATGCGTAGAAGTCGACGCCCCATGCGTCCACGTCGATCGCGCGATGCGGCGCATAGGCGACGCCGTCCACCACGACCCGTCCACCCGCGGCGTGGACCAGGCGCGTCGCGGCCTCCACGTCGACGATCTCGCCGAGCAGGTTCGAGACGTGTGGAAAGGCGACGTAACGGGTGCGATCCGACAGGACCTCGCGGAGCGCATCCAGTCGGAGGGATCCCGTCCCGGGATCGACCTTCCACCAACGGATCACCGCGCCTTGCGCCTCGAGTTCGAGCCAGCATCCGATGTTCGCCTCGTGGCCCTGTTCACAGACCACGATCTCGTCGCCCGCCTCGATGGTGCGGGCGATCGCATGCGCAAGCACGTGCATCAGGCTCGTGCAGCTCGACCCGAGGATCACGCGGCCGACCTCGGATCCGTTGACGAATCGATCGAGGAACCGATGCGCCCGTTCGACGGTCGCGGTCGCGCGATCGCTCGCCGGGTACCCGGCACCGAGCTGGACGTAGTCCCGCAGCAGGTGGTCGCGGATGGCGTCGGCGACGAAGCCCGGAACCTGGGATCCGCCCGCGTTCTCGAGCAGGACGGTCTCCGAGGACAGTCCCGGGAAGAGGCTTCGGATGGATTCGAGGTCTGGAATGCGGTCGGTTCGCTCGGTCATGATCACGGTCCGTCAGAGGTGGGATTGGTGGTATCCGTCGCGGAGATCCTCACGGTAGCGGCCGCGTCGAAGTCAGTCGCCGCCGCCACCGAAGAGATCCTCGAGTCCCTTGCCGATCGCGCCGCCGATGCCTTCCTGCACCGCTTCGGGAATTCGGATGCCCGTCTCCGCCTCGAGCCGGTCGAGTCCGCGTTCGATCTGCCGGTCGGCCTCCGATCTTGCTCGGGAGGCGAGCGCCTCCGCACCCGCTTCCTGGAGCGCGTCGGCGAGGCGTCGATCGTCGATCATGATCGCCGGATCGTCGAGTCGTCCGAGGAGGTCGATCCGGACCGGGAGCGCACGGATGTCGGCGGATTCACCACCGATGGTGACGGTCGCGTCGCGAAGGACCACGTCGAGCGGCGCCGAGATGCGGACTTCGGGTCGCAGGCGGAACACGCCGGTGGATCGGGCGTCGATGCGTCCACCAAGGAAGGGCGGGGGATCGGTGACGACGAGCTGGCTCACGACGACGCCCGCCGGCAGGTCCCGGAATTCGAGGTCGAACCGATTGTCCGTCGGGTCTCGAGCGATGCCGCCGAGCGAGACCGCGATGCGGAGGGAATCGTCCCGTGCGGCGATCTCCAGTCCGGGCGGGGCGTCGACCAGCGACGGCCGGGTGGAGAACGACGTCGCCACGAGGTCGAAGACACCGCCGAACAAGCCGGCCCCGGCGTCCGGCCGCACGCCGGTCGCCTCGATCCTGCGGATCAGAAGGGTGGGCGCGTCGTCGATCAGGTGCGTGGCCCGCACGCCCGCGTACCCGAGCCGATCCACCTCTCGACGAAGCCACGCCTCGAAGCCGTCGGTCGCTCCGGTGCCGCGCGGGCCGGTCTCGCCCCCGTCGACGGAGACGTTCCGTTCGGGGATTCGATCCGCGAGATCTTCGAGCACCCGTCCGACCTGTCCGAGTCGCGTTCGCCAGGCCTCCGCGGTGCGAAGGTACGAATCGAGACCGGTGCCCGCGGGCGGGGCGAACCCGTCGTCGCTCCCGGGGGCGGGCACCGTTCCCTCGACCGGGACCGACGCGCGATGAATACTGCCCGGTGTCTCGCGGAGGCCGTCGCTTCGAGCGTCCTCGACCCGGACCAGATCGACGACCAGGCGTCGTCGAAGGACCGCATGGAGATCGAGATCGGCACCGATCTCGCGGGCGGCCAGCAGGTCGCGTCCCAGGTCCGAGGGGTCGCACACCGCCAGATCGAGGATCCGTGCTCGTCCCGCGAGCCACGTGATCTCCACGCCACCGACGTCGACCGTCGCGCCGTTCATCCGCGTGAGTTCGCCGGCCAGGCTTCGACGCGCCATCTCGCCCGAGGCGATCCAACCGACGATCGCGATCGATCCCGCGAGCAGGGTCGCCACGATGACGCCGCTGGTCCTGATCGGTGAACCTCGACGTTCCGACATCGCGGAGAATCCGCCCGTCGGGATGCCGCCGAAGAGAATCCACGCGGCGAACCTGGCGACGCGACGTTCCGCCAGGACGGCGACCGCGTCGTGCTCCCGTTCGAGGCGCCCGAGCGTGTTCCGGACGTCACGGACGAGTCTGCCCACGAGGACGCCGACCGCCAGCCCGAGGACCGTGCCGACCGCGAGACCGCCGGTCACGAGGTAGGCGTCGAAACCGAGCCATGCGGTGATCGGCGCGTTGGCGAGCGACCTCGCGATCGGCTGGGTGGGGCCGTCGACCAGGAATCGCCCGACGTCGAACACGATCGGCGCGGCGGCGAGCGAAACGATCTTCGCACCGACGGCCACCAGGCCCGCGAGGAAGACGTTCGCATCGAGCACCAGGAGGAGGAGGACGAGCACGATCGCGATGACGAGTCCCGGTCCCGGAACGGGCATGAACCCGATCATCGAACCGATCAGGCACGCGAGCAGGATCTGCGTCGGCGTGGCTGCGCCGAGCATCGTCTTCAGGAAACGGCGTGTGGCGAGCATGCGACCTCCGGAAGACGCACGTTACCGGGGTGCACGAATCCCCGTCGCTTCGATCCGGCGCGGTACGCTCTCGCCCGGACGGCATGGAGTCGTCCACTTCGTCCGACCGGAAGGAGCACCCGACATGCGCCGCAACACGTCCTTCACCCGCCTCGGATCCCGTCTCGCTCCCTTCGTGGTCCTCGCGGGCATGGTGCTTTCCGGCGGCTGCGCCTCGCAGGATCCAGTGGGCATCCGGATCGCCGTCGATTCCGGCGGCAAGGGGACCATGACCGTCGCCGCGCTGACCAGTCCCGCGATCGCTTCGCTCCGTCCGAAGACCTCCGAGGGGGTCGACTGGGCCGAGGGCGTCCGGCTCACGATCCCCGCGGGCGACTTCGATTCGATCGACGACGTCTCCTACGACGATCTGACCGTCGACGCCGCGGACTTCGCCGGGGACGGCGGCACGGTCCGGATCGTCATGCCGCGCGGCGCGGATGCCCGCTGGTTCCGATCGCTCCACATCGACGCCGCTTCGCGGTCGGCGACCCAGCAGGCGATGGAACGCGCGATCCAGAAGATCGAACTCCATGAGAATCTCACCATCGCGGTGGAGATCACGGGCGCCGTGGTCTCGGCGAATCTGGTGCAGACCGTCCCGGGGGTGACCGTCACCACGAAGCGAAGCGTGGCGACGATCGTGATCCCGATGGGCGTGCTCGAGAATCCCGGATCGGCGATGGTGCTCGCGATCAACTGGGAACGTTCGCGCACGAACGCGGCCCGCCCCTGAACGCGGAGGTGCGCGGTCGGGAGCCCGGGGTTCCACCGGCGTCGTTCATCGCCCGGAGGCGGGAATCAGTTCGATCGACCGGATGGCCTCGCCCGGGAGCATCGGCGCCGGATCGGCATCCGCCCAGGCATCGTGACGATCGGAGAAGTGCGGTGATCGCGGGTCCCCCGACTGGCCTCCGGGGACGGTGAGGATCGCCTTCGTTCGATCGGACGGCGACACCACCATCCGGGCCGACGCGCCGAACGCACCGCTCTGCACGCGGACGGCGCCCCAGTGTCCGGCCTGGGGTACGGAGGGAAGATCGAAGCGATCGCCCACGAGCGGACTCACGGCGCCGACCGGATTCGGGAAGACGCCTCGATTGCGCTCGGCCCACGGCGTGTCGGGATCTTCGCGACGGGCGTCGATCGCCTTCATCGCCGCGTCCCGGAGCAGCCGGTCCCACGATTCGAGTTCCGGGGGAAGCAGCGATTCGGACCGGTGTTCAAGGGTCGCCAGGCAGATGTTCTCGCCGATGGCCGACGCGGCGCGCTTCCGGGCGTCGTCGTCGAGGTCCGCGTCGATCGAGAATCGATCGAGCAGCGCGGTCCGGGTCCGGCGGATCGCGGCTCTTCGAAACGCCTCGATGAGCGGCACCACGACGTTGTCGGCCGAGGCGCGGCCATCCCAGTCGCGCACGACCTCGAGCGTGGCGTCCCGGTCCGGACCGGCGGGCATCGACTCGAGCGCATCGACCAGGAGTCGTCGAAAGGGGATGAAGCGCTGGATCGTCTCGTCCAGCTGGATCGCGAGCAGATCGAGCTCCGAGGCGGGGTACGTCGCGGCGAGATCCTGCCTGATCCGCCACGCGCGACCGCCGTCGGCCCAGTTGCTTCCGAGTCTCGCCGCCGCCTCGAGCGGAACGAGCCGGTTGTTCGCGGTGAAGAGGTACCCCGACTCGGGATCGACCACCCGGGGACGGTCCGCTTCGGGCAGCGGACCGAACCAGCCCGTGTCCGCATCGTGGATCACCGGGCTTCGTCCGTCGTAGCCGCGGCGATCGGGGAGCCACCCGCTCAGGGTCCAGCCGATGCGGCCGTGGCGATCGGCGACCAGGACGTTCTGCGAAGGGCCGTACCATCCCGCCGCGACGTCGAGTGCCGCATCGACGTCGTCGACGTCGGCGAGCTCGACGAGGCCGAGATTGACCGCCCCCGGTCGATCGGAGACGCGAAGCAGGCTCACGGGTCGATCCGACCAGGGGGTGTCCTCCAGCACCGGGCCCCACCGTGTCCACCGGCTCTCGACGATCACGGGTTCGGCGCCGCGGACCTCGATCTCGACGGGGCGGACGTCGAAGGCCTCCCAGCCACCGGGCACCCGATATCGATCGGGATCGCCCGGATCGACGTCGACCAGGACCAGATCCTCGAAATCGCCGGTCGTGTTGGTGAGTCCCCATGCGATGGACTCGGTCGATCCGATCGGGAACCCCGGCACGCCCGGGACGGTCACGCCGACGATCTCGACGTCGTCCCAGGACATCGCCGCCGGATACCAGATGCCCGGCGTCGAATAGCGGAGGTGCGGATCGTTCGCGAGGATCGCCCGCCCGTCCGCGGTGCGTCGGCCGGAGACGGCGAAACTGTTCGAACCCGGACGAAGATCGGCGACCGGCGGATCCGCGAGCCACGATCGAGCGTTCCCCGACCGGGGCGTCCCGGACCGCGGCGGCTCGGGCACGAACTCCGGTCCCGTCGCGTCGATGAGCAGCGCGTCCCAGCGACCCTGGACGGTCAGGAGCCAGTCGGCGACCTCCGGAGAGACCGTCTCGCGAAGGAGGCCCGTGGCCGGTTCACCTCCCGACGAGCGTTGAAGGGAATCGAAGAGCGCGAGCATCACGAGGATCGAATCGGAGGGTCGCCATGCTTCGGGACGGATGTTCAGGAGTCGATACTCCGCCGGGGGTGGATCGATCGCGGCGATCGCGCCGTTCACCCCCCGGGCGTAGTGTTCGAGGAGACCGCGTTCGGATGCGGGGAGTTCGGCCACGATCCGTTCCGCGATCTCGCGTCGGCGCTGGATCGCCGGGGTCCGGTCCGAAGCGGCCATCATCGGTCCGATGAGGGCCGCGAGTTCGCCGGCCATCCTTCGTCGGGTCAGATCCATCTGGACGAGTCGGTCCCGCCCGTGCATGAATCCCAGCGCCGCGTAGGCGTCATCCCGGTGATCCGCGTGGATCGCCGGCGTGCCCAGCGCATCCAGGTCGATCCGCACCGAGTCCGCGAGCCCCTCGATCGGGATCGGTTCGGCCCGAGGCGCATCGCTCCCGACGACGGGAACGCCTCCATCGATCGACAGGGTCATGAACAGTGCGGAAAGGCCGACGATTGGAATCGACATGGGAATTGCCCGGGGGGTTCGGCGAGGATCGCGTCCGTCACCGTAGCATGTCGACATGACCCCGCCGCGATACCGACGAAACCAGATCCCCGTCTCCGCCATCGGCATGACGGTCCTTCTCACGCTCGCGGCCGGCGGGTGCGATCGGGAGGCGCCGAGCGGATCCGAGGCGTCGCCGTCCGTGGTCGATCCCGGCGAGAGGACCACGGAGCCCGTCGCGACCGTGACACCGCCCGGGCCCGTCGAGACGGTCGACGCGGGTCCGCCCGTCCCGTCGACGAGTCCGCGGGTGCTCGTCACCGGTGCGACGATCCTGACGGATTTCGTTCGCGGCGAGAACGGACGCTGGGAGGCGATGGCGCTCGACGAGTCGACGGTGGCGGTGCAGGATGGCGCGGTGGAGGGGATCTACGCCGCAAGCAACGTGGTGATGCGTCCGAACGACGTGGTGGTCACCGGACGGGACCGTTACGTCATGGTCGCGCCGCTGGTGGTCGGCGGCGGCGATCCGCTCGGATGGCTCGAGGGTGGACGATTGGTCGACGCCTCGCTCGCGGGCATCGGTGGGGTCATCCTGCCGCCGGAGAGCGTCGATTCACGCGGTGCGCGATGCGTGTCCGCACGCACCGTTCGAAAGGAGATCCCGGCGGCGGAGCTGATCGCCATGGTGCCGGGGGCGGACACCGGTCGGATGACGACCGTCTCGGCGGAGGGTCGCGTTCTGGACGCGTTCTCGAAGGTGCTGGCCGAACGCGTCGCGGACGGGGAGGCCAACATCGAACTGCTCGCCAATCTCACGCGGATCCCGGCGGAGGCTTCGGGACGGCCCGAGCTGGGAACGATCGCGATCGGCGCTCGCCCGACGCTGCTCGTGCTCGAGGCGAATCCGATCGAGAACCCGCAGGCGATCCTCGACGCGTTCGCGATGGTGATCGACGATCGAGCCGCCCGCAAGGCGGAGATCCTCGTCCTCCGGCAGGCCTCCGACCGGGGGATCGGCGTCCGCGAGCAGGTGGCCTCGGAACGGCCGGAGGTCGATGACCCGGGGCCGCTGCGTCGATGGCTCAACACCACCCAGGGACAGGTGTTCGGCGGCGCCGTCGCCTCGGTCGACGGTGGACGACTCGACTACGTCGCGGTGAGCGGCGAGCCCCGGTTCGATCGGGCCGTGGGATCCCTGCGGCTCGACCCTCCGGTCGGCGAGCCGAATCTCGAACTCGATTACGCGGGGCCGCCCGAATCATTCCGAATCATCACGACGCCGATCGAAGACGGGCTCGCGGTGGATCTGCGGATCGTCGACCGCCCCGCGATCGATGCGGAGTCGCCCGGCCCGTCGCTGCCTCCGATCGTGGATCTCGCCGTCGATCTCGATCTGCACCGCGAACGTCTCATGACCAGCGTGGGCGTCCACGAGATCGATCTCCAGGAACTCCTCTACGGAAGCGGGCCGATCGGCCTCGGTCCGCGGCGATACCGATTCACGCCGATCGATCCGGATGCGTGCCCGCCGTGCTTCGAGGGATTCGAACGCGTCTGGTCCCTCGAGATCATCGACCTGGACTCCGAGCCGGTCTCGGTCGCCGGTACCGCCACCGTCGCCTTCCGAGCGGGACGGCCTTCGCGGATCCAGTTCGTCACGGGATTCGACCCGGTCTGGGTGGACGAGTATCCACAGGTCGATCGCGTCCCCCTCGACTGACGCGTGATCTTCAATCGCCGGCCGCCTCCACCCGCGCCATCAGTCTCTCGACGATCGCCGCGACCTCGTCGGGCCGCTCGACCATCGTGGAGTGACCGGCGCCTTCGATGACGGTGAGCCCGGCGAACGGAATGGCGGCCTGCCAGAGCGTGGCCGCCGATGGATGGATGATCCGGTCGTCGCCGCCCCAGACGATCTCGGTGGGGCACGACACGGTGCGGAACCGATCGGGGGATCCGAGCATCACGTCCTCGAGGTTCCGCAGGATGATCTCGTGGTCGTCGGCGCGGTTCGCCGCCTCCCTCGCGACGATGCCCTTCATCCAGCCCGGCATCCACGGGGATCTCGTGAAGTTCAGGTCGTAGACCCGCTCGAAGTCCTCGGGCGTGTCGATCCGAAGCAGGTGTTCGTCCCGCTTCGCCGCGGCGAAGATCTCGGTTTCGATGGGTGGTTCGATGCCCGCCGGCCCGATCACCACGAGGCCCGCGACGGCATCGGGGCGGGAGGCCGCGTAGCCGCCGGCGATCGCACCGCCCATGCTCGATCCGACGAGCACCGGCTTCGGCAGGTCGAGTGCGGCGATCAGGTCGTCGATGGAGTCGAGCAGGCGTGGGAAGTCGATGGCCCTCGGGTCTTGACGCGGGTGGAGTCCGAAACCGGGCAGGTCCGGGACGAGCACCCGGTGTCGTTTCACCAGTCTCCGTGCGAGTTGGAGCATGGTGGTCCCGTCCACGCCGAAGCCGTGGACGAGCACGACCGGCGGACCGGACCGGGCATCCCCGCCCTCGAAGCGGGGCCATCCCCGGTCCGCCACGTGTCGGAGCCCCGCGAAACGGGCCGTCCGGTGGATGAACCCGCGCAGGAGCCGTCCGGATCGGGTCACCGGTCGGACGAGAGGAGCTTTCGAGTCGGATCGCATGTTCGTTTCCGTCCACCGGCCTCGATCACGTTCAGAGGTCCGGATGTCGTTCCGCGACGTCGAATCTTCGTTCGAGTTCGCGTCCGAGCCGGCAGAGGGTCCCTTCGTCGAAGAGCCTTCCGATC
>NYWD01000078.1 GCA_002684855.1 Planctomycetaceae bacterium | reverse complement strand
CAGCGGGAACGGATCCTCGCGATCCGGGGTGGCGTCGAATGGTTCCCGATCGATGCATTCAGCATCGGCCTGGACGTGGACCTCGGATGGGTCGGTCAGGACGCCGGCGACGATGCCGGATTCGTGGGGGTCTCGGTCATGCTTCGTTGGCACTTCCTACGGCGCGCTTCGTGGTCGATCTACGCCGACCTCGGAATCGGACTGGTTCACGCGACCTCGCCGGTCCCGCCGGATGGAAGTCGGCTCGACTTCACGCCGCAGGCGGGCCTCGGGTGTTCGATCGCCCTCGGCGATCGCGCCCGTCTCCTGCTGGGGCTCGGTTGGTACCACCTGTCGAACGCACGGACCACCGACACGAACTTCGGCATCGATGCGCTGGCCGTCTCCGCCCGGGTCAGCCTGCCGTTCTGATCGCGGTCAGTCGTCGTAGCCGTCCGGCCGTGCCTTCATCCAGGCCCAGGCCGTCGCGACCGTCTCCTCGAGATCCGTGTACTTCGGCGTCCAGTCGAACTCGGCCTTGATCCGGGACGAGTCGGCGAAGAGCCGGGGCGGGTCGCCGGGCCGACGGGGGCCCGCCTCTTCCGGAATCGGGTGACCCGTGACCTTGCGACACGCCTCGAGCACGTCGCGGACCGACCACCCGTGTCCGAGCCCCACGTTCAGGGTCCGCACGTCGCCCGGTGCGAGGCGATTCATGACCGCGACGTGCGCGTCGACGAGATCGCACACGTGGACGTAGTCCCGGATGCAGGTGCCGTCCTCGGTCGGGTAGTCCTCGCCGTGGATGACGAGCGCCGCGCGCCTGCCGGCGGCCACCTCGAGACAGATCGGAATCAGGTGGGTTTCAGGGCGATGGTCCTCGCCGATCCGTCCCTCCGGATCGCTCCCGGCGACGTTGAAGTACCGGAGCGCCGCGAAGGCGAAGGCGGGATCCGCCTTCCGGCGGGCATGGGCATGATCGAAGAGGACCCGCTCCACCATGTGCTTGGAGTGTCCGTACGGATTGATCGGGGACTGGGGACAGTCCTCGTCGATCGGAATCCGTTCCGTGGGGGGCTCTCCGTAGGTCGCGCAGGTGCTGGAGAAGATGAAGCGGTTCACCGAGGTGGCCGCCATGGACCGGAGCAGGGCGATCGCCCCGCCCGTGTTGTTGTCGTAGTAGCGAAGCGGTTCATCGACGGACTCACCGACGTACGCCAGGGCCGCGAAGTGCATCACCAGCTCGATCCGGTGATCACCGAGTGCGGCCTCGCACGTGCCCCGGTCCGCGATCGAGGCCTCGAGCGGCTCGAACGTTCCGGGGAGTTCGGCGGCCGCGGCCGAAATCGCGTCGAATGCGCCTCGATGGCCTCGGGAGAGATCATCCAGTCCGACCACGTCGAGGCCCGCTTCGACGAGCCGGAGGCAGGCGTGCGAGCCGATGTAGCCCGCGGCGCCGGTCACGAGAATGCGAGTCGGGGGTGGAATCAACTGGCGAGGCCTTTTCGATGGAGGGTCGAGATCCGACCTCGGTGGAGCCGATGAGCGGGAGTGGAACCGATCATATCAATCGGATTTCGAAGATCCCGCCTCCAGTCATCCCCGGAGATCCATTCGTGGCGACGAATCAGGAATCACGTCCATTGAGTCCGGTGTTCGTCGGTCGTCTGGCGATCGGCGGCATCCTGATGGGACTCGCCAACCTCGTGCCCGGGATCTCCGGCGGCACCATGCTGCTCGCGGCGGGGGTGTACCCGGCGTTCGTCGAGTCGGTGGCGGCGGCGACGACGCTGGCCCGGCGGATTCGCCCCTGGCTGGTCCTCGGGTGCGTCGGGATTCCCGCGATCGTCGCGATCGGGCTGCTCGCGGGAACGATCCGGGACGGCGTGCTCGAACATCGATGGATCGCCTACAGCCTCTTCATCGGGCTCACCCTGGGGGGAGCGCCGACCCTGCTGCGGATGCTGCGACCGATGCCGGCAAGCGCGATGATCGCCGCCGTGGTCGCCTTCGCGGGCATGGTCGCGCTCGCGCTGGCCCAGGAGACGCAGCCGGGAACCACCGAGGCCGGTGGGGGGCTGGGGGGGTTGTTCGTCGCGGGTTTCGCGGGCGCGTCGGCCATGGTCCTCCCGGGCGTGAGCGGCGGGTATCTCCTGCTCGTGCTGGGGCAGTACGTGGCGGTCCTGGACGCGATCGACGCCTTCAAGAACGCGCTGCGAGGTGGCGAACTGTCGGCCATGGTCGAGGCGGCGTGGCCGCTCGCCGCGATCGGCATCGGAGTCGTGCTCGGGATCGTCCTGGTGAGCAACGTCGTCCGGTGGCTCCTCGAAAGACACCGGGCGGTGACCCTGGGAGTTCTTCTCGGCCTGTTGCTCGGTGCGGTCGCCGGACTCTGGCCGTTCCGCGCGGCGGTGCTCCCCGAGCTCGGCAGCGTGATCCAGGGTCGGACGATCGTGACGCAGGCCGACGCCGA
This sequence comes from Planctomycetaceae bacterium, assembly GCA_002684855.1. Classification (GTDB taxonomy): domain Bacteria; phylum Planctomycetota; class Phycisphaerae; order Phycisphaerales; family SM1A02; genus UBA12014. The sequence goes on along the minus strand of NYWD01000078.1, from coordinate 12,780 downwards.
GGCGGTCGAGCTGAAGTACCGCCCGACCGAGGTGTACGCACCCTCCTCGGCCCGGGTGTTCGGTGCGGTCGGTCTGGCCCTCGGGGGCGGATTCGCATCCATCATGCTCGGTCGATTCGGCCGGGACGGGGACGCGGAGGATTCCACGGGGGAACCTTCCACGGCTCAGTGAGTCGCTTTCCCCCTCGATTCCGGCTCCCGGGTCCGAAATCGAAGTTCTTTATTGGAAAAAACACCACCTGCCGATGACCTCAATATGCCTGTCGTACGCGTGAATCGGGAATGTGGGCATTTCGGCCGGGTTGCTCCGGTTGCCTCGTCGTGGGCTACCGGGGAAGATTCCGCCGCCATGAGCGATGCCTCCTCCAACCTCGGGCCGGACCGGCAGGCGGTCCAGACCGATTCCGACGCCCCGCGGCTCCGGCTCACCGGAACCTCCGCGGGCCCCGTCGGCGCCGAAGAAACGGCCCTCCTCGAGTTGCGAGCCACGCTGGTGCGGACGATCTCCGCGAATGAACGGGATGCCGACCTCGTCCGCGTCCGGTTGGAGCGGGCGAGTCGAACCGATCCGATTCGGGAAGTGACGGGGCGGGACGCGTTCGAGGCCAATCGAACCGCCGCGCTCGGCATGCTCGAGGCGGTCGACGCACGGCTGGCCACCCTGGACGCCGATCGCGCCTCGGTCCTGATCGAGACGCTGCCATCCGCAGGCGATCTCCTGCGACGGCGCTGAGACCTTCGACCGACCCGATCAGTCGCGTGGCTCGTCCCGGCGGGCGGCGGTCACCTCGTCTCGTCCTCGGCCGGGCGATGGATCGGTCGCGAGCCGAGTCGGGTCCATCCCGGTGCCGACGAGGTCGTCGCTTCGACGACCGGGTCGAACACGGGCGTCACCCGTCGTCCTCGCCCCGGTAGAGATAGAGCGTCCGATCCGTGTCCACGTCGGTGAACTTCCAGTCGAAGCGACGCGCGAGGTTCATGAGGACGAAGGGCGCGATACTCTCGTCGTCCTCCTCGACCAGGATCTGCCGCACCGGATCCTCGAACGGAAGGTGCATCCGGACCCCGGGACCGTGGAGGACCTCGGCGTCCGGGGAACCATCCTCGGAACCGATGTTGAACGGCGCCAGCATCCCCAGGAGCTCGGCGCGGGACGCCAGCTTCGCGGCGCGCCCCTCCGCGTCGGCCGGTCTCGGGCTGTGGATCCTCCAGTGCGTCAACTTCGCCATGGCCGCCTTTCGAAACGGAAGAATACCGCACAAAGTCCGGACGGCGCGGCGAGCTTCGCCCAAAACGCGATCATCCGAGTCCCAGCAGTTCGCCCATCGAGGCGAGGAGTCGCTGGAGCGGAACGGGCTTGACCAGGTAGTCGGAGACGCCGAGGTTCTTCGCGTAGGCGAGGTGCCGGCGTCCCTGGTTCGCGGTGACCATCACGACGGGCGGGGGATCCGGATGTGACCGGATCTTCTCGAGGACCAGGAACCCGGATCGAGCGGGCAGCATCATGTCGAGCACCACCCCGTCCGGACGCCGTCGTTCGAATCGAGCGACGGCCTCGTTCCCGTCCGTCGCCAGCTCCACCTCGGCGCCCTCGGCCATGAACGCGAGGCTGGTGGATTCGAGCACGTCCGGATCGTCGTCGACGACCAGGATGCAGGTCCCCGTGAATCGGCCGGGCGTCGCGTTCATGACTTCGCTCCATCGGCGACGAGCCGGTCCATCGTCACCTGGTCCATCCAGGGAAGGCCTTCCAGCCGGTTCCGAAGGGACTTCGGCATCGGCTTGCCGGCGGTCTCCCATTTCGGTCGACTCTTCCAGCGGCGGTGGATCCAGAGGTACTGCTCGGGCGCGGATCGGACCATGGTCTCGATCGCCCGGTTGAATCGGGCGGTGACGTAGAACAGCGGGTCGGGCTGGTCGCACCAGTCCTCGGGGCCGAAATGGTCGACCATCTCGAGGCGGTACTGGAATCGGTCGCCGAGTCGTCGGGCGAAACCCGCGACCACGGGCAGTTCGTACCGCATCGCGAGCAGGCCGATCGACTTGTAGCTCGATGCGAGGCGGCCGAAGAAGGGGACGAAGAGCCCGCCGTTGCCCGCGTTCTGATCCGCGATGAATCCGATGCGACGTCCGGCCGGATCGTCGCCTTCAAGCATGGACACGATCTTGTCGGTGGCGCCCCATTTCGTGAGCACGCGGAGTCCACGGGCCTCTCGCAGCCCGAGCAGCCATCGATCGAGGAACGGGTTGTCGAGCGGTCGGGCGAGGGCGGTCATCGGGAAGCCGAGGGCCGCCAGGGTGAATCCGAGCAGCTCCCAGTTCCCGCAGTGTCCGGTGATGAAGAGCGCCGGCTTGTCGGTGGCCAGCAGTTCGGCACCGGAGGTGAAGGAGTCGAATTCGACGTGTCGCTGCCAGCTTCGCGGATTGACGAGCCGCGGCATCGCGAGGCTGTCCACCAGGAACATCTTGAACATGTATCGGATGGATTCGATCGCGATTCGATCCGCCTCCGATTCCGAAGTCTCGGGCAGGGAGCGAAGGATGTTGGTCCGTGCCCGGTCGGTTCGGCTGGAGGTCAGTCGGCCGTAGATCGTTCCGAACGTGGCCGCGGTTCGCAGATTCTGGTCCGGGTCCACGCACTGGATCGCCGCCCCGAGCGCCCGCAGGGGCAGGAACTCCGCCAGATGGCGAAGCGTCCTGACGGGATCGGACGGCGAGTTCCGGATCTGCGTGGACACGGCGTGGCGTGCTCCTCGGGAAAGAAGTCGCGGACCGGACCGTGGCGTCGGTCCGGTCCGCGAGAAGTGGCACGTGGTCGTTCGAGCGTCCGATCAGCGGGGGTTCATGCCGGTGAGCATCTCGAAGCGATTCCAGTTGAGCACCGGGATCTGGGCCTTGGTCGACTGCTCGAAGAGCCGGTCGTACTGCTCGCGTGATTCACGCTGCTTGAGAAAGCGGCGGAACTGGTCGTCGCCGGCGTCCGGAGGCAGCGGTGCGGGCATCGGCGGCTGGGCACCCAGGACGAGGAAGTCGAGGTCTCCAGTGAGCTCGTCGCCTTCCACGACCTCGCCGCCCCATTCGATGATCCGGCGTCGGACGTAGTCGGTCTCCTCGTCGTTGGGTCGACCGTCTCCATTCACGTCGAAGAGGCCGTGGACGAGGAACTTGAACCGGTAGTCGGGGTTGAAGACCGCGTTCGCGATCACATCGTCCTTCACGACCGGTCGGCCGGTCAGTTCACGCGTGATCCGGCCGGTGGACGTGTCGGCGCCGACCTTGATGATCTCGATGCTCGCCTTGCCCCGGACGTAGTCGCCGGTCCGGGGGTCGGGGCGGATCGAGGTCGCGTCCTGGTAGACCTCGAAGGTCATTCCGGGGACGACCCGCTGGTTGCGGCCGAGATCCACGAAGACCTGACCGTTCGTGCTCGGGACGTCGATGATGCGACCATCGGCCAGCTCCGCGGGGCTCGCGGGCTTGATTCGATAGGCCTCGGTCTTCTTGCGGAGCTCCTCGATCTGGGCCCGGAAGACGCTGTTGTCCTGGTTCGAGCGGTCGAGTCGACTCTGGAGCGCGGCCATCCGGTTCCGGTAGTCCCGATCCAGCTTGACGCGGCTCTCCTCGATGCTCTGGATCGCCTGCTCGATCTCCTGCTGGTAGCGGACGGCGGCCGTGCGGTAGCCGTCGAACTCTCCTTCGACCTCGGCGATCTTCTCCTGGGAGAGCTTCTGGATCTGGGCGACCCGCTCCTCCATCTCGGCGGCGCCCGACTGGGCGTCCGCCAGCTGTCGCTGGAGGCTGTCGTTGTCCACCTTCACCGAAGCGAGCTGGCGTCTCACGTCGCCGAGTTCGTTGCGGACCACGTCACCTTCGGCGAGGCCGAGGCTGCTCCGCATCTCGGTGACGTCCGCGTTCGGGTTCCCGGCGACGAACTGGGCGACCTCGCCCCGCTGCCCCTGGAGGTACTTGTAGAGCGACTGCTGGTTGTTGCCCGCCGCGTCCATCAGGCGTTCGAACTCGTTGGTTCGATCCGAGGACTTGACGAACTGGGTCATCTCCGCCTGCGCCTTGGCCTCGTTCTCGAGCGCCTCCGCCTTGCCGGAGTACATCATGAACGTGATGGTCAACAGGCCGACGTTGCAGACCACGCTGACGACCAGAGCAACGATCACGCCGGTACCGGCACCAGAACCTCGCGCCATTGGGGATTCTCCATGGCTCCGCTTCCGCGAAGACCTGATTTCCGCTCTCGCGAATCGATTTTCCGGTCCGTCGGGCGAACGACGGGGCCGGGATCGCGGGCGACTCGCCCGCGGCTTGATTTCGTAGTGTCCGCCGACCAGGGGTCGCCGTCAAGCCGTCCGGCTCCTTCGAAGGTGATTCGCGGTTCAGAAACGGGGTCGGGGAACCGGTCCGGGGAGGCGGACGCCGGGGATCGACGGGGCCGGTCGGAGGTGCGGGTGCCGGGGACCGGCCCTCATCCCGCATTCGGGCAGGTCGATCCGAGCGGAGGTCGTGCTCAGACCCGGATGACCCGCATGGCCTCCGCCGGGGTCGTCACGCCGCGGCGGACGAGGTCCCAGGCGGCGTCCCGAAGGAGGTTCAACTCACCCTCGGCGACGGAGGTCGCACGAATCTTCGTCGCATCCGCCCGCTTCACGACCAGATCCCGGACGTCGTCGGTCATTCGAAGCAGCTCGAAGGCGCCCACGCGGCCCCGGAATCCGGTCCGTCGACATTCCCGACATCCAGGAGCCTCCATGACCATGCCGTCCGGTGGCGGCTCGAGGCCGTCCGGAAGCTCGGCGGTGGTCATTTCCCGACGGCGGCCGCACTGCTCGCAGACCCGGCGGATCAGTCGCTGGGCGAGAATGCCCTCCACGCTCGAGGCGACGAGGAACGGCTCGATCCCCATGTCGAGCAGGCGGGTCGTGGCCCCGGCCGCGTCGTTGGTGTGGAGGGTCGAGAAGACGAGGTGGCCCGTCAGCGATGCCTGGACCGCCGCCTCCGCGGTCTCCAGGTCCCGGATCTCGCCGATCATGATGATGTCCGGATCGTGCCGGAGGATCGCCCGGAGTCCGGCGGCGAAGGTCATGTCCGTCGCGGTGTTGACCTGGATCTGATTCACCCCGTCCACCTGGTACTCGACGGGATCCTCCACGGTGATCGCCTTCACCGCATCGCTCACGATCCGGTTCAACGACGCGTAGAGGGTCGTCGACTTGCCCGACCCGGTCGGACCGGTGACGAGCAGGATGCCGTGGGGCCGGGTGATGACCGTGTCCCAGCGGTCGAGAATGGCGGGCGGCATTCCCAGATCCTCGAGGCCCATGCGGGCCACGCTGTTGTCGAGGACGCGGAGCACGACGCCCTCGCCGCTGATCATGGGAATGATCGACACGCGGAGATCGAACTCCCGCCCCTTGTGGCGCAGGGTGATTCGTCCATCCTGGGGCTTTCGCTTCTCGGCGATGTTGAGGCCGGCCATGATCTTGAGGCGGCTCACGATGGCGTTTCGGAAGCGGTTGACCGTCGGTGGGACGCCCGCCTCGCTCAGGACGCCGTCGATCCGGTATCGGATCGAGAGTTCGTCCTCGTATGGTTCGATGTGGATGTCGGTCGCCCGTTCCCGGATCGCCTCGAGCAGGAGATCGTTCACGAGCTTGATGACGCTCGCCTCTTCGTCGGCGTCGAGTTCCCCGCTCGCCGGGTCGGCCAGGAGGTCGGTGCCGTCCTCGTCGTCGGTGGCCAGGGCGTCGAGCGTGTCGCCGGCCACCCCGTAGTGGGACCGGATGAACTTCCGGAGGTCGCGTTCGTCGGCGAGCACGAGTTCGACGCCCAACCCGGTGAGCAGGCGAAGTTCGTCGAAGGCACTGAGTTCGAAGGGATCGCAGGTCGCGATGTGGAGCGTGGTCGCGGTCCGGCGGATCGGCACGCAGAGCTGCTTGAACACGAGCCGGGAGGGGAGCGTGCGCAGCGTCTCGTCGTCGACCTCGATCTCCGAGAGGTCGACGATCTCCATGTCGAACTGCCTGCCGATGGCTTCCAGCACCTTGTCCGCGTCGACGCAGCCCAGCCGGACCAGCACGTGGTCGAGCCGCTCGCCGGTCCGCTTCTGCTCCGCGATCGCGTCGTCGAGCTGCGGCTCGGTGATGAGCCCTCGTTCGACCAGGATGGTGCCGATGCCCATGGGCGGTGCTTTCTGGAGGGGGCCTGCCGGAAGCGGTCGGTCGAGCAACGTTGTCGATCCGAAGTCCGGAGACGCCGTGAGTCTGATCCATCTTCGCGGTCCCGACCGCGAACGCCATCCATTCCGGGCGGAACCCCGACCCGAATTCATCCTTTCCATCGACCGGACGACCTTATCGGGCCGAATTCCGGTCGATGGCCGCGGGCTTCTACCGGGAATCCTCGGAAAGGTTGAGGCGGTTTCGCCGGCCCCGGAGGAGCATCGCGGAGAGCCCGAGTCCCGCGATCCTCGGTCGACCGCCGATCGAGGCGATCTCCGCCGCCGCTTCGAAGCCGAGGAGCGGTGGTCCGCCGAGACGTTCGTGGATTCGGCCGGCGTCATGTCCGCTGGCCCCGAAGAGCGACGCGCCGCGTCCCGCCGAACCCGCCAGGAGGATGCCGGCGGGCGGACGATCATCGAGGATCGCGAGGTCGAGTGACATGTCGAGGTCCTGCGCGGCGATGGTCGCGTCGCGGACCTGGAACTGGAGGGTCGAGCCCCGGGGCACGCGGTTGGTGGTCAGGAGGGTGCCCGAACGCCGGTCGACGGCGGCGATGGGTCGGACCAGGAAGTCACCTCGTCCCTGCTGGGGTTTCGTCGCGTCGATCGCAAGGCCGAAGAGCGGGGTCCTTCCGAGCGTGGTCCGATCCTGCCCCGGCAGTTCCGCGAGGACCTCGTCGAGGACGGTGGCTGCCGGGCGGCCCGAGAGTTCGGAGATGCCGCCGGCATCGGCCTCGGTCACGACCAGCATCGGGCCGACGCCACGGACGCCGTGGGAGACGACGGATTCGACTTCGACGTCGCCCTCCAGGACGAGGCCGACCGCACCCGAGTTGGAGACGTCCTCATCGGCGACCAGGACGTTCGCCCCGGCCTGGCTCGCGCCGCTGAGCAGGCCGCCGCAGACCGGGACGCCGGGGAGGACCGCGTCGGCGAGGCGGGCGGGAAGTGCGGTAGAACCCGTGCTGAACGGATCGCCGAACACCATCACGCCCCTCGGGGGCGACATCGGCCGAAGGCGACTTCGAACCAGATCCCGGGACCACGCCTCCGGAGGGCCGTCGCGATGATCGAACCGGAACGCCCTCGCCCGCATGCCCGGGCCGGCGACGGCCATCGCGGCGAGGGCGGGGCCTCGGTCGAACTCCTCCGAGCCCTCCATCAGGGAACGAGCGGTGAACCCGACCGTGGCGGGCCCGTCCAGCGACTCCCGGATCGTCCGTACCGCTTCGGGGACGACCGCGGCGTGGTGGAAACTGGCGATCACGAGCACCGCCTGTGGCGGGGCCGGGAGGGTCTCCCGGAGCGTGGCGGCGACCGCCAGTGCGGCCGTCCGGGTGTCCGCATGCCGGTCCGACGCGGCGATCGTGAGGAAATTCGTGGTCGATGCATGCATCCTGGACGATCCTAGCGGGTCGAGAATCGCGAATCTCCCCCTGATTGGCCCGAATCGGGGTTGCATCCGGCGGGCGGTTGGAGATAATGCCCGGTTCGCATCCTCGCAGGAGATAGGCCTCGTGCCGAATACTGAATCAGCCAAGAAGCGTGTCCGCCAGAGCGCGAAGCGTCGCGCCCTCAACAACTGGCGCAAGCGTCGCGTGAAGAACCAGATCAAGAGCTTCCTCTCCGCCGTCCAGCACAAGGACGTCGACGGTGCCGAGACGGAGTTCCGCAAGGTCTGCTCCGTGCTGGACAAGGTCGCCTGCACGCCCGCGATGCACCGCAACACCGCGGCTCGCCGCAAGAGCCGTCTTTCGCGACGACTTCGTGATCTGAAGGCCGCCGCGGCCTGATCGGTCCGATTCGCCCCCCGCGTCCCACCCTTTCGGGCTGACGCGAGAGAGGGGTTCCGCTGCCATGGCGCCACCGGCCCGCTCGTCCTCGAACTCGTCGGGACAGGTGCGGGCCGGCTCTCATTGGGCCGGACCGTACTGGGAGCGGTCGCAGCGGCCGCTCGAGATCCTCGTGCTCCTGCTTCCGCTCGTCGCGATCTACGAGGCAGGGCTGCTGCTCGCGTCAAGGCCGGATGGCGGGATCCCCGTCACGAATCTCGCCCATCGCTACATCCACGACCTCTTCTCGATCTTCGGCGTGACCGGGCTCGGGCCGATGCTTCCCGGCCTGCTGCTGGTGATCGTGCTCGTGGCGTGGCAGTTCCTTTCGAAGCGATCCTGGTCCGTCCACTGGGGCACGGTGGGTCTGATGTGGGCCGAATCGGTGATGCTCGTGCTGCCGCTGCTGGTCTTCGCCCGGGTCCTCGTCGGTGGCGGGATCGAACTGCAGGTCCTCGACGCGACGCCGGACGGACTGTTCGATCGGGTGGCCATGGGGGTGGGGGCCGGACTCTATGAAGAGCTCGTCTTCCGCTGGGCCCTGATCGCCATCGTCCACGCGGTGCTGGTCGACGGCCTCGGTCGTTCGCACCGGACGACGGTCTTCCTCGCGGTCGTCATCTCCTCGCTCGCCTTCATGCTCTATCACCCGATCCATTCACCGGAGGGCGGGATGCTTCCCGGTCTCGCCCTCTTCTACCTCGGAAGCGGGATCTACTTCTCGGTCGTCTATCTGCTGCGAGGCTTCGGGATCGTCGCGGCGACGCATGCGGTCTACGACGTCGCCGTGGTGCTTCTGGCCCAGGCCGCCTCCGGCTGACCGGTGCAACCGGCACCACCGGACCTTCTTCCCGACCTCGAAACCCTGTTTTCTTGCCTTCTCCCTGCCTGTTTTGGATTGTTCCAACGAAGGGATGGCCGTGGGCGTGGGGTCCGCGGCGGGGAGGAATTGATCTTGGGCATCCTGAACGGGAAAACCAATCGCGAGTCCGAAGCATCGTCGACGTCGAGCCGCGGCCAGCTGATGGGGCATCGGATGCTCGCACTGCTGGGCGGCGGTGAGGCCTCGAGCACGCATCTCGTGTCCGATCCGGTGGACGGCTCGCTCCGAGCCTTGAAGCACGCGATGCGGGGTCCGGACGAGGGGGATGATCGCCTCGACCGGGTCATCGAAGAGCACGAGATCGTTCGTCGGTTGGATCACGCCGGCGTTCGCCGGGTGCATCGGCTGCAGCGGGTCCGTTCGCGGTTCAGGCTGCGGGAGATCGGTCTCTTCCAGCAATACGTGGACGGACCGACGCTCGATCAGTGGTCGCCGACGAACGGGACTTCGATCCTCGGGGTGATGGAGCAGCTCGGCCATGCCGTGGCGCACGTCCATGAGCGGGGACTCGTCCACGGCTCCATCCGACCGCGACACGTGATCGTCGATCACCAGGACTTTCCCGTCCTCATCGGGTTCGCCGATGCCGCCGAGGAAGGCGTGACTTCCGAGGTCGGTTCGGGCAATCCCGGGTATTCGAGTCCGGAGCAGTTTCTCGGCGGCATCCTGACCGCGCGATCCGACGTCTTCGGATTCGCGGCCACGATGGCGGCGATCATCCTGCGGAAACGGCTTCCGATGGAGCACGCTCGAGAACTCTGTGCCGCCGACTGGATCGATCTCCATGCCGGATGGGTCAGCGAAATCGATCGTCATACGGACTCGGTCGGCCTCGTCCGCCTGATCGAACAGTGCCTGCAGCCGGATCCGACGCGTCGTCCGATCCGCATGTCCGAGGTGGTGCACCGGATCGGGGAGATCCGTCGAGTCGATGATCTCGAGGGGATCCCGAGCCGACGCCGGGCGGCTTGAGCGTCGATCTCCGGCCGTGAAATCCACGGCCGCGAATTCACAGGAAGAGGTCGATCCGACCTTGCCCGTGCTCCGGGACGGACGCATCCCGGCCTGCAGGGTTCGAAGATCGTTTTCGCCCGATCGCACGTCACGAAGCCCGCGTGCGGCACTACGGAGTTCCGGTCCTCGGCCGACGCCGGTGGCCTGACGAGAGGCAGTCCGGTCGACGCTCGCCCGGCAATCGAATCAGCCCGAAAATCATCGGTTTCGAGGCCTTGAACGGAAACCGAATCCCCGCAGACGTCGAATGCAGGCGTTCATCGACAACGGAGCCAGCGATGGTCAGCAGCCAACCCACGACCCCCCGGGAGATCCACGGTTACCGGGTCATCGAGCCGATCGGCGAAGGCGCCGCGAGCCGGCTCTACGTGGTCTCCGACCCGAGGAGCCGGAGGCTCCACGCGTTGAAGCACGTGACCTCGCGAGGGGCCCGCGATCGACGCTTTCTCGCCCAGGTGGAACGGGAGTTCGAGGTCGGGTCCAAGGTCGACCATCCGGCGGTGAGGTCCGCCCGGCGTCTGCTTCGGTACCGCGAGATCGTCCGAACCTCGGAACTCGCCCTCATCCTCGACTTCGTGGACGGCGTCCCGCTCGACTCCGCCCGCTTCGAAGACCTCCGCGGACTGTTCGAGTGTTTCGCGACGGTCGCCGAGGGACTTCGCCACCTCCACGAGCTGGGCTTCGCCCACGCCGATCTCAAGCCCGGGAACATCCTGGTCGGCACCGACGGCCGCGGGACGATCATCGATCTCGGCCAGGCCTGTCGACTCGGCGAGCGGAAGTCTCGGATCCAGGGGACTCCAGGTTTTCTCGCCCCGGAGCAGGTCGCACTCGGCGCGATCGACGAACGGACCGACGCCTTCCTGCTCGGCGCGACGATCTATCGATACCTGACCGGTCGCTACGCGTCCGGGGAGATGGTCGAGGATGCGACGCCGGCACCTCCGCTTCGCCGGATTCGCCGTGATCTTCCATCGGGGGCGGATGAACTCATCCACGCCTGTCTCGAAGCGGCCCCCGATCGCCGGCCCGGCGATCTCGCGGTCGTCGCGGAACGACTCCGGGCGGTCGCCGAGCACTGCGGGGGCACCGAGCCGTCGTCGTCGCTTCGCGTCTCGGCCTGAATCCGAGCGATTTCGGGGTTGGCCGCCGGCCCGGTCCCCGGCCGCGGACGGGTAGCATGTGCGCATGCCCCGTTTCGACCCCGCCAAGGTCCGCCTTCTGTGTCTCGACGTCGACGGCGTTCTCACCGACGGCTCCGTCCTGATCGACGACGCCGGCGTGGAGACGAAGCGATTCTTCGTCCGGGACGGGACCGCGATCCGGATGTGGCAGCGACACGGCGGGATGATCGCCATCATCACGGGCCGCCGCGGCCCGGCGCTCCGCCATCGGGCGGATGAACTGGGAATCGAACATCTCCTCGAAGGGGTCGACCGGAAGGGCGAGGCCTTCGATGCCCTACTGGAGGCGCTCGGCGTCGAGGCGGTCGAAGCGGCCATGGTCGGAGACGATCTCCCCGACCTGCCGATCCTGGAACGGTGCGGCTACCCTGTGGCGGTGGCCGACGCCGCGGCCGAGATCGTCGAGGCGGCGTGCCACGTGACCACGGCGACCGGAGGCCGCGGGGCCGTCCGGGAGGTCGTGGAACTGCTCTTGAAGGCCAAGGGCGAGTGGGGACCTTCGGTCGATCACTACCGCGAGCGGGGTTGAAGGCCCCGTCTGATGCGCAAGGAGGCGGTCATGCGGAACGAGACCATGAAACACGTCAGGCCCGTCGCGAGCCCGGTCAACGGGCGAGCATGGACGCCGCTCCTCCGTCGAGGCATCGTCGATCGACGCCCACTGGTGCTGGTCGGCTTCGGCGTGCTGGTCGCGGTTCTCATCGTCGTCGTCGTGTGGCGCCTCGATCGGCGACCGGAGAGCTCGACCCTGAAGCGGACGGTCGATCTCGATCGCATCGTGGTTCCGTCCACCCCGACCGAGGATGAATTCGCCCGTCCGGCCGCGGATCTCGATCGCGACGTGATGGCCTCCCTCCGGGATGGTGCGTCGGTCCAGGTCGCGGGGAAGGACGGTTCGCTTTCGCAGGAATACGGGGCGGTGCGAATCGATCCACTGCCCGATGCGTGGGTCGACATGGAGCGGCCGTGGGCCCGGCTTCATCCTCGAAACGGTCGCATCGTCGAGATGCGGGCGCTCGCCGGCACCATGCGGGTCCCGAACCAGGCCATCGAGTCCGGGCGACTCGAGGGGGACGTCGAGATCCGGATCTACGAGCCGCCGGTGGATGGCGAGCCGAAACCGCTCGAAAGCCGCATGCCGGCGGTGACGATCGAGGCCGAGTCCGCGTCCTACGACGCGGCCGGCGGCGAGATCCACAGTCCTCGATCCGTTCGCGTGACGACGTCGGAGGCGACGTTCGCTGGAGAGGATCTTCGGATCTTCTTCGAGCCCGATGGAACCCGGATCTCGCGTCTCACGGTCGAACGGGCCACCGCCCCGATCCTCATCCGTCCCGCGGCCGATGGGTCGGGCCCGATGGCGTCTCGTTCGCCCGTGCCGGCGCCTGCCGCATCGGCGACGGCATCGCCCGCGGCCGGCACCATCGCCGATCGGCCGCCGCAGGTCGCTTCGGCGGCCGACCGTTGGTCGACCCGCGCGCCGGGGACGCCGTCGGTCGCGACCGCGGAGGCGGTCGCCCCGCGATCTGCGCCGGGCGAGATCGATTCCGATGCGTGGTACCGCCTCGTGCTCGAGGACGACGTGGTGGTGGAACGCGTCGTCCGCGACCCGGGCGGCGTCACGATGCGGAGCACCGT
>NYWD01000077.1 GCA_002684855.1 Planctomycetaceae bacterium | reverse complement strand
TATTTAAAATTTAAAATCTATATTTAGGTATTGTTTAGGAAGTGTATTGTTCTATTGAACATGAATTGACAAGTAAGAAATGGGCAATATCAACCAATTCATCAACATGTTATGATACAACATATTTGTTGTTTTGTAAACAGAATTTGTAAACAGTTATGTTTGGAGATCGTCTACAACAGAATATTTTACAGGGCTTTTCAAATTAGCCTGATACCCCCTAGTGGTAGGGATACCACCCTTAAAATGGCAGGATATTTAAAAGAGATATCAGGCCGAGTCGAAAATTTTGGAAGATTTGAAAGTTTTTTTGAGGGACCATAAAATATTTTTGGTCTAATAGATAATGGTAAACTAAATCTTGGCTGAGGGTAATCCTCACTTTTTGAACTTCGTGATTCGGTTTTTGTTACAGTCAGACTCGGTTCCGGTAATGATGTCAACCGGAAGTCATTTCCGGTTTGACTTCCGGTACTTCCGATACCGGAAGTTAAAGGATTTCAACGCGAACTTGAAGATGTTTCAATGGTTCTTTCAGGTCTTTCTTCATTGTCGGTACACTTTCAGTTAAAATATCAATAACTTCTTCGTCAAGCATTGAAATTCCCTTGACTTGAATGAAAAATTCCATTCCAAGTTCAAGATCAGCATGCTTTCGTTTATCGAAATGAAGTTTTGCATGACCTTCTTTTTGATGTATCCTGAAGAATCCCTTTGAATTTCCATTTGTAATATGGTATTTGATATTGTCCTTGAGGGGTGATCGAGCTGGGAATAAATCCAAAATCGTTTGGCCACGCTCGATTTCGCCATGACGAAGAATAATCTCAAGTGGAAGATTTTCGTCGATTTCGTCATTTGGATCATTACCATCAATATCAACCATTGTGTAGTTTCCAAATTCAGCATCACGTCTACCACGGCTTCGATGCATACTTTGGCGGCGTGATCTTTGATCTTTTCTGCATCCGTAACATTTGGCTTGATATGGACGTCCATTTCCTGCTGGTTTTTGTTGTGGTGGACGGTTGATTGGACCAGAATTCCATCCCTGATTATATCCAGGTGAATATCGAAGTGGGACGAATTGCTGGAATCCATTCTGCGCACTCACACAGTGACTGTTTCCAACTTTGAATGATCCATTTTGGCATCCACAAGAGAATCCGCCATTGAAGTTCTGGCATCCGTTGGAACATGTACCTCCATTGATCGAACATTCGTTGATATCATTACACTGTCCATCTCCACCTTCTTGATATCCACCAGCGCAGGCACAGTTATAGCCACCAGGAGAGTTCATACACTGTTTGCCAGGTGAACATGGGTTACGGGCACATTCGTTGATGTCCATGCAACGTCCGCGGAATCCGTTGAAGCCCATTGGACAACCGCCACCGCATCGATAACCGCCAACGTGATTTCTGCAAGCGCCAATACCACAACGTCCAAGTCCACATTCGTCGACATCTTCGCAACCGGTGCCTTCATCATTCAAACGGTAACCGCGTTTACATTCACAGTGGAATGAACCAGCATCGTTGACACATATACCTCGAGGGCCACAAATATTGAACGATTCAGCGCACTCATCACGGTCGACACAAGTATTTCGATGTTTGACGAATCCTTTTGGACATTCACAAGTGTGGGAACCAATGGTATTAACGCAAAGATATTGGCATTTGTTCTCTTTAGTCTGGCATTCGTCGACATCCATACAAATGCCATTTTCTTTGATGAAACCAGGTGGACATTCGCATTCATAACCGCCATCAGTGTTTCTGCATTCGGATGGGGCGACACATGGATTCTTTTCGCACTCATCAATGTCAATGCACTTAGTTCCAGTTTCATCAATGGTGTAACCTTCATTGCAAATACATGTGAATCCTGGCATATTGTTCTTGCATTCACCATTCTCACAAGCATTTGGAAGGACAGCACAGTCATCAATGACATTGCCATATTTATCGTATCCTTTACCAGCTGGGCAGAGTTCTTTGAATTCGTCGGAATCTGGATCTGGACAGTGTTTGCAGTCGACGGCATTGTATTTGGCACGTCTGCCGTTGCCCCAACCAGCACCATGACCAGAACAGCAACATTGATCGAAGCTAACGGGCTCGGCGGACGAGGTGAGCTGAGTTTGGAGACACATACCAGACTTGATTGTTGTGTAACAAACATGTTTTCGGACATCAATACATTCGGTCATATCTTCGTTAGGATTGAAACCGGCATCACATTTACACCAGAATCCACCATCGGTATTCTGACATCGGCCATTTTTACATGTATTTTCTTCATCACACTCGTTCACATCAATGCATGTATCAGTACGAGGATCTCGAGTCTTGCCCTTTCCGCAGTGACATTGATGATAGCCAATCACATTCTTACATTCCATTCCCTTCTTTGCACATGTATTCAATAATGGACTGAGACATTCATTGACATCTTCACAAGATCGTTTGTCTGCTCTGAGTTGGTATCCCTTTGGACAAGTACAAGAGAATTTTCCATTTTCGGGTAACTGATTGACGCATCTGTATGTACAGTTGTGTTGTCCATTTGCACATTCATCAATATCAATGCATTTTCCATCTTTCATGGTGAGTCCCTCTTCGCAGTCGCATTTGTAGCCACCCTCATTGTTGGAACATGTTCCTCTGCCACATGGATTTTTAATGCTTGCACATTCGTTCATGTCAATGCATGTGTGTCCATCAGAATCCAAGTGATATCCTTGTGGACATTCACAAATATAAGAACCATCAGTATTCAAGCATTTTCCGTTGATGCAACAATCTTCAATAAGAGCACATTCATCAATGTCACGTGGATGTCCGTCCGGAGTCTGTGTGTGACCACATCCCTTTGGACACAATTTCGCAAACTCTTCAGTGCCCTCCATTGGACACGTGTTACATGTTCCATCGAACAACCAGCTGGATTCTTCATTACATTGACAGCAGCAATGTGATTTTGTAATGGGCATTGAGAGTGGATTTTGGGTGGAACATGTGTCGGAATCGATGTAGCAAGCACCTTCACGAGTGTCGACACAATCAGTTCCGTCAAGAGTGCGTTCATAACCGTGTGGACATGTACATGTAAATGAACCTTCTGGCTCGTTATCACAGAAACCATTTTTGCAAACGTCATGCATTTCACCGCATTCGTTGATATCAACACAGGTACCGTCATCGAATTCATAACCAGCGTCACATTCACAAATGTAACCGCCATTGGTGTTAATACATTCGCCATTACCACATGGTTCATATTCACATTCATCAATGTCGATGCAGTTTCTCTTGTCATCAGAAAGAGTGAAACCTTCGTGACAGTGACATTGGAATGAGCCTCGTTGATCTTCGCAGTCACCATTTCTGCAGACACTGTTACCAGCGATTTCACATTCATTGATGTTTTCGCATTTTCTTTGAGCATTCAGTTTGAAACCATTGTTACAGATACACCTGTAGGAACCTTCAATGTTGACACATCTAGAAACAGCATCGTCTTGTCCACATTGGAAGACATATGAGCATTCATCCTTGTCAAGACATTCTTTTCCGTCGTCAGATGGTTCATAACCTTCGTTACAGTCGCAGACATATGATCCCAAAGTATCTCTACATTCTCCATTTCTACATGTGCCCAAGACTTCGTTACACTCATCGATGTTAACGCATTCACCATTTCGGTCGGTGAAACCATCAACGCAGACACAGTCATATGAGCCGTAAGTGTTAACGCACATACTGTTGGGTGGACAGTCAGTACTTCTATCTGCACATTCGTCAATATCATTACAAACGAACAAACCAGCATCGTATTGAAGACCAAATGGACATTCGCATTGGAAGTTATGACCAGGGGTAGTGATACATACACCGCCTTCACAAAGACCGTCGATGGTAGCACAGGGATCGCCAGTGTCTTTGCAGTAAGCTTCTTTTTCTGCACCAGTTGGGCATTTTTCACAGTCCTCCCAAGCTTTACCAATGTTACCGTTACAGCAGCAAGACAATCTTGTTGCTTGGAAGAGCAGTTGTCCAGAGCATTGACCTTCTCCAGTGAATGGATTCTCTTTGTATTCTTTGTAACAAACACCGAGACGGTTGTCTTGACATTCTCGGCCCTGGTTCTTTGGAATGTATCCATCGGAACATTCGCATGTGTAGGTGCCAACTTTATTGATACATTTTCCAGGTGCACAAGGATTAACTTCATCAGCGCATTCATTGACATCGTGACAGATCATGTTTGAGTCATCTAGTTCATATCCAGATGGACAGGTACATTCGTAAGAACCAAAGCTGTTAATGCAATTGCCTCCTTGACAAGCACCTGGGAGTTCGGTACATTCATCAATGTCTTCCATAACAACAGTAAGAACATCTGGCATGAAACCAATTCCACTTGGGCACAGACTATGTAGCTCATCACTGCCCTCTGCTGGGCATTTTTCGCAAGGATTACCCCAGCTGTTTCCGACGGAGGAACAACAGCAAGCGGCGCGAAGGACAGATGTACCAATGATGGATGTACAATATTCGTTACCATTTTCGTCTACTTCAGTATCTGCGTAGCAGTCACCTGTTCGGGTATCGATACAACCCTTTCCATTTTCTGATAGGGTGAATCCTTGAGGACATTCGCAGACATATGAACCAATTCTATTGATGCATTTTCCACCGAGACACATGTAATCGAAACCAACATCAGAGTCTTCTTCTTGGGCGCATTCGTTAATATCAACACATTGTTGACCGTCTGGCGAGAGTTCGAATCCTGGATGACATTCACATGCAAAAGTACCGCCCATGTTGACACAGTTACCATTTTCACAAACAGAAACATCGCCTCTACATTCATCAATGTCGATACAGTCCTTCAAGTCGGCTGTGGTAGTGTATCCTTCTTCGCATTCGCATTGATAATCGCCAGGAGTGTTTTGGCATGTACCATGTGGACCACAAATATTTTCATCGTTTTCACAATCGAGAATATCTGTACAATTGAAACCATCACCATAATATCCAGGATTACATTGGCATCGGTATGAACCATATGTGTTGATGCATTCAGCGTCATATGCACAGCCGTGTTGATCATCAGTACATTCATCAATGTCATTGCACTCTTCTCCGTTGCCATCAAAACCGACAGAACATTGGCAAGTGTATGTACCGTCCAAGTTAAGGCACTCGGCGTTGGCGTCACAGATGTGGGCACCGATTTCACATTCATTTTCATCGTGACAGAGCATAGTATCCAATGAGATGCAATAACCTTCGTAGCATTCACAAGAGAAAGAACCTTCAGTATCGATACAGTTTCCGTGGACACAAATGTCAGGATTGTTGGCGCATTCGTCAACATTGATGCAAAGATGTCCGTTTTCAGCAGGTTCATAACCAGGAAGACAGTCACATGTGTAAGAGCCTTCTCTGTTGATACATCTGCCACCACCACAAATGGCAGGCTCTTCGACGCACTCATCAATGTCAATGCAATCAAATCCGTTTGGTGAGAGAATGTAACCAGCAGTACAAGAACAGATGAATGATCCTTCAGTATCGGTACAAATGTCAGCGCAATAGCCATTGTTATCGAGACACTCGTTTTCGTTGGCACAAGACTTCTTATCAGGATTGAGAACATAACCAGGGTTGCACTGACACTGCCAGTCTTTGATCAAGTTAACACAACGTCCGTTGATACAAGGGTTTTCCATCAAGTCACATTCGTTGTCATCAGTACATGTTCTGCCATCGTCTTTCAAATGTGTTCCATCAGGACATTCACATTCAAATGAACCAACAGTGTTTTTACAAGTACCACCGCCGAGACAGACATTTTTGAGACATTCATTTTCATCTTCGCAAACATTATTTTGATTCAGACTATATCCAGGTTCACATTCGCACTCGTAGCCACCTGGTGTATTGACACACTCACCGGCACCACAGAGATCGGTGACGACTTCAC
>NYWD01000076.1 GCA_002684855.1 Planctomycetaceae bacterium | reverse complement strand
TCGATCGTTTCGATCGTCTCGAGGCATGGCGAAGATGAGAGGCGGATTAAGAAGCTTGATGGAAAGCAGGAGGGGGGACGCAATTGTGCGCAGGGCGAGGGCGAGGGGCTCGGCTCGGCGATTCAGACTCCAGCTTTGCGTCCCGAGACTCCCGACCGCGTTGAAGCGGAGAGCCTTGTCGTCTGCCGTCAGGTGCGAGGGCGCGATGGGGACCAGGCGTGGTGGCGCCTCGTCGCTGATGACGTCACTATCCTTCGCGGCCGTCGAGAGCGGCCGTTTCACGTCCGGTCTGAGGCAGATAGCCTCCCAGGCCGGGGGGGGGAACGGCGCGAGCGGGTACTACGAGCCCAGCGACACCATAAAGAAGATCGTCACCGCGACCCCCCAGCCCGTGTTCTCCTTCAGTCCGTGCAAGACGAAGGTGCTGCTGCTTCAGAGGCCGCCCTCGAACCCGCCCATCTCGGAGTTCGTGCGCGAGGAGGTCAAGCTGGCAGGGGCCAGAATAGATCCGCAGCGAAGGACCGCGAGCAAGATGTCGTCGTACACCGGGATGTCGATCGTACCGCTCGAGGCCGGGCTTCTGCCGCCCGAGGAGGGAAAGGACATGCCGATCACCGGGCTTCCTGACGAGATCTCCGCGATTAACTACGCCACCTGGTCTCCCGACGGGAAGCACCTCGCTTTCTTCCTCCGCTCGACACAGTTCGCGAGGAGGGACGAGCCCTGCTCCTTGTGGGTGGCCAGCACAGAAACCGGAGAAGCCAGGCAGATCCTCGAGACCCCAAAGCACTTTATGTCCGCCGTTTTCGTCTCCTACTCCTGGCTGGGGTCCAGCGACATCGTCGCGGCCGTCATGCCGGAGGGCATGGCTCCCAGACCACCAAGCAAGTCCGAGGTTCCCACAGCTCCCATTGTCCAGCTCCACGAGTCCACGACCTCAAAGCAGTCGCGAACCTACCCTGACCTCTTGAGGGATGAGTATGACTGCGCATCCTTCGAGTACTACACGGCCTCCGACCTCGTCAAGGTGAACATCTCCACTGGTGAGGTCGAGTCCTTTGGGGAGCCAAATAGGATTTACACGCGATTCAGCAAGAGCCCCGACCAGAAGTACCTAATTGTTTCCTACATTGAGAAGCCCTTCTCCTACGCTGTGCCCTGCGGAAGGTTCCCGAAGAGGGTTGAGCTCTGGAACGCCGAGGGAGAGAAGCTGAGGGAAATTGCTTACCTCCCACTGGCCGAGGATATCCCCATTGACTTCAATTCGTGCAGGAAGGGACCACGCAGCATCGAGTGGCGTGATGACAAGCCCTCGGAGCTGATCTACACGGTGGCAAACGATGGGGGCGATCCCAAGGTCGAGGTGAGCCCAAACGAGGCGAGGGATACCGTCTATCGGGTCGATGCCGCGGCCTTTGCGGCCGGAGAGAACCCTGAAGCTTTCTTCGAAACGGATCTGAGATTCAGCGGCATCCTCTGGTGCAATGACAATCTCGCCTTTGCATGGTCGTCCTGGTGGAAAACAAGAAGGCTGGTGTGGTACCAGTTCAGTCCTGGCGCTCCGGAGAAGGGGAAGGAGATTCTCTTCGATAGGAACTATGAAGACGCTTACTCTGATCCAGGGAGCCCAGTCAGCCGCAGAACCAAGCAGCGGACTTCTGTTCTGGCAACCTTTGAGAACGACAGGTACATCCTCCTAGAGGGTGAGGGGTGTAGTCCAAAGGGAAACCACCCCTTCTTGGACTTGTTTGACTTGGAAACAAAGACAACCAAGCGGCTTTGGGAGAGCAAGGACCCGAACTACGAGAGCATAGGTAGCTTGATGTGTGACGGAAATGGCGCGGACGTCAGCTTCGATAACCTCTCCTTCCTCCTTTCTCGGGAGAATCCTCAGGATCCTTCCCAGTACTCGACCATTTCCTGGCCGAATGGCTTTGATGGTGAGCCAGAGGAGAAGCTGCTGACCAACTTCCCTCACCCCCACCCGGAGCTCAAGGGCTTGCAGAAGAAGGTGCTCAAGTACAAGAGAAAAGATGGGACGGACTTGAATGCCACGCTCTACACCCCACCAGGTTATGATGCCGAGAGAGACGGCCCCATTCCTTGCCTCCTGTGGGCCTATCCGAGGGAGTTCAAGTCCAAGCAGGCCGCAGGGCAGATCAGAAAGTCCTCCTTCACTTTCTCTAGCATCGGTGGAACCTCTCCCTTGCTCTTCCTTGCGCAGAACTACGCCATTCTGGATGGACCCACCTTTCCAATTGTAGGAGAGGGCGAGGAGGAGCCCAACGATACCTTCATTGAGCAGCTGGTGTCCTCCGCGGAGGCCGCCGTGGATGAGGTGGTCAAGCTGGGAATTGCTGAGCGGGGAGCCATTGCTGTGGGGGGCCACTCTTACGGGGCCTTCATGACCGCAAACCTTCTGGCGCACGCACCCGACCTCTTCTCGTGCGGCATTGCTAGAAGCGGAGCCTACAATCGAACCCTGACGCCTTTTGGATTCCAGAGCGAGGAGAGGACCATCTGGAAGGCGCAAGACACCTACATTCGTATGTCTCCCTACTTGTTTGCCGACAAGATCAACAAACCCATACTTCTCATTCACGGCGACGAGGATAACAACACGGGAACATCGAAGATCCAGTCTGAGAGGTTCTTCTCCGCTCTCAAGGGCCACGGTATCCCAAGCAAGCTGGTTCTCCTGCCTCACGAGAGCCATGGGTACAGGGCAAAGGAATCAGTCCTTCACTGTCTTCACGAGATGGAAGCGTGGATGGACAAGTATTGCAGAGCAAATGTAGGCGCAGCTGACAATGATGGGGTCTCGTCAAGGCTTTGAGAACTAAAACTTTTGTTGTTTGTTGTACAGATTATAGGCTTACAGACTCATGCACACAAGCACACGCACTTTAGTGGACGGCTTGTGTACGCCAGTTTTGTATCTTCTCTTCCACTCGGGCGTTCATGACCTTCTTGCTCCACTTGTAGAGAATGGGAGAGAGAATAGTCTCCTTCTTGAGAATCTGGTCCGAGAAGGCTAGGGCCTGGATGAGTGAGGGGAGGTGGCTCAAGTTCGCAGCAAGGCTCTTGGCTGCATCGATGGACTCCTTGGTTTGCGTGGTGTCCCCCTCCAAGGCTAGGATCTTGCCAAACTCAACCAGGCACAGGACAATCACCTGGTGATCTCCCTTAGCGTGCGCGCTTTGCAGGGCCTCTCTCACCATGGTTTTGGCACCCCCAATGTCGCTGCGCATCAGAGCCAGAGCAACTTGGCACAAGAGATGGGCGGGATACGCTCGGTCTCTCTTCTCAAAGGACACTGAAAACCTCTGGAAGCATTCCTCAGCCTCGGCGCTCGTGATGGCCTCGTTCTCAAGATTGCAAAAGCACAGCTGGAGCTTGGCGAGGCTGGCCTGGTACTGGTCCTGGGAGGATGCCAGCGCAAGCTTCAGGTGAGCCTCGGCGTGGCCGAAATCGCCGCAGAGCATGTTGACCGATCCAATCATCAGGTGGACAGACGACTCCACACCACCCAGGGTCTGAGGATGCGCGTCAATGAGCTCGATGGCTGTGGTGATCAGTGAGGCCACCTCCTGAATCTTGCACTGAGTCAAGGCAGAGATGATCTGGGATTCCAGCACGAGGTACTTGAGGAGAATGTACGTCGACTTGAAGGTCTCGTTGGTGTGGCTCGAGTTGACGAGAATCCATTCGTTCTCGATTTTCTTGCGTGCCTCCTCGGACACGTCCCTCTCTTCGCTGTAGTGTCCAGACATTCTGAGGCAAACAGACTCAAGGAGCAAGAGAAGTGAGTGCAGAAAGTCCGGAGGCAAGAGCTTGGCCTCGACCTCTCCCGACTTCATCTTGAGAACCAGCTTCTTTGCCTGAGCCAAGGAATCTTGAAGGTCACCCACGTTCCCGATTCTGAGCTCGTACAAGGCGCGCAGCAGGCACAAGTAAGACCCCAATTCTACAGACTCTTTCGCGGTGCACCTCTCCCCCAAGCTCGTGCAAACGTCGATGCACTCGCGGGCTCCCTCGTAGTCTTGCGAGAGGAGAAGGAGCTGCAGGACGGTCAAGTTTATCTGAAGCCTCACCGCAAGTCCGGCCCTCTCCGCAAGCTCCTTCCGCGCACTCTGTGCGGTTGCGAGGGCGGAGACCTTGTCGCCCTCGGAGACCAGGACCTGGACCAGGCTCGCATGAAACCCGACGTACCACCTGATCTTTTCCCTCTCCGTCGCGCCCTCGAACTGCAGGCGATCCTGCCGCACGAGATTCAAGCCCTTCAGCAAGACCTGCTTCTGCTGGACCCCCGAATTGAGCTGACCCAGGCACGTGCCGAGGAGGGAGATGACCTTGCACACGAAGGACAGGGCGACGGGAAGGTTTTCCACCGTCCGAAGAGCGTGCTCTAAGTGCGCCTTCGCCTCCCTAAGGTTGTTCGTGTACTTCATCAGCATCGCAGCGAGGTTCGCCCGGGCCTCCGCCTCGATCTGCGGCAGGAAGTTGCCGCCCACGACAGCCTCCAGGCATTTTATGCCCTGGAGCGGTAGGTTCTTCGCTCCGAAGTCCCTCGACAGGTGGAAGAGGGCCACCACCTCCTCGGGCTTCTCCACCGCGCTGTCGACCTCGAGCCAGGCCATCCTCTCGAGCTCTAGATATCGACCAGTGATCGCAAATTTTCGCGCCTAAAGAAAGACGGGGTCGACGCCTTGTAACGGTTGAGGGTAATGTTTGAGGGACCTAAAACCCACTATTGCTACAAGAAAGCACAAGAACGATGAATTACAAACAAGAAGGGAGGAGGCACGACCGCCACCGCCACCGCTGCAGCGCTAGCGCCCGCGGCTGATGGGGGAGCTCTCCCATTTCTTTCCCTCAGTGAAGCCTTGAGGCGTGGATGGGAATGGATCTGTCGGAGTTGCTCTCCATGACGAGGTTCAAAGTGAAGAGAGCGCCTGACGCGTCGACGTAATCGAGCTTCTCGCCGCCGATCTTGTGCACCAGGAACCGAAAGTACCTTCCGCCGGAAAAGTGCTGGCACTCGTTGCAGATGCTGGCGCTGTCAATGGTGATGCCCAGAGCGGAGATGGTGGAGGCGATGGAGAGGAGGAGCCCGGGGTTGTCCTTCTCCCCGCTGTCGATCGAGATGACGGTGAAGTTATCGCTCTCGCCGTTGTCGATCACCACCCTTCCCTCCCTGAACTTGGTCGCCTTGAGCGCCTCCTCGTCCGGAAGGCAGTGCTGAACGAACTGAGCGATGCGGTCCGCGAGGCCTCTCGTGTCCTCGACCTTCTTCCCCGAGACGTCGGTCACGTAGAACTCCTGGCTCGCCATGCCGTCGGTCGTGGACAGGTCCGCCCTGTCCACGAGGAGCTCGAGGCCGTTCAAAACCCAGGAAACCACGCGGAGGAGTCCGGGAAAGTCCACGACGCTCAAGTTGATTTTCGTCGCGTTCGGGTCGGCATCGTTCGACACGGAGACCAGGGCGGGAAAGCACGCGTCCGCGTCCTCGGAGGCCGTCTCCGCGCTCCTCCTCCTCGGCGGGGTCGTCGAGTCCGGCGCGTTCGGCGCTCTCGCGGCGTAGATTCCGCGTGACCTCAGGGCGGACATCCCTATGATGTGCCCGCGCTTCTGCTTCGCGGCGCCGGCGTCGAAACCCCCCCTCATCCTGCCGCAGCGGACTCCCGCAGCTCTCGTAACCGCCGTCGTTCGTTGATGTTGGCTGCCGATGCCGCGCTTC
>NYWD01000075.1 GCA_002684855.1 Planctomycetaceae bacterium | reverse complement strand
TCGTCCACCGAAACACCTGCGAGTTTTCCACGGACTTCGTGAATGCGTTGTACGAAGCCGGCGGCACACGTCGGACCGTGCGAATGCCCGCGAGCGGCCACGTGGTCCTGAATCGAATCGGATCACGCCGACGCGACTCGACCGGTTCGGCCAGCCAGCTCGAGAAGATCCGCTACCGCGACCCAAACGCGGTCGGTAGCTCGACCATGAATCGAAGCACTCCGAAGATCCGGCCGGACGCCGGACGGGGTTCGTCTCGACCTCACTTCATGCCCTGCCAGGTCACGATCGGCACGTGGCCCAGCTCCATGCCCTTCGGCGGCGTCACGAAGAGCGCCGGGTCGAAGCTCGCGAGTTCCCCACCGGTTCGTTCCGGAAGGTACTGGTCGTCGATCCTCCAGTGCCGGTGCATCTTCACGATCATCCGCTGCAGCGCGTTCCGCTGGGTCGGCGTCCAGTCGAACTGCTGGAAGCACGGCTGATCGATGAACCGGTACCAGTGGTAGCGGACCGTCGATCCGTCGGCGAGCACCGTCTCGAACGGCCCCGCCTTCGGCCCGGGCGACGCCCACGATCCCTTCAGCGGTTCCGCGGAATACGGTTCCGGCTTCGGTCGCGGTCCCGGGAACACCCGCTCGACCAGGCCGATGTCCGTCGGGAGGTCGGCCTCGGTGATGCGGGCCCGCGTCTCGCCCTCGTCGCGGAAGTAGGTCGGGAAGCGAGCCACCCCGTCCGTCACCACGGTCGGATCGTTCCACTGCAATCCGAACACGTTGCCGGGAAACACCGTCGGCGTCGCCAGCCGATTGACCCCGGTGATCCTCTTCTCGTCCTGCCGGTAGGTCACCGGACGGGTCCCGACGTCGGGCTTCATCGCACCTTCCGTCTTGAACGCCCCGCTGGGTGCGGATCCGCCCTTCCGCCAGCGCAGGACGTCGTCGTACAACGCCGCCTTCGAATACATGGTCACGTCGCGGACGAGGACGGTGCGTCCCGCCTCGTCGACCGGGAACTGCAGCTGGGGGATCTTCGCGTACGTCTCGCCGTCCTCGGTCGTCACCCGGAATTCCGGCACGGTGTTGATCTCCATTGACCCGGCCGTGCCGCCGGAGGCGGGACGGGCATCGAGGCAGCGGCCGTGGTCGAACGGGAAGTCGCGGGAGATGCGACTCCAGCATTCGGGCAGGTAGTAGGCGAGCGGCCCCTTGAAGTTCGCGGCGTCGAGGAAGATCGTCCAGCTCTGGTCACCGGTCGGCTGCGGATCGTCCCGTGGTTCGGTCAGCGGCAGCGCCATCCACGCGTACCCGAGCAGCTCGCCCATCGGATTCCCCTCGAAGGTCAGTCCGTCGGGCGGGATCAGGAGGCGGTTGCTCACCTGGGCGATGCCCAGCATGTCGTCCGGCAACGGTTCGCTGCTGTGGAAGAAGGGCCAACCGGGGGAGGCGACCTCCGTGCTGTAGCAGTTGGGCGTCGCGTTCAGGCTGAACTTGGGCGGACCGTAGTGGAACCGGTTCCCCGCCCAGTAGCCGAGTCCGCCCTCCATGGTCTGGAAGACGCTTCCGTAGGTGGGACCGCGCTCCG
This sequence comes from Planctomycetaceae bacterium, assembly GCA_002684855.1. Lineage (GTDB taxonomy): Bacteria > Planctomycetota > Phycisphaerae > Phycisphaerales > SM1A02 > UBA12014. The sequence continues at coordinate 14,482 of NYWD01000075.1, read as the reverse complement.
GCCAGTTGTCGCGCGCGATGGTGCCCGGCGGGCAGAGCGGTTCGGTTCGATTGTCGCTGTTGTCGGGCGTGATCCAGGTCGACGGCAGACCGATCTGGAAGTTCCGGATCGGTCGGTCGATCAACGACCAGACCGACGCGTGGAACCCCGCGCCGTACCGGTGCGTCTCCGGACTGGCCCCGGCATGACTGCCGATGTATCCGTGCAGGCCGCGAAAGGCCGTCTCGACCTCCGGTGGCGCGGAACGGTCTTCGGGCGTGCCGCTCGCTCCATCCCCGCCGTCGCCACCGCCCGCGACCGCCGTCGGGCTCGCGCACATCGCGAGCGAAGCCAGCATTCGAACCACCACGGCGTCCAGCCGCCGTCCTGATCGCCAACACGTCATGAGGAGCTCCCGATGAAGGATCGTTCGAAGACCATCGAACTCGATCTTAACCGGCGACGGGTTCCATCCCGCGGTTGACGGTGTTTCCGCGGTGGAGGAAGATCGCCCGTCCCGATGATTCCCATCGAAGGCACCAGACACCCCCATCCAACGGAGAAGATCATGACCATCGACCGCCTCACGCAGACCAGCGTGCTCCTGCTCTCGCTCGCGCTCCTCGGACCCCTGCTCTCCGTCGTCGCCTCGCCGGGCGTCGATCACCATCTCGACGCCGACCTCGACGCCAAGGAGATCACCGAGATGATCCTCGCCCACCAGGCGCAGTCCAACCGCGAGAACCGGCAGGTCGAGGGCGTGATCTCGAAGCACGGTTCGGTCGAGTTCTGGTCGAGCGGCGGTCTCCGGCAGCACGTGGAGAACGGTGCGGAACTTCCCGGCTACACCAACCTGAACATCATCGCCAAGGACATCGAGATCACCTCGGTCGTCCCCGGGCAGGCCGCGGTCGCGACGTACTACGCGGAGGGATCGCTCCAGGCGAAGGGCGGCGCCCCGGTCAGCAACTACCTGACCCGCGTGACCATCGTCTTCGCCAAGGAGGACGGTGCGTGGAAGCGGCGGGCGGCGCACTGGTCGCCGATCGTCGGCGGCGCCGGCACCACCCAGACGGTGATCGACAAGAAGAACTGACCACGTCGATCCGCGGGCGTCCAGCCGACCGGACACCGCCCCCGGCAGCCGCCGGGGGCGGTGTCGTTCGTTCGAGCATCGACTACGCTGCATTCGCACGGCGCACGACCTTCGCACCGAGACGAATCGACCCAGCCCGGATCCCCCCGTGACGAAACCGCGTGCCAATCCGCCCACCGATCCGTCGTCGCTGCCGGATCCACCGGAACCCGATTCGAGCCGCTACGACCGGGTCACCGACCTCATCACCGGGCCGTCCCGTCGACTCTTCGACAACCTGGTCTCGCTCGGCGGCTTCCTGGTCGGCGCCGGGATCGGCGTACCGGTGGCGTACACCTTCGAACTCCCGATCCCCGAATACACGGTGGTCGGCGTCGGCGTGATCGCGGGCGGCGGCGGCGGGATCCTGGTTTCCGGCTGTTTCCTCATGGTCTATCGCTGGTTCCGACACTGATCCGACCGTCGGCACCGGGAACCGTTATCGTCGCGGTCGATCCAGCAACCCCCGGAGATGAGCATGTCGACCCCGCTTCGCGTCCGCCGGAAGAGCGCCCCCTTCGTCTGGGACATGGTTCGTGACGACCTGACCCTGCTCGCCTACCCCTTCATCCGCATCGCGGCGGGAATCGTCCTGCTGGTGGCGATGTGGTCCCTCATCTTCGACATGTCGGCGATGCAGGTGGGCGACACGATCCGCGACGCAGGCGGCGTCGCCCTCGTCGAGGCCGGGGAGTCGAACAGCCAGCAGGCCAGGGAGACGCCGCAGGACCAGAAGGTGCAGCGCGAGCTCGGAGCGCTCTTCGAACACACCCACTTCGGCTATCTGCTGCTGTTCTTCGTGGCCAACGCCCTGATCGGCGTGGTCTCGATCGGCGCGGTGAATGCGGCGGCCCTCGCGATCGCCCGGAACGATCGACGCGGCCTCGTCCACGGATACGCGCAGGCGCTCCTTCGACTTCCGCAGCTCCTGGGTTGGTGGGTCGTCACCATGGTGGTCGGGGTGGTCCTCGGGATGCTGGAGCGGATCCGTTTCGCCGGGCCGATCATCGCCCTGCTGGTCGGGGCCGCGTGGTCCGTGCTGACGTTCTTCTCGATCACCTCGATCATGGCCACGGGGGTCAATCCGGTCTCCGCGGTCGGTCGCTCGAAGAAGACCATCGGCGACTGCATCCACAAGGTCCGCGGATCGCAGTCCGACACCGACTGGCGGACGCTCCGGATCGGGCTCCGGGCGGGCGGGCCGCTCCTCATGATCTCCAGCCTGCTCGCGATCGGATGCCTCGTGATGCTGTTCCTCGACATCAAGTTCATCCACGACGGCAGCCCCGCGGTGACCGCGGGACTCTTCGGCGGCTTCATCGTCGTGATGATCGTCAACGGCGCGTTCCTCGCCGCCCTCGGCGCGGTGCTCAAGGCCGTGCTCTACGTCTGGGCCGAGGAGGACTCGCTTCCCGAGGGCGTCGACGCGGACCAGTTCGACAACGCGTTCGTCCAGGGCGGCATCGGGGCGAAGATGATGGGGGCGTGAACGCGACCCTGACAGGAAACCCCCCGACCGGTACCCTGCCCGCATGGCCTCCGGCAACAAGACCATCATCTACGCCGCCCTCGTCGGCAACTCGCTGATCTCGATCACGAAGTTCGTCGCGGCCGGGATCACCGGGTCCGCGGCGATGATGGCCGAGGGGATCCACTCGCTCGTGGACACCGGGAACCAGGGGCTGCTGCTCTTCGGCATTCGAAAGGCCAAGACGCCGGCGAGCCCCCTCCACCCGTTCGGCCACGGCAAGGAGATCTACTTCTGGTCCTTCGTGGTCGCGATCCTGATCTTCGCGCTGGGTTCCGGCATCGCGCTCTACGAGGGCTTCCACCGGGTCATGCACCCGGAACCCGTTTCGAGTCCCATGGTGAACTACGTGGTGCTCGTCCTCGCCATGCTCTTCGAAGGCGTCGCGTGGTACCTCGCCTACCGGGAGTTCCGGCGATTCCAGGGCCCGCGATCGCTTCCCGCCGCGGTCCGGGCGGCCAAGGATCCAACCACGTTCGTGGTGCTCTTCGAGGACACCGCGGCGATGCTCGGGCTGATCGTCGCCTTCGTCGGACTGGCCCTGAACCAGGCCCTCGACATGCCGGTGCTCGACGGCGTCGCCACGCTCTGCATCGGGGTGATCCTCGCCTTCACCGCGGTGTGGATGGCGATCCGGACGAAGTCCCTCCTGATCGGGGAGGCCGCCGATCCGGAGGTCGTCGAGGACGTTCGAAAGCGCGCTGCCGGCGTGGACGCGATCGTGAGCGTGAACGAGATCCTGACCCTGCACATGGGACCGAACTTCGTCCTGCTCAACGTGAGCGTGGACTTCCGGGACGAGCTCCCGGCGGGCGACGTCGAACAGGCCATCGATCGGCTCACCCGCGAGATCCGGGCGGCGCACCCCGACGTGAAGCGCGTCTTCATGGAGGCGGAGTGCCGAAGCGCCTCGATCGCGGACTCCCCGACCGAGCCACCCGCGCCGCAGACCGATTGAACGCGGACGGCGGTCCTCGCGTCCGGCGGTCCGCGGGATCGCGGTCATTTCCCCTCGAGCTTGGCGACCATCGGCGTCCGGGCCCACGCCGGAGTCCGGGCCAGCCCGTCGTAGGTCATGTCGCTGAACGTCGAGTGCAGCGCATCGTCCTTCCGCGTCGTGGTGACCACCGCGGCGAGGCGGATCCCGGCGGCGTCGGTGCCGGCGTAGCGCATCGCGATCCGATCCTTCGAGACCGACGTCGCCTCGCCGTCGAGCACCATCCCCGTATTCGACACGTATCGCCGTCGGATCACGTCGGCGACCGGATCGAACCACATGATGCCGTTGCCCGTCACGTCCAACGAACCATCGGGAAGCCGGACGCCTTCGGTGATGGTCACGCAGCGGCGATCCGCGCCCCAACGGGTCTCGTTCACGAACACCACGCCATCCAGATCGGTGTTCCAGGTGCCGGTGGGATCCCATCCCGACAGGGCTTCGACGAAGCGGTTCACCCGCGTGAACTCCTGGACGAAGGGCGTCTCCCTTCCATCCGAGCGCGACACGGTTCGACGACGAGTGTTCTCGCCCGTCCGTTCGAAGGTCGTGAGGAGCTCGTACGTATCGCCGTCCCCGGTCTCCTCGGTGGAGAACACCGTCTTCGACGCGTCGTATCCGACCATGCGACCGGAACTCGACCACGGACTTCCGTCGTCGAGACCGCTGGACGCCTTCATCGGCGTGCCCGACTTCGCGTCCCAGACCACCGTCTCGGAGCCGGAGGACAGCAGCCTGCCCCGCTCGTCGACGTAGGTGAACGTCCGCACCACCTGCCGGCCGGACTCGACGAGTCGCACCTCGGCGCGGTAGCGGTAACGGATCCCCGCCGGGAGCGTCTTCCAGACGTCGGTGGTCACGCCCGAACTCTCCCAAGCGCCCAGGTCGCCGCCATCGACGAGGTATGCGGTGTACTCCTCCCAGGAGGCTGGCTTGTCGAGCGGATCGACCGCGGCGGCCTGCGACGGCAGGCCACCCACCAGGGCGAACATCATGGAAACGACGACGGAACGATTTCGAAGAGGCGTCATGACGGACTCCGGAGGGGGTGTGGCGGTGCGGCCGGGCGGGATGCCTCGGATCGACCCATAGGGTGCCAGATCCCCGTCGCCGTGGAAACTCGAACCACGCCCACGGTCCGCGGCGTCCCCCGTCCTGGCGAAACCGGAAGCACCGGAGAGTCGCCTGCATCGGAAACTCGAAACCGGCGAACTGCATTCCATGGCCACCCCCACCGTCGATGACCACTTCGAGATCGTCACCTCCACGGCGTTCTGGATGGCGAAACAGCGGCCCTATCGGCTGCCGCGGGCCCCGTTGATCCGCGTCGGCGCCGCCGCGCTCGCCAATGCGATCGCGACCCACGAGGATTCCATGCCCCTCAGCCTCGAGACCCGCTGTCGGCAGCACGTCCGCCGAGCGATCCGCGACCTGATCACCGACCGGTTCGAGGTCTGAGCGTTCCGAGCCCGACATCGGCCCGCAGACCACCCCCGACGTCCGTATAACCATTGCCCGGCCCGCCCGAGCCGCGCCTCCCGCGACGGATCCGAGCGGGCTCTGTCCGCGTGGCCCGGTCTCGAATTGGTACAACCATGCGGCACGACCCCCTTTCCAGACGCGACCGAGAGGACCCCCGATGATCCGAGTCTCCCTGCCGTTCCTTCTCACCCTGGCCGCCGCACTGGTGCTCGCGACCTCGGGCATCTCCGCCGCGACCGAAGACGACGCCGGAAACGCGAAGGCGGCACCCCCCCGAGCCATGGTCGACGGGACCGAACCGGGCTTCCGGGATCTCGGCGAAGCGGACTTCAAGAACGTGAACGGCAAGCCCGACACCTGGTCGTGGGACGGCAACGCCGTGAAGTGCACCGGTGATCCGGTCAGCGTCACGCGTTCGGTGAAGTCCTTCACGAACTTCGAACTCGTCTGCGAGTGGCGACATCTCCGGGACGCGGGGAACTCCGGGATCTTCCTCTGGTCACCGATCGAGTCCCTCGATCGACTCGAAGGCCCGGGCCTGCCCGAAGGCATCGAGGTGCAGGTGCTCGACCTCGGATACAAGGCGGCCTACGAGAAGGGCGGCAACAAGGCGAACTGGTTCACCTGCCACGGCGACGTGTTCCCGGTCGGCGCCTCGACCATGAAGCCGTTCGCGCCGATGGCGCCCAACAAGCGACGCAGCTTCCCCACCCGGGAGACCACCCGCGACACCGGCGAGTGGAACCACTACTACATCCGGGCGATCAACGGCGAGGTTCGTCTGTGGGTGAACGGCGTGGAAGTCTCCGGCGGCAATCAGTGCTCGCCCGCGACCGGACATCTCTGCCTCGAGAGCGAGGGATCGCCGATCGATTTCCGGGGACTGCGGATCCGCGAGCTTCCCTGATCCGGTCTCGAGTGACGCCGACGATGCGGCGCGGTCCTCAACCGTCGATGAAGACCGGCATCCGGATCTCATCCGATTCGAGGATGCAGACGCCGCTTTTCTTGTCGCACCGCTGATACCTGACCCTGGCGGCGATCGTTTCGCGTCGAGACCGCCGGGGATCCACGAGGCCCGTGGCGTCGATGACCACCTCGACGGCGAAGGTGCCCTCGTAGAGCGCGTCGTGATCCGCATCCTGCCAGGTGCAGCTCGCGATCCGGCAACCTTCGGGCAACGTCCATTCGATGGATGCCGGCAGGCCCACCACGCCGGCGGCCGCGACCGCTTCCCGGTTGCCGGACGCCGCCCATCCATCCGGAACCGTGATCACGACCGTGACGGGGAAGGAACGATCGACCTCGAGGCGGTCGCCGTGAGCACGAAGCCGGACGGCATCGTCGCCGCCGGCCCGATCCGCCGGGGCCGAGGCCGGAGTCGGGGTCGGGATTCCGGAGGCGGGCGTGGAAGGCAGTCGACGAAGCAACCACACGTAGCCGGTGGTGTGGTCGTCGTGGGTCTCCAGTTCCCCGAGGCGATCCTGGATCGCCTCGAGTCGCGCCTCGTCCTCGGGGTCGAACTTCTCCTTCGCGAACAAGGCGTCCATCTGCTCGTCGAGCGACCGGACCTCCGCCTTCTCGTCGACGTCAAGGGTGCGGCGGCGGGTGTGACGAGTGCCGTAGTCACCCACCAGAAGATCCCGGAGACCGTCACCGTCGTAGTCGACGACGTGCACCTTCACCCGCCAGGAAGGGCCCGTCGGCGAGGCGAGCCGGAGAAACTTCTCGTCCATCGGCATCCCGGGTACCAGCAAACGCATCGCTTCGAAGACCGGCGCGTCCTCCCGGCCGACGTTCCGATGCCAGAACACGCCGCCGTTCTCCGAGCCCACCACGATGTCGCTGATCCCGTCACCGTCCCAGTCCGCGAAGTGAACGTTGGATCCGTAGTCCCAGCCGCCGATCGGGATGCCTGCATCGGTCGTCAGTCGCGCACTCGACGCCGCCCACGCCATCCGGCCGTCGGTGCCGACGTTCTCGATCACGTGGCAGCCATCGAGTCGCGATCCCACCACGAGATCGAGGTCGCCGTCGCCGTCCATGTCGTGGAGTTCGGCGGTGACGGAATGCACGGCATGCCGCTCCCCCTCGTGGATCCGGATCGCGTGCGCCGGATCGCCATCGAGGTTTCTCTGAAGGACCGGCGCCTCGAATTCACCGCCGCCTTTCCCCGTGAAGAGGTAGATGTCCCCCGGATAGGAACCGGAGACGAGGTCGTCGATTCCGTCACCGGTGAAATCGATGAACTGCGGGACGAAGCTCACGCAACAGGTGATCGGCACCTGTGCATCGCGGCCTCCCGCCTGCACGTAGGTGAAGTCCTCGTAACGAGGTTCCCGGTCGGTCCCGTGGTTGGCGTAGAACCGAAGCTTGCCTGCGACCCAGGGATGACCGGGGCCGGCCGCCCCGGTGGTCTCGCCCACGAACGGCTCCGCCCCGAATTCACCCACCAGCAGGTCACGAACGCCGTCGCCGTCGAAGTCGAGCAGGTACGGCGCGGCGTGACCGGTGGTGACGTCGATCGGGCCGTCGCCGGCTCGGATCGGCATCGGCGGCGCGAAACGCGGCGGCTCGCCCGCGGCTTGCAGGACGAGGCAGATGGACAGGGTGGCGACGGTCATGGTGAATCTCCGTGTTTCCCCGGCCCTGCGGAATTCCCGCTGCGAAGCGCACTTCCGGGGTCGGGCGACCGGTACGTCGTTCGCACGACCCTCGTTCACGCGGTCAGCCGCCGAGGGCGTCGTCCAGCAGTCGGATCGTCATGTCCACGTCCTCGGGGTCGAGCACCATCGGCGGCTTGATCTTGATCACGTTGTGCGCCGGCCCGTCGGTCGAAAGGAGCACGCCTTTCCGCTTCATCGACTGTACCACGGCGTCGGCGACGTCCGCGTCGGGCTCCCGGCCGGTGCGGTCACGGACGAATTCGATGCCGAGGAACAGGCCCCGACCACGAACGTCGCCGATGCAGTGGTGACGGTCCTGGAGCGCACGAAGGCCGTCGAGGAACCGGCGCCCCGTCGTGGCGGCACGTGACTGGAGATCCTCGTCGTCGATCACTTCGAGGACCGCCCTGCCGGCCGCGCAGCTCACCGGGTTCCCACCGAAGGTGGAGAAGAACTCCATTCCGTTGGCGAAGGCGTCCGCGATCGCGCGGGTCGTGACGACCGCACCCATCGGATGCCCGTTGCCGATGGGCTTCCCCATCACCACGATGTCGGGCACCACGGGTTCGCCGCCATCGGCCTCGTCGAGCTCGAATCCCCAGAACGCATCGCCGACGCGTCCGAATCCGACCTGCACCTCGTCCGCGACGCAGAGCCCGCCCGCGTTCCGGACGTGATCGAAGGCCGCCGCGAGATAACCCCTCGGCAGCGGGATCTGACCGCCGCAGGAAAGGATGGGCTCCACGAAGAACGCGGCGATGGACCGCCCGGCGGCGCACGCCTCGCCGACCGTGGTCGCGAGTTCGAGGGCGTACGCGGCCCCGACGTCGTCGCCATCGCCACGGATGGCGCCGCGATATCGATCGGGGACCGTCGCGACGTGCACCCACTCCGGCCGGCCGGTGCCGCCCGGGCCGTCGAACTTGTAGGGACTCATCCGGACGCAGTTTCCGGCATGGCCGTGATACGCGCCGTCGATCACCAGGACGTCGTTCGAACCGGTCGCGGCCCGCGCGATCCGTAGGGCGAGTTCGTTCGCCTCGGACCCCGAATTCACGAGGAAGACCGTGTCCAGCGGATCGGGAAGACGGGCGGCCAGCATCTCCGCGTACCCGGCGAAGCCCTCGTGGAGATACCGGGTGTTGGTGTTGAGCCTGCCCGCCTGGCTGGAGATCGCCTCCACCACTCGTGGATGGCAGTGGCCGACGTGGCAGACGTTGTTGACCAGGTCGAGGTACGGGCGACCGTCCGCGGCGATGAGATATTGGCCGCGACCCGCCACGATGTGCAGGGGATCGTCGTAACTCAGCGAGAGATTCGCACCGGTGACCGCGCGACGGCGGTCCAGGAGCGACGCGTCGCCCGCCGGATCGTGCGGCCGCCTCGATTCGATGTCGGAGCACAGCATGGACCGGCCGAGGTCCGGCCCGATGGATGCCAGCGACTCGATCGTCCTCCAGGTCGTCTCCTCGTGCGAATACCACGTGGCGTGTTCGGGTGATTCCGCCCGTCGTGCCGCACCGATCAGGGCGCTCGTCGCGAGTCGGGAACGGAGCAGCGGGAACAGCGCCCGACGCTCCTCCTCGAACAGGGTTCGGACCTCGTCGTACCCGGCCACGACCGACGCTGCGAGTTCGAGATTCGGCGACGTGCCGTGCTGCGCCGCGTAGGCGAGGGTGATCCCGAGGTCCTGGACCAGGGCGCCCCGCAGTGCGTCGCCGAAATCGATCAGGCCCGCGACCCGTGCGCCGTCCACGAGGATGTTCTCGTCGTTGGCGTCGCCGTGCAGCATCCCCTGCGGACAGTTCCCGAGGAGCGGCTCCACGATCGCGGCCTGTTCCTGCATGATCATCTCGAGGATCGTCCGTCTCGATCCCGACTCGACGTGGACGATCGACCCACGATGTCTCCCGCAGGTCGCGACGTCCCATGCGTGCGACCGGTCCGATCCCGCGTGCTCGAACCCCGCCAGCGCCGCATGGACCTCCGCGAGCATCCGGCCGATCGAGCGACCGAGGCCGGGCGCGGCGGCGGACTCCCGCCAGGCCGATCCCGGCAGGAAGCGCTGCATGCGGGCGATCGCGGCGGTGCCGTCCAGATCGAACCGCACGATGCGTTCGCCCGAACGCCCGGGGATCACCGAGGGCACCGGGATCCCCGCCGCGTCGAGCGCGTCGAGGATCGCCTCCTCCAGCTCGACGTCGGCCGAGTCGTCCACGGTGATCTTGAGCACCGAATCGCCCCCGTCCTCGAACCGGACCAGCAGGTTGAGGTTCTCCCCCGGCAGACGTGAAATCGAGTCGGCGGCCCGCCAGGCGTCGGCCAGGAGTCCTTCCACCGCGACGCGTTCCCCGGTCGTCAGGTCGATCGAATTCGGTTCGGCGTCCATCACGAAGGACTCCTCGAGAAGGCCCCGGTGGCCTCAGTCGGACTTCGGCAGGGATCGCGCGAGTTCGAGATACGACGCGAACTGCGCCGCGACCTCGGTCATCGAGTCCCCGCCGAACTTCTCACGCACGGCCCGGGCGATCTCCAGCGCGACGACGTTCTCCGCCACCACGCTCGCCGCGGCGATCGCGCTGACGTCGCTTCGTTCGTACTGGCTCTTCTCCGCGGCCCGGGTCGCGAGGTTGACGCTGGGAAGCCCGCGCAGCAGCGTGGAGATCGGCTTCATCGTGCCGCGCACGACCACCGGCATGCCGTTGGTCATGCCGCCTTCCAGGCCACCCGCGTTGTTCGTGGGCCGGCGGAACCCGAGGTTCGGTCGGTCCCGTTCCGCGGGGTCGAACTCGATCGGATCATGGACGCCGGAGCCGTTGCGAAGACCGCACTCCCGCCCGAGGCCGATCTCGACCGCCTTGAACGCCTGGATGCCCATGACCGCGCAAGCGAGGCGTGCATCGAGCCGCTGGTCCCACTGCACGCAGGATCCGAGTCCGGGGGGACATCCGAAGACGTGCACCTCGACGAATCCGCCGACCGTGTCCTTGTCGATCTTCGCCCGGCGAATCGACTCGATCATCGCTTCGCTCGCGTCGGGATCCGGAAGATAGACCTTGCTCGCCTCCCGCGCGACCAGCAGTTCGCGCCAGTTATCCCCGGTCACCTCGAAGGCACCGACGGCGGCGGGGTCCGGACCGCCGCCCCGGACGAAACCGAAGACGTCGATTCCAAGGGCGCGAAGCATGCAGCGGGCGAGTGCGCCCATGGCCGTCCGACCCGCCGTCTCCCGCGCGCTGGCTCGCTCCAGGGTCTCGCGACAATCCGGGACGAGCCATTTCAGGCTGCCGGCGAGATCGGCGTGACCCGGACGGGGCCGCTCCACCGGTGGCGTCTTCTTGAGATCGTCGAGCCGGTTGTCGCGATTCGGAACCACCATCGCCACCGGAGCGCCGGTGGTCAGGCCGCGTCGGACGCCGCCCAGGAATTCGGCGCGATCGGTCTCGATCCGTTGCCGGGCACCGCGACCGTAACCGCCCTGTCGACGGGCGAGCTCCGCGTCGATGAATTCGCGGTCGACCGAAATCCCGCTGGGAAGGCCTTCGATGAGGGAGACCACGCCGGGCCCGTGGGACTCACCAGCCGTTCGATAGGACAGGTTTGCCATGTCCAGATGGTACGAGATGGCCGACCGGAAGTGGGTCAGTCCCGAGCGAGGAGACGTCGGGCGAGATCCTCGGCCTCGTCCTCCGTGATCTCGTCGCTGGCCACCACGAACTTCCGGGAGAGCGTTGACTGGAGGACGGGCGTGGTGACGATGCGTCCATCGATGAAGACCGCGAGCGGCCTGGAGATCCAGGCCGTGGTGAGTCGACGCAGGGCCTCTGCGCCCGCGTCGTCGAGGTCGATCAGGACGGCGTTCCGACCCCTCGCGTCCCTGACCGGTTCGGCGACCAGGACCATCGAGGCGTCCACCACGATGTCCGGCGAGACCCACACCGGCGAGCCGCCGATGACGGCGTCGGACCTGGTCCAACCATCCATCGGATCGACCGAGGCGGCGCGGATCTCGAGCATGGAGGCGTCGGAATCCGGAACGCTCCCGCAGCCCGCCGGGATGACGGCCACCATGGTGGCGACGATCATGGAGAGGGATCGTCGGATCGCGTTCTGCATCGGTCGTCTCCTGGTCGAGGGTGGGCCGGTCCCGATTCCGGATTGTCATCTACGATATCCCGTCATGAGCGACGCCGAGCGATCCGGAAGAGACCCGTCCATGCCCGAGCCGGTGGGAGCCGACCTCACGCCGACCGAGATCGTGACGGCGCTGGACCGCCACATCATCGGCCAGCACGACGCCAAGCGGGCGGTGGCGGTCGCGATCCGGAACCGCTGGCGTCGACGGCAGCTCCCACGGTCGATCGCCACGGAGGTGGTGCCGCGGAACATGATCATGCTGGGGCCCACGGGCGTGGGCAAGACCGAGATCGCCCGCCGGCTGGCCACCCTGGTCAGCGCTCCCTTCGTGAAGGTCGAAGCGACCAAGTTCACGGAGGTGGGCTACGTGGGACGGGACGTCGAATCGATGATCCGCGATCTGCTCGAGGTCGCGATCCGGATGGTGCGACAGGAGCAGGCCGAACTGGTTCGCGGACGAGCCGAGGAGATCGCGAAGGATCGACTGATCTCGATCCTGCTCGGCGAACGGTCCGAATCCCCGAACGAACCGCAGGCGGGCGTCGCGGATCCGGATCGGGAATCGCCGACCACCCCCTCCGCACACGAACGGGTCCGCGCCCGACTTCGGGAGCGATTCGATGCCGGCAGTTTCGACGACCAGGAGGTGGAGATCACGATCCAGGAGAAACCCTCCCTTCCCATGGCCGGCGCCGGGCAGGATCCGACCGACCCGACCATGGGCGGACTGGGTTCGATGCTCGAATCGATCATGCCCGCCAAGACGCAGCGAAGGCGGATGAAGGTCCCCCGGGCCCTCGAGATCCTCGTCGAACAGGAGATCGAGCCGCTGATCGACGCCGATCGGGCGCTGGAAGCGGCCATCGAGCGGACCGAAATCGACGGCATCGTCTTCATCGACGAGATCGACAAGATCGCCGCGAGCGAACGCCGGCAGGGAGGCGACGTCAGCCGGCAGGGCGTGCAGCGGGACCTGCTACCGATCGTCGAGGGGAGTCCGGTCACCACGCGACACGGCGTGGTCAGGACCGACGGCATCCTCTTCGTCGCCGCGGGCGCGTTCCACGACGTGGCAGTGAGCGACCTCATGCCGGAACTGCAGGGACGATTTCCCATCCGCGTCGAACTCGACGGCCTCACCGCGACGGACTTCCAGCGGATCCTCGTCGAACCCGAGCACAATCTCGTCGCCCAGCAGATCCACCTGCTCGGCACGGACGGGTTGTCCGTGCAGGTCACCGAAGAAGCCGTCGTCGCGCTGGCGGAGCTCGCCGCCGATGCCAACGAACGTCTCGAGAACATCGGCGCCCGCCGGCTCATGACGGTGATCGAACGGACGTTCGAGGAGATCTCGTTCGACGCCTCGGACCGGGTCGCTCGAGGCGAAGGATCGATCGAGATCGACGCCGAATTCGTTCGTGCCCGCGTCGAGCCGGCCCTGTCCGACGACGACCTCGGCCGTTTCGTCCTCTGAACCCCGAAGGCCCGGAGCGAAACCGACCATGCCGGACGTCCCCTCGAATTCGCGAAGAACCGCCCTGGTGACGGGCGCCAGCGCCGGAATCGGCGAAGCCTTCGCCGAGCACCTCGCGTCCCGGGGCCACGACCTCGTCCTCACCGCCCGAAGGGCGGAGGTCCTTCGCGACGTCGCGGAGCGGATCCAGCGCAGGCACGACGTCGACTGCCGGGTGATCCCCGCCGATCTCTCCGATCCGGATTCGCCGCGCCGGATCTTCTACGAACTCGCTCGTGACGAGATCGAGGTCGACGTCCTGGTGAACAACGCGGGTCTCGGACTTCGAAAGACGCTGCTCACCCAGGAATGGCGGGAGGTGGCCGACTTCATGGAGGTGATGGGCGTGGCCTGGCTCCACTTCATGCAGCTCGCCATGCCGCCGATGATCGAGCGAGGCTGGGGACGCGTGGCGAACATCGCGTCGCTCGCCGCGTTCGCCCCGGAGTCGCCGGGCAGCCTCTACTCGGGCGTCAAGGCCCAGATGCTCACGACCAGCCGCGGCATGCGCAGCGCCGTGCGGGGAACCGGCGTCCACGTCACCGCCGTCTGCCCGGGCTACACCCACACCGAGTTCCACGCCCGACTCGGGATCGCGGATCTGGCGGGGAGGATGCCGAGATGGATGTGGCAGGATCGCGACGAGGTCGTCGCCGAGGGCTGGCGGGCCTGCGAACGAAACCGGCCCGTCGTGGTCACCGGTACGGTGAACAAGATCCTCCGGGGCGTGCTCGCCGTGACCCCGGCCGCGATCGTCGAGCGTCAGATGCTGAAATCGGTCGCGGCCGTGCGCTCACGCGGTCGGCACTGACGCCGGATCCGTCGGGGCTTCGGCCCGCCACCTCGGCCAGAAGGCCAGGAAACGAGGGTCGCTCCGCGAATCGAAACGAAGTCGGACCGTTCGCCGCTCGCTGATGATTCGGACATCGATCCGATCGGTCGAACCGGCCTCGTGGAAGATCGAGGTGACGCACTCGAGATTCACGCGCCTGCCTCCGGTGGCCGTGGTCAGGATTCCCGGTGCGATCTCGATCCGTTCGGCCAC
>NYWD01000074.1 GCA_002684855.1 Planctomycetaceae bacterium | reverse complement strand
TTACTTTTCAAGTTAGATAATATGGTTCTCTCTATGGGCAGATACGAAGTCAGTTTTTTTTCACAATAAGATTACTTTTCAAGTTAGATAATATGGTTCTCTCTATGGGCAGATACGAAGTCAGTTTTTTTTCCTGTTGTTTTCATTGATAAAATATAATTTACTTTCTTGCTGTTTTCAGTTGAAGGAAATTCATGTTTCTCTCTACCGAAGACTCATATGCTCGTTCAAAGAAGGGCGATTCTTACATTTATGCAGAGAGCCTGTAACTTTTTTTTTTTTTTTTTTTTTCATCTAACTTTTTAATGTCAATTTTCTTACCCACATATTTTGTATAGTTTCGACCGAACCATAAATATAAAACTAAAATTGTAATCTTCCCGATAAAAATCAAATACACCGAGATAAATCGAGCCTTAAGTAACAGTAGTAATGTGCATTCGTAATTTTTCACGTAAATATTCTTAATAACAAAAACTAGTTAAAAAAGATCTCTTAATCCTATCCTTCTACAAATAAGCTAAGGATCTTATCAATCTATATACACGGCAATAACCTGCCTCCTAGTATCTTTTTTCTATTTTTTCTGACTTTCATCACTTAATTACCTTATTATTTTTTGTTTTTCTCGTTTCTAAATTATTACCCATCTTCGGTTTATTCGGCTGCATTCGCGGATAGAAGATTTCCTGTGCATAGACTTCCTGCATTAGCACAGGAGGCACCCGACCCTACCGTGTTTCTTGCAAGGATCCTGATATAGTAAGTCCTTCCAGGTGTGAGACCAGTGATAATATAGGGTGATTCTGAAGCGGTTTCAAGCCCACCATCGGAGCCTAAGAAGTCACTTCTTTCGTTGTACTCAATTTCATATTCTACGATAGGAGAACCTCCATCTGAAGCAGGCAGAGTATCTCCAAATGCCACAGGACAGTCAGCAGGAGCACTATCACTTCCTGAGCATTGAATACCATGATGTGGCACTCTTGGTCGCTGCCATGCAATATCTATCTCCCCGACTGAAGCTCCAGTTGATGCCAAAATTGTGTGTGGCTTTCCAGGTACTTGTTTCGAAGGATATGCATAATTTGGAGTTGCAAGTTGAGGTAAACCATAACCAACTGAATTAATAGCACTGACACGGACATAGTATTTCGTATTAGTAGTCAATAATTGAATTGTATATGAAGAGTCTGATGAAGCAGAAATAGTAACTGAACCTTTATTTGGTAAGGTTGAAACAGAATTAAATGATGCGGATACATCCCATTCAATAAGATAATTGGTGATTGTATCACCACCATTATTAACTGGATCGGAAAAGGAAACCGTTAATAAGCTATCGGAGGTTACACCTAATTGAACGTTTGATGGGACAGAAGGTTTTGTAGCTGGGTTGAGAGCCGCAGGAGTTGATGTTTGATAGCTTCCGTAACCTTGACTATTGTAGGCAGCCACTCGAACATAGTAATAAGTTCCCGTAGATAAACCGGAGATGGTTTTAAAGAAAGGTGCCCCTCCAGCAAGATAGGTTACTTTCGCCGATTGAATGTTGGTGTTAAAGTCGGGGGATGTATCCCATTCTACTATGTATTCAGTAATATAATCCCCTCCATTATCTATTGGGGCTGAGAAAACTACTTGCAATTCAGTAGAAGATACGCGTTCCAGAGTTACTGAAGAGGGAGCAGAGGGCACAACCATTGGTTTCTGTGGAGATTCGGCCGTTTGTGGTAGCGAATATCCTATCGAGTTAAACGCAGAGACACGAGCATAGTAGTCCATACCTTGAATAAGACCACCAGCTTCAGGTACTACTTTTGTCCCAGAACAAGAGTCATAAGCTTCTCCATTTACTTCGAGAGTCAAGGCGATAGTGATATTAGCATTCGAATCAGTTGCAGTTAATGAATTAGAATAGACCGATAAATCAAAGTCCAATGGATCTGTAGGAGAATCATCAAGGAAGGTGACCCTCCATGTGAATCCATTATCAGAGTGTGGACCAGTACGGATAACGTTGACACCAGCAGGTATCAATTCATCGAGATACTCTAATTTATTTTGCATTGAGCCCGAGCTTTGTACCCTAGGAGATAAACAGTAAGTTGAATCAGCCTCACAATAAATCTTTGATGTTGTAGAAGATCCACGTCCACCATACGTACGCTTTACAGAAGCACTTGTGTCAGTTGATCCATCAAAATTCCGATCTAATGTTACACTTGTTACTGAAACAGCGGCAACCGTGTAGTATTCATGAGCATATAAGGCCCCTTCAATAAAAATATTATCTCCTGGGAACAAGATTTGAGATACATCAATGGAAGCAGTTGCAGCTGTTGATCCATCTGCGACTGATAAAGTCCAAGCAAAAGTTTCGTTGGCACCAGTTTCATCAGATGCCATTCCTACAGCATTATATGGTATTTCTGCGGTTTCATAATCATAACCGTTGGCTGACAATGTCAAAACAAAACTACCTCCGTCAATCACGCCTCCATCAGTAGAACTTTCAATTTTCCAGACGGTCCTTTTATTATCATTAGGGCAAAAGTAATCTGTACGAACTATCGAGTCGAAATCATCGGTTGTGGATAATTCAACACGATAACGTAAAATATCATCTCCTCCATTAGATGATGGTTCATCAAAATTTATCAACAAGGAATTCGAGAAACCGTAGTTTACACCTAAAGAAACATTAGTTGGCGGTTGAGGTTCTTGCTTAGGTGGTGTCAATGAAGAAGGAGTCGAAGCCACCCGTGGACCATAACCATATTGATTTGATGCAGAAACGGTAACGTAATATTCATTTCCTGGTGTAAGCCCTTCAATAGTGTAAGCTAAAGTTGTAGATGAAACAAAAGCAGATCCATATTGCGCTGGCTTTTCACCCACTACAGTTTCTGCATACATAAGACCGGTGGTTTCATCATATGCATAATCACCGTCGTAAATTGTGAAAACTGCTGTACTTGTTCCGTTTGATAAATACTGTGTATCTTCATATAGAACAGAGAGGTCACCAACTGACTCATGGAAAGTTACAAACCATCTTAATCCATTTGACCATTCTTCACGATTGACTTCAACATCCGCGCGTACCGTATTCAACTGATGTAGCGCTGACTGCATCTCGTCAGACGAACAATTTGCAGCAAGATAAGGGCTATAGGAAGATCCATCAAAGGCAAGACGGAAATGACCGTCCACATCTGAATTACCACTTAATTCAATCATTTGAACTTCTGGAGTACCATGCGGTCGAACACCACTTTGATAGCGGATTACATCAATCTCAGTCGTTGCAGCATTTTGAGCCACAAAGGCAGCTTGAAGCATCGGCATGGTACGCGAATTAGCCTCTCCTACTGAAGTATCAAGGAAAGTTATAGCCCATTCGTAACCTTTTCCTCCATTAATATCAGTACGTTTTACCTCAACATCACCGATAACGTAAGTGTTGTTTACTCCTGATCCACCACCATATCCAATATTCATTAACGCATTCCTTAGATTTTCAGCCGAAATATCGTATGGTAAGTTTGAAGTGGCTACAACAAGATTAGGATTGGTTGACAGTTGAAGTTGGAAAGTCGTTGCAGTGCTCGAAGCTGGTGTAGATACCCATGTTAATTGGATTTTTTGGACTTCAGAAATTGGTTCTGGTGACCACCATTCAACTATATAACCATTGACAGGTGCACCATTATTGGTTGTTGGTTGCTCCCAAGTAACGGTGACTTCTTCAATTGGTGTTTCTGATTTATAAATTGTCGAAATTGCAACATTTGAGACATTATGAGGTTTCGATGCTGGGGCAACGGACATCAAAGATGTTGTTGATTCCCCAATACCAATGGAATTTATGGCGGATGCTTTTACAAAATATGGTGTACCAGGAACTAACGATGCACGTGAAGCATCTAGGTTGAATACAAGAGGACCAGATGCATACAATTCGTTCATATCCGAGATTGAAACGTTTAGGGCATCATATTCAACAGAAGAAAAAGAAGAATCCGAGTCCCATTCAATCAAATAGTGAGTTATCGAGACTCCACCAGTTAGAAGAGAAGGTGTAACTAGGACTTGTAAGCCATTCGCATCCCAAACAGAAGATGTTACAGCAGATGGGGCTGCAGGAGCTTGATCAAATGGCAT
This sequence comes from Planctomycetaceae bacterium, assembly GCA_002684855.1. Classification (GTDB taxonomy): domain Bacteria; phylum Planctomycetota; class Phycisphaerae; order Phycisphaerales; family SM1A02; genus UBA12014. Next base: position 2,070 of record NYWD01000074.1, on the reverse strand, counting down.
AGCACTTAATACGGATGACCAATTTGTATTATCCTCTGGGTCACCATTAGGATCAACTTGCTGTACAGGGACCGAATTGCGACCGGCGATACGGACATAGTACGTTGTATTCTCGGTTAAATACGAAATTCTCCAATGATAAGGAGGTGATCCACTAATAGTTGTACCAGCAACGGAACAAGATCCGTAATCTGATGTTGTACAATCAGCCGACTCCGACTTTGCATAATCTAGTGTCGAATTTGTATCCCACTGTACAATGTAAGAAGTTATGTCTTCAACATTATTTGGAGTAGCAGGAGGGTTCCAATAAATATCAATTTCAGAGCCAGAGATCACTTGTAAATAAACAGATGTCGGTACTCCAGGTATAGCTTTCGGTATAGCAGTAACAGTTTCGGTGACAGGAGAACTTCCCTGTGCATTATAGTTCACTCCATTTACATAGTAAGTAGACCATTCATTCAGTCCATGTATGTACAAACATTTCTTACAATCTGGTGTACGAATTTCAATAGCCGAATCCTCAGGACATAAGGAATGTTCTGGAGATGATAACATCTGAACTGTTTCAGTCTCAACAGCATGGAAAGTAACAGTCCACTCATAGCCATATGCCCACTTCTTTAATTCTGCACTTGTAAAGGAAGATGAAAGGGCTTTAGGTTCTGAGGAATCTTCGACCGCACCCAAAGGTACTGTATAAGCATCCCCAGTATAGTTTGATTTTATTCGATACCAAACATCTTCAACCATGATAAGATCATTAGCTTTTAAATCAAACTCACAGCCATCAACATCTGCACAAGTAACAAATGCATAGTCTTCTGACCCAGTTACTCTTACCGACGTTAAAGTTGTCCATGACAATTCTCTTTCGACTGATACTGTCTTGATAGTCGATAAAGCTTCGAGAGCATATCTTACATCCAGGGCTGATGCTCCAGCGTTAATCGAATTTGTTACTTCACCACCATATTCTAATTGGAAATGTCCAGAAACTGCTTTAGTTTCGAACAATATGTCATTTAAGGACTGTGCACTCGAGCGAATAATTTGTACATCTAATTCCGGAATTACATCTACTTTTCTTGGAGTGGCTTTGAAAGTGTTCGATACATCAATTGTAAACGAAGTTTTCGTTACAGGGTCACCACAGCTTCCAGGGGTGACTTGTGAAACAGAACAAGACAAAGGAGATTCGTACGAAAAGACCAATGCATCACCATAGGCTTCTGAACCTTTTTGGCTTTCCCTCACCGTTACAGTCGCACCATCTCCATTCAAATAGGTGCTATCAATACCAAGTAATTCAACATCTCCTGGAGCAGATAAAAATGTTACTGTATATTTCCGTCCACCTTCAGTATCCACATCCGTAGAAAGCAAGACATCAACAAGACCGACTCCTTTCATCGCTTCTAGAGCTGACTTAACATCATCTGCAGACGCATCATAAGACACATTTGCACTGTTATAGTTATCGAAGACAAATTGATATTCACCGGATAACTCATTTCCTTTTGTAACTTCAGTGACTTGGATATTTGCATCCGTACCTGTAAGCAAATTGGTTACGGAAAGGATTGGAACATCACCAGCTTGTCCCAGGAAGGTAATTGACCAAGTATATCCTTGTTGTCCATCAGCTTCTGATCTCGTAATAGAAACAGAACTTCCGAAGCCTGGTAAAAGTTCAAGAACATCCTTAAGATCAGAAGCAGAAATATCGTAAGCTAGGGCGTCGGAAGATTCCACTAAGAAACTTCCTCCAATAATATTTCCATCGATGACGGTATTAACGTTTCCAACTGCATCACTATTATCAAAATCATCATTATAACCCATAACCAATTGAGCTACATCTCCGTTTGAAGTATCAAAAGTCATAGTGTAAACCAAACCTTTCTCATAATCCGGTAAGGATGCAGTGGAAGACATTAGGCTTGTGACATGATGTAGTCTTTCCAGAGCAGGTGTAATTTCACCTTCTGGATTTGCTTCCAGTGCTTCTAGATCAAATGATGTCTCATGAATGGTGGTAACATTGACAAACCACTTTGGTCCTTC
>NYWD01000073.1 GCA_002684855.1 Planctomycetaceae bacterium | reverse complement strand
TTTTTTTTTATCAATAAGCAATTTCTATGTTGTTATAATTCATTATGCCATTTTTACACAAAACAGAAAGTTCTACATACAACAGGCACTGGAGAAAATGGGGGCCATGACAAAACCATTTATGTTCACATTAAATTGCTGTGATATTTTATAACAACTTCAACAGAAACTAAAATCTATCAACAGCTTCACACATCCATGTGATTTTGGAATATTTTGGGAGGAAAATAATTTGTTATAGAAATCTAACAAATGAGTCAGTATCTCTTTTAGATAAGGTGAAGAAATGAATATCCTATGTTGTAAAATAGGAGTTAAATTCCTTCATCAAGCGCACAACTTGAAATTGATGAAGTAATTTTAACAGATAGTCAATTTGAAAAAGCGTTTAGGCATTGAAAAGAGCAAAGACAACAACATTTTATCAGAAATTTCCCATCAGATTTTTTTTCTTTTGCAATACCAAGATGGAATTCAGCTTTAGCTAATTAACAGAAAAATGAGAAAAGCACTTGATCATTCAAATGTGTATCGCAACAATGAATCACTTTAAAATCATGTATCTGACAGTGATGTCAGCCCTCCACGTTTCTATCTATATCTAAAATGTGAAACTGTGTAGATCTGAAATGTATCAATCTAAACAAACGGCAATAGCAATTTCTACGAGGACCACTCCAATTCTTGTTTTATAGAGTCAAGCAACTCCTCAGCCTCTGTCCCCGAAACCTCGACACTTTTTGAAGTGACAGAGGGCTTAATCGCCTCAGTATCTCCCATGGCTGCCATCATGGTAACATTTGTGACTTTGGAGACACCTGCTGTCTCCTCTTGAAAAGTGTGACTAGATTGGAGGATAGTTGTTGCAGAAACAGTTGCATGCTGCGGACTGACTCCAGTGGGTAAGGTAGAAAATGGGGAAGGGGTGGTGGATGGTAGTTCCTCGCTATCGTCGATGACCTGTTGCGAGGAATCAACTTGGAAATGATGGTGAGACTCAAGAGGGAGGGAGTCTGTTGAAAAAGATGCATCAACATCTAATGCAGAGCTATCACCGCCATGAGGAGAAACAGATGTATGGGTTGTCTCCATGACTATAATGCCTGATGATGTTTCTGTCAATTTGAGTTGCGAGTGAGGATCAGAAGAGACATCTGGAATCTCAATCTCAGTGGCAGAAAAGGGTGTATCTACAAAGTAATACTTAATGGAGACATTAGAGCCATGAAGAGAAGGTGATCGCGGCTTTAAGGTTGACTCTGGTGAAGCACCAGCACTGTCAACATCATCTCCCAGTGAACCACCAGAGGATCGTATTTTGGGCCATGATGTTGTCACACTTTCCCGTTGTCCACGTCTTGATGTAGGCAAAGTTTTTGAACCTCTCATTTCCTCATTTTCATCATCAGTTGAGCCAAGGCGTCTCATGGCCTGAAGAGTAAGATGTGGTGGTGTTCCTGGAGCTTCAACCGACACTTGAGGCTCGGAGGAATCAATATAAGGGAATTGAACATCAACATCAGGGAATGCAGAGACACTATAGCTCTGCTTCTTCTTTGCTGTGATGCTGACTTTTGGCATCTTAAAAGGGGAGCGCTTTGAAGGTTGATCAGATTGAGCAACATGAGTTTCAGTCTCTGATCCTTTCACTTTTGACTTTTTCATATGGAACCCTTTAAAGTTGAAGCCACTTGATGTATTGGTAGGACCAGCTTCTTTTTCATCCTCTTTATTCAAGCTTAAACTTGCTTTTGGTAATTTGGGAGTTACCTGAAGTTTTGGAGTGACAAAATCAATATCTGGACTTTCCATTATTGCAAATGTTGTTCGACCCTCTGGGCCCAAAACTGGAGTTAGAGTTGCCTGATTTGGGCTCTCTTGAACATCACTTGATATGTGGAATTTTGGTATCTTGAACTTTTTAGTTTCAGATCTTTTTTCCAAAGTAAGATCTTTTGAGGTATGAGTCACACCAGCTGCAATATTGGCTTCAATTGGCTCATCAACTTCTCCCTTGAGACATGAAGGTCCTCGTTGTTTTTTACCAACTTTGATTTGAACTTCAGAAGCTTCCAATTTTTCAGTTTCAAGTTTAGCTGGTAGAGAAGAACCCTTTTCAGATGAAAGGGGTTTGTGCTGTAAATCAGTTTTCAGACTCCCTGTTTTCACTTCAGGCGCTTTTGGACCTTGCAATCTCAAAAGATATGGGTCCGGACTTTCAGATCCTTTCCAACAAGATGTTGATTTGGGTTTATCCTTCTTGGAACTCAAATTTGCTGCAGATTCAACACTCATAGAGATTTTTTCAGGAGGCAGTGACATATCAGTATTAGGTAAGCTCACATCAGCTCCAGATTCTGCTTCCAGTGACAAATCAATTTTTGGAGATTTGGCACTTACTGCAATATCTGCTTCATTCTTGGGTCGTTTTAATGACTTGTCAACGCGTGGTCCCCTGAGCTTAAGGAGATGAGGATCAGGCTTTTCTCCCTCTAAACAACTAAACCCTTTTACTTTTGTTGGTTTTGTCTCTAGATTTGTGCTAGTGACTGGAGCTACATCATCATGTGCTTTAACTGAATCCAATTTAGGTTTTTCAACCAGTACATTCAATGCTGGAGCAGTGAAATCCACACTGGCATTCCCTTTGATTGGCTCAACCTCATCTAAATCAGCCTTTGGGCCTTGCAGTCTCAGAAGGTAGGGATCAGGTTTCTCACCTTGCAAGCAGGATGGTCCTTTAAATTTTGATTTTTTTGGTTGAATGACTATATCAGCATCTACTACCCCCTCTTCTGTTGGCGTTGAGCTATCTGTTGATGCACTCAATGCAGGCACCTCAACTTTAGTGCTCATGTTGGCTGATGGTTCTAATGTGTCAATATCAGCTTTGGGACCTTGTAGTTTTAGTAAATGAGGGTCAGGTTTCTCTCCTTGCAAGCATGATATACCTTTGTGCTTTTTTGTCTTTTGTGCTTCAGGCTCTGTTATACTCAATTTCGCTTCAGCATCCACAGTTGGCACCTTTGCGGGTAAAATATCCTTTTCCACTTCATGCTGACCATCAATTTTTGGACCTTGAAGCTTCAACAGGTGTGGATCAGGTTTTTCACCTCTCAAACAAGATGGTCCTTTGAATTTTTTACCCTTGACACCAGGGGAAGACGCACCTGCTGTCAAATCAGCATCTCTGGTAGATGTAGATGCTGACATATCAGGACCTTCTAAAGCAACTTCTGCTTTTGGACCTTGCAACTTTAACAAATGAGGATCTGGTTTTTCACCTTGCAGGCAGGATGGCCCTTTGAACTTACTCTTGTCTTTCTTTACAGTAACAGTGGCACCTTCTGACCCTTCCAACTTTGGTAAGTCAGTGGAAAGGTTTGTGCCCACATCTAGCTCACCGATGGGGGCCTGAACTGAGACCTCAGCTTTTGGTGTTTTAATGTCTGGCTTTGGTCCCTCTATTTCAAGTACAATTGAGTCAGGTTTCTCCCCCTGTAAGCAAGAAGGTCCCTTTGTTCTTAATTTGGGTTTTTTTCCTTCGGCAGACAATTCAGTTGACACTGCAAGCTTTGGTGTTTCACTGTCAACTTGAACTTTTGGTTTTTCACTGTCTACTTGCACTTTTGGGCCCTGTAACTTCAGTAAGTATGGATCAGGCTTTTCTCCTTGAAGGCAAGATGGACCAGATATTTTGGCTTTCTTTTTCAGTTTTGGAGCTGAGTAATTGGCATCTGATTTTGGCACTGACACATCAATCTGGATGTTACCACTTTCTGTACTGATGTCCGTCTCAGTGCCTTTAATTTCAGCTTTTGGTCCTTTAAGTTTTAAAAGGTATGGGTCTGGCTTTTCCGCATTCATATCACCAAGGCATGAAAATCCTTGGCTTTTCTTCTTTTCTTCAGTAGATTCCTCAAATTTGACTTCAGATGCCTGAAATTCAGCACTTACAGGAGTTACCGCTGTATCTCCTTTTCCACCCATTTTCAATGAGGGCATGTTGATGTCAAAATCTGCAGATGGCATTTTTACTTCTGGCAGTTGAAAATCAAACTTCCCTGTGGATTTTTCAACTTTCAATGTTTGTTGATCTTTGGAGGACACAGCAAAATCAGCTTTTGGTTGTTCAATTTCTAGTTCTCCTTGTAAACACTTGGGACTTTTTGCCTTTGGAAGAGTGGTTGACTTAGGTTGATCTACATTGATATCTGCCTTGGGACCTTGCAACCTTAACAGATATGGATCTGGCTTCTCTCCCTCTAAACATGAAAAACCAGAAAACTTAGGTTTTTTAGCATCAATATCTAGTTCTCCATCTACATCAGCTTTTGCCCCACCAATTGTAGGAGTGAATTCTGTGCCTGAGCTGGTAATATCTGCATTAAGGTTCACTCCTCCTTTAGCCTTTGGAGATTTTGCCTCAATATCAGCCTTAGGCCCTTTTAACTTTAAGAGGTATGGATCAGGTCTTTCTCCTTGCAGACAAGCAGGCCCTCTGAATTTCTTTTTGGGGGTTTTGATGCCGGTATCAACCGAAGGCATCTCTGTATTTCCCTTCATGCTAATTTCTGGTGCTTCAGCATTGACATCAAAGTCAGGAGTAGTTACATTAACCTCTGTTTCAGGCATTGATGCATGAACAGTGGGTGTCTGTGCATCTATGTTGATATCCCCTTTAGGTCCCTTGCCTTTCACTCCAAAGCTTGGTAACTTGAACTTAGGCATGTTGACATCAAGGTCAGCAGTTGGTTTTTCAAGGCTTATGTCAAAATGAGCATCAGTATCAGTTTTTGGTGATTTTCCTTTAAGATCAAAGCTTGGTAAAGCGACATTGAAATCAGCCTTAGGTTTATCAATTTCAACATCAAGATCAGAGGACTGTCCATCAATAGATACACTGGCTTTGGGGAGATCAATATCAGTTGAGGGTAACTCTCCATTCAAATCAAGATCTGGTGTGTTGATGTCGGCTTTAGGTTTCTTTCCGGAAAATCCAAATTTGGGCATCTGCCAGCTAAATTTGCCTGATGGTTTTTCAACATCAAGCTTTGCATCAGGAGATTCAATTTCAGCACTTGGCATTGAAGCACTAAGCTCAGCTTCAGGTAGATCTGCATTTACTTTGGGTTTTTTGCCACTCATGCCGAATTTTGGAAAATTGATGTCAAACTTCCCAGATGGCTTTTCAATATCAATATCAAAAGAAGGCCCACTTGCATTCAAGTCAACATTGGGTCCTTCAACTTCAGCTTTGGGTGCTTTTCCTTTGAAACCAAACTTTGGAAGGTGTAGATCAAGTTTAGGTGATGGTTTTTCAACCTTGACATCAATTGATGGCGCATCAAGGTTTACAGATGGGCTCTCTAAGCTTACATCAGCTTCTGCAGATTTTCCTTTAACTCCAAAGCTTGGTAAACTTGGCAAATTTATGTCAAATTTTCCAGATGGTTTCTCCACATCAATATCCACCGATGGTGCAGCCGCGTTGACATCAATGCTTGGCGTATCAATGTTTGCATCAGTGTGAATGTCTGCCTTTGGTTTTTTACCTTTAAATGCGAATTTTGGTAGATTGATGTTGGGCATATGCAAATCTAAATCTGCTGAAGGTCTCTCAACCTCAACATCAAATGAGGGGCTCTCCAAGTTAACATCAATGTCTGGTGCATCCAAATCCACACCTCCTTTTGCTTTGCTTCCCTTAAAGCCAAACTTTGGAAGACTTATGTCGGGCATATGCAAATCTAACTTTCCAGATGGCTTCTCTGTTTCTATATCAAGAGATGGTGCAGTAATATTTGCATCTGGCATTTCACCCTCAATATCAACTTTTGGTTTTTTCCCCTTAAAACCAAATTTAGGCAAACTGATGTCTGGCATGCTCAAATCAAATTCAGCAGATGGTTTTTCAACATCGATGTTTAAAGATGGAGCAGATATATCCAAACCTGCATTAGGCTTTTCCAAATGTGCTGATGGAAGGGAAATATCAACTCCAGCATCAGGGGCTTTGATTTCACCATCTACATCAATACTGCCTGCAGGTGCACTGCCTTTGACACCAAACTTTGGTAATTTGAACTTTGGCATTTGTAAATCGAGATCAGCAGATGGTTTTTCAATATTGATGTCAAAAGATGGAGCACTGATATTGCCATCAACATCTGTAGTTGGCAGTTCTAAGTCAACATTTGGTTTTGGTGCACTTCCTTTTAGTTCAAACTTAGCATCAGGCAATTCAGCATTAGCATCCAGATTAGGTTTCTTGCCTTTGATGCCAAACTTAGGTAAGTGAATATCAGGCATATTTAGGTCAAATCCTCCAGATGGCTTCTCAATGTCAATGTCCAATGATGGAGCTTGACCATCAATTTCAACATCTGGCATTTTAGTGTCGACATCAACTCCTGCTTTCTTTCCTTTCAAACCAAACTTTGGCAAGTGAATGTCAGGCATGTTGATATCAAATCCTGCAGATGGTTTTTCAATATCTAATGATGGTACATCACCTTTGATATCCACATTTGGTGCTTCTAAACTGGCATTTGCTAATTCAGCATCTATTTCTGCCTTAGGTGTTTTTCCTTTGAAGCCAAACTTGGGCAAGTGAATTTCTGGCATACTGATGTCAAATCCTCCTGATGGTTTTTCAACATCAATATCAATTGCAGGGCCTTTTGCATTTATGTCAACATCAGGGATCTCTAGATCACCATCAATTTCTGCTTTTGGTTTATCGCCTTTAAACCCAAATTTAGGCAAATGAATGTCTGGCATTTTTAGGTCAAGTCCTCCTGATGGCTTTTCAATTTCAACATCAAGGGATGGTGCTTTCGTTTTGATATCGATGTCTGGGGTGTCCAATTGTGCCTCTGGCAATGTTGCATCTAGTTCAGCTTTGGGCATCTTTCCTTTGAAGCCAAATTTGGGAAAGTTGATATCAGGCATATTGAAATCAAGTCCTGCTGAAGGTTTTTCTATGGAGACATCAAGTGATGGTGCTTTCACATTCATATCAATATCAGGAGAATCCACTTTAGCTTCAGGTAAAGAAGCATCAATGTTTGCCCCTGGTTTCTTTGCATTAAAGCCAAATTTGGGCATATGGAAGCCAATTTTTCCTGATGGTTTCTTAACATCTACATCCACTGCAGGAACATTACCCTCTGCACTTATATCTGGGGTGTCAATTGTTGCCTCTGGTAATTCAACATCAAGCTTTCCTTTGGATTTCTTACTCTTCATGCCAAACTTAGGTAGCTTAAATTTGGGCATGTGCAAGTCAAGGTCTGCAGATGGCTTTTCAATTTCAATATCAACTGAGGGATGACTTGCATCTATGTTAACTTTAGGTGCATCAACAGAAGCAGAGGGCAAGCCAATTTCAACATTTGCATCTGGAGATTCCAGCTGTACATTGGGAAGACTTGCATCTATGTCAGCCTTTGGTGCTTTTCCCTTAAAACCAAATTTTGGAAGTGTTATGTCAGGCATATCAATATTGAATTTTCCAGATGGTTTCTCTATATCAATATCAAATGATGGTCCCTTGGAATCAATGTCCACCTCAGCAGTCTTAAATTCTGCATCGGGCAGTTCTGCATCAATTTCGGCCTTTGGCTTTTTCCCTTTAAAACCAAATTTAGGCATGTGGATTCCAGGCATGTTTATATCAAATCCACCAGATGGTTTCTCAATATCCACGTCAAGGGAAGGTGCTTCAGCATTAAGATCAAGGTCAGGTGTTTTCAGCTCAGTTTCAGGCAGAGAGATGTCAACATCTGCTTTGGGCTTTTTTCCTTTGAATCCAAATTTAGGCAAATTGATGTCAGGCATGTCAATTTCAAAGCCACTTGAGGGTTTTGAAATATCTATATCCACCGATGGTGCTTTAGCATTTAAATCCAAGTCTGCATCAAGTTTTGCATCACC
>NYWD01000072.1 GCA_002684855.1 Planctomycetaceae bacterium | reverse complement strand
CCGCGGCGTGATGGGCATCTACCTCGGCCCGTCCGAGGAGTCGCCGGCCTCGATCGTGTACGTCGTGTCGTCGAAGCAGATTCAGGTCTCGCGTCACGTGCGCTGCTTCGAGGATCGATTCCCCGGCGTGAACGGCATGCAGTACGACTGGTTCCCGCCGTCGATCGAGGAGGGGGCCCAGCAGTCGGGCACGTCGGGCACGCACCTCATCTCCGCCGCCGCCGCCGGCCCGTACCAGACGCCGCACCGGCCACTCGAGCAGCCGTCGCCGCCCGGCGGACATCCGTCGGATAGGCCGTCGCCCGGGGGACAGCCGGCCGCCCCGTCGCCGTCGCTGACGCCTCCCTTCCAGCCACCTTCGACGCCCTCGCGGCTGCCGCGCCAGGAGGGGGCGACCGCCTCCGCGACGGAGCAGCCGTCGATCGCACGGCCTCAGTGGCTTCCGTCGGCTTACCAGCCAGTGCCGCGCCAGGAGGGGGCGCCGTCGACGGCGCCGCAGGCTGTGCCATTCAACATGCCGACGGTCGAGTCCGAGCCAACCGGCCATCCTCTCGCCGCCGACCCGAGCAGCGTGCACTTCGACCGCCTCGTCCAGCAGCCGCAGCTCAAAAGGACTCGCACGCAGGCGGCGCAGTTCAACATCGGCCGCACCGACCTGCGCTCGAAGTCGTACGTGGCCAACTCCGGCGACTTCTCTAACCCGCTCAACTCGTCCGCGGTCGGCACGCTCACGAACTTCTGCTACTCGGCGATGACGGCAGCAGTGGCGAGCTACGACATGGCGCTGCAGTATGCACTCGAGAGCACCGCCGACGTCTCGGACTACGCGTCACACGACGCACCGCTCGCGTACCGCACGGAGATCAAGTCGACGGCCGAGCTCGGCGACGTCTCGATCCCCAAATCGTACAAACAGGCCGTCGCGTGCCCGCAGAACTCGTACTGGCGCGCGGCCATCGCCAAGGAGTACGAGGGCCTCGTCAAGCTCGGCACGTGGACCGTGATCTTGCTGTCGGACGTGCCCGCCGGCGCGAACTTGATGTCGTGCCACTACGTCTTCGACGTGAAGCGGAACCAGCTCGGTGAGATTGAGAAGTTCAAGGCGCGGCTGGTCGCCGACGGATCGACGCAGAAGTTCGGCATCGATTTTGACCGCATCTTCTCAACGGTCGTGAAGATCTCGACGATCCGCCTCGTGCTCGCAATCGCGGCCGCGCACGACTACAACCTCTCGTGCGCCGACATCCGTCAGGCCTACCTGCAGGCAGAGCTCAAGGACGACCTCTACATGCGCGTGCCGCCCGGCCACCCGCGCTTCGATGACAAGGGCCGCCCGCTCGTCCTGAAGCTCAATAAGACCCTCTACGGCCTCAAGCAGAGCGGCCGCGAATGGAACAAGTTGTTGGTCGCCTTCCTGATCTCGTGGGGCTTCGCGCAGTCCAAGATCGACGTCTGCCTCTTCATCTACTCCGCTGCCGGTAAGGTCATCTGGCTTTTGATCTGGGTCGACGACCTGATAATCGCGGACAACGACTCGACTGTGCGCGAGAAGTTCATGGGCGACCTCGGCGAGCGCTTCCCCACGGAGGACAAGGGCGAGCTCACATGGGTCGTCGGCGTCCACGTCGTGCGTGATCGTCCCCGTCGCGCGCTCACCATCTCGCAGGAGCTGTATGTCACGGATCTCCTCGGCCGGCATGAGGACGTTATGGGCTCGGGGCACGCGCGCCGCTACACCTCCCCGATGGACGAGAAGATCAAGCTCACGTCCGAGTATTCGCCGGAGCCGGGCACGCCGGAGCACGAGGCGATGTCGAGCAAGCGGGCGACGTACATGACGATCATCGGCGCGCTCCTCTGGCTCGCCAATGTGACGCGTTTCGACATCGCGTACGCCGCGACGCAGCTCGCTCGCTTCGTCAACAACCCCGGTGAGATCCACTTCGCCGCCGCCCTGCGCGTGCTCCACTATCTCAAGCATTCGGCGTCGCGTGTGCTCGAGTACAACCCGGCGCTCTCGAGGCCGCTCGAGGTCTATGTTGACTCGAACTGGGCCGTCAAGTTCTCCGCCTCTGGCGCCTTATTCTTCTACGCGGGATGCCTCGTGCACTGGTTCTCAAAAACGCAGCGGTCGGTGTCCTTCTCGTCGGCGGAGGCCGAGCTCTTCGGCGCGATCCTCGCGGCCAAGGAGGCGGTGTTCCTGCGTCATCTACTCGATGACCTCGACCGCACCCCGAGCGGGCCGACGCGCATCTACTCGGACTCGAAGAGCTGCGTCGACCTCTCGTACGACCCGGTGTCCTTCAAGAAGACCAAGCACATCCTGCGCGCCGCCGAGGGCTTGCGCGACTACGTCGCGCGCGAGGTGCTCTTGATGTCCCACATCGCCGGCGTCATCAACATCGCGGACATTCTCACAAAGGAGCAGGCCGTCGCCGTCTTCGTCAACCTCATACAGGTGTATGATGCCTTCATTGCCGCGGGCTACGCCCCGAAGGAGGGCTAAACGCGCACCTGACGACGCAACCCGCCGTTGGGCTCGAGCGGCGGGGAGACAAGCGCGTCCGCGGGAGAGCAGGGGAGATGGTTTCAGTGTGTGAGTGTGACCGACGGCCTGGCAGGGTCGGCCGTGGTCAGGAGGGGGTGTCAGCCCGTAGCTGCTCAGCCTCGCGCGTGAAGGGGGTCACACGCGGGCCGATGCCGTAGTGAGAGGGACACGCGTCTAGCCGTAATGAGGGGACACGTGTCTGGGGATCCTACCAGGTATCCTAGGTATCCTCGTTAGTGATTCTGGGAGATTTGTCTATGCGGTCTCTCTTCCTTCAGTCTCTCCTGGCCGCTGCTGCGGTCCAGGGTGCTTCCGGACTGAGATGGCTTCCCCTCAGGAACGACCGGCAGCCCGGGCTCAGCCCGCTACCGTCGTTTCGCCCGTTTCCGACGCGAAACTACGCCGCCCAAACAACTTCTGTTGGGCAGGTTGGGCAGTGCAGCCATGCTGCCTGCCCAGAGCGCGGGACTGCGCTCGCGGGCGCTTCAAGCGCGACCCGCCGACTCGCAGGTGAGGCCTGCGGCATTCTCTCACCGCCGCGCGCGCGCGGAGGCCTTGCCAAGGCACGAGGTGCACGGCAAGAAGGTGCACTCGGTGCCCTGGAATATGTCGTAGAGCACCCAGGTGCTGACACCAACTTTGGTTTGGCCGAATCTGGCCGCGCAGAGGTGCCCGAGGCCGACTCTGAGCCTCTACTGACCGAGACTAACGCGCATTTTTTTCCTGGGCGGCCGTGGCTGGGCGCCCAAGGGCCCCAACCGCCCTCAATTATCGAGGCCTTGTCCATGCTGCTCGTCGGGCTGATTTTCGTGCCGCTGATGGCCTCGCCGAGGTCGGTGGCGCGCCACATCGCCCGAGCCGCCTACTCCGCCGAGCACCGCGTCGACCGCGCTGTCCTCGGACACCACCAGACGATCCCGCGCGCGTTCGGGTCGCTGCCACACGCGGCCGGCAACTACGGCCGGTGCGCCCAACGGGTGTGTCCGAGGGCGTTGCTGCGGGTGCGCGTGCCAGCCGACCCGCAGAATCCGGGGAGCAGCAACTCGCACGCCCTGACCGACGTCGACCGCACCATCTACCTCGCCGGAGCCGCTTTCGCCCTCTTCGGCAAGGGGCTACTCGCTCTCGGACGCCGTGCGTACCACCTCACCGCCTGCGCTCCACTCGCTCCGACGTTGCGCGACTCGCTGGGCTCCACGGTGCCGGCCTCCTACGGGGATGACGGCCAGCACATGCCCGTCAACGACACCGCCCGCAACATGAGCGTCTTCGTGCTCCTCAACAAGGTCGCCGTCTCCGCCACCGAGGACGTCCGCGCACTCGCCCACTTCGCCTACAACTTTGTGCGCGCGACAGCACACTTCCTCTACGAGGTCCCGGCCGTCACGTGCTTCCTGGTGCTCCACGGCGCGACCGCGGTGCTCGCCGCCGACGACCCGACCGGCTACTCCTCGCGCCCGCCGCCCTTCTCCGGCCAGCGCGCAGACTGGACGGCCTGGCTCATCGCCTTCGGCGCCTGGACCGCGTGGAAGCTCGTGGATTGCGCGTACTTGCTGGACGAGCCGGCGCCGCCCGATCCCGAGCCACTCGAGCCGATCGAGCCCGAGCTCGGCGAGCAGCCCGAGGGGGGCGGCGACCAGCCCGTGCTCAACCAGGCCGACATCGACGAGCGCAACGCCGAGATCGCCGAGCGCACCGCCCGGATCGAGGAGCACGCCCGCAACAAGAAGCGCATGTACGGCGCGATTATCTCGGCCATGCCCTCGTGGCTGGCCACCTCGTTGCACATGAATACGAGGAACGACGGCGTCAGCACGATCGCCCGGCTCCGCCAGCAGTTCGACGCGCATGATCGGAATGACCTCGCCGCCGCCATCGCGCGCGTGGGCGGCTGCTACATCGACACTCGCGCAGACATGAGCGAGGCCGACCTCCGGCACCAATTCGACGCCATGCAGGTCGCGAGCGCCGAGGTCGTGCGCGCGGGCGGCACCGCCTTCGCCGACGACGTCCTAAAGGTCATGTTCGACAACGCGCTGCCGAACGCGTACTCGCAGGTGCGCCAGTTCGTGCGGCGCGCCAACCACGACACTTTCGTCGCGCACTTTGCCGACTACCTGTCGCTCGTCAAGGCCGAGGTGGACGCGCGCGCGGCGCACACGCCGGCACACGCCTTCGCCGCCTCATTCATCCCTGGGCCGCCGATCCCCGGCTTCGGTGGGCGTGGGCGTGGGCGTGGGCGTGGGCGCGGAAACGGCAACGGGCGCGGCCTTGGCCTTGGCCATGGGCGTGGCGCACGCGGCGGCGAGACCACCCGTTGCCTCCGCTGCCTCGGCGTCGGCCACACGGTCGCCGAGTGCCAGCAGCCGCCGAGCCAGTGCCAGCATTGCCGCAATCACGCCGACCATCACCCCTCAGTCTGCCCGTACGGCCCGGGCGGCGCTGTGCGAGATGCGCTCCCCGAGGGAGCAAAGCGCCGTCTACAGAATGAGGCCGGCGGCCCTGCAGTGGTGGCACACACGGCAGCCGCGCCACTGACCGCTCCACCGCCGCCGCAACCGCATCAGCCACCGCCAGCCGCTCCCCCGCTACAGCCTGCGGGTGATGCAGGTGCAGATGTTGTTGGAGCCTACGTTGCCGCGGTGCGAGGCTACTGCTCTCGAGTCGTCAAGCCGACCACCATCAACACCTCCGTCTACGTCGGCATGTCGGCGCGTGCCACCCCAACGCTGCCCGACCTCGCGGGCCTCCGGATGGTGTGCCCCTCCGCCGTCGCCTACTCGCTCTTCGTCGACTCGATGTCGAGCCACGTCATTCTGCGCAAGGCGCCGCCAGGATTCCGTGTGACGGACGCGACGCCGAACGAGCGAGTCCAACACCTGGCCGGCCAGCTCAAGGTGATGGCGAAGGGCGAGGCCTACCTCTACATCCGCGTGTGGCACACCGAGCACGACCGTTGGCGCTGGGTGCCCTTCCTCGTGCGGAACATCCTCGTCGTTCCTGACGCGAGCGCCGACCTCTACTCGACCCGTGTCTTGAGCGAGGCGTTCAGGGCCGCCGCGACCGACAACATGAACGCCGGAGGCCTCTGGATCAGTGAAAAGTACAGCCGCGACTACCTGCGGTCGTCGATGGCCCTGCACGACTTCGAGCACCGCATGATCCACACGCCCTTCGGCGGCGGCGGGTTCGAGGACGACGGCTCCGCGTACGTGCTGTCGGCCGCCTTCGGTCCGAAGCCGTCGAAGCCGCGCGCGATGGTCTCCTTTTCCGACGACGTAGCGGCCAACCTGAACGAGGACGAGATGCCGCCGCCCGAGTACGACCCCCTGCCCGTCTCTGCCGACACGCCCAGTAAGGCCGCCGCCCCAATCAGCGCCGTCAATGAGAGCGGGCCGTCGGCGCCGGTCGAGCTCGAGCGCCGCACCGTCCCGCAGAAGATACTCTGGCGTCGCCTCGGTTTTCCCTTCGAGGCCGCTTGGCGCTACGTCACCACCGTCACCGAGGCGCACGGCCAGCCGCAGCGCGCGATCCTGTCGACCAACCTGCAGGCGCCCGAGGCGGTCGTGCGCGGTCGCATGCGCGCTTTGCCGTTCATGAGCCGCCCGCCCCCCGACCGCACCTTGCCGCCGCCCGGCGCCGTCATCTACCTCGACTCGTGCGGCCCGATGATCCCGTCGCACCCGCACAAGTTCGTCATCTACTCGGGCGCCATCGACGCGGGCTCCTCCTACGGCCGTCTCTACCCGTGCCATAGAATGACGGCGGAGATGGCGCGCTCAACGGTCGACCGTTTCGTCGCCGACCTGTCGGCGAAGATGGGCCTAGCGTACCCGATCAAGCCGCAAGTGATCATCTCCGACCAGGGCGCGGGCTACGTTGCCCACAGCTTCCGCGAGTTCTTGGCGCAGGGGCAGGTCCAGCACCGAATGTCGTCGACGTACACGCCGGAGCAGAATCACATGATCGAGAGGATGTGGGGCGTCACCTTTGCCACCGGCCGCGTGCTGCTCGCCGCCGCGAACCTCCCGCCGACCTTCCACCCGTTCGCGTTGCAGACCGCCCGCTGGATCCACAATCGCTTGCCGATGCCTTCGCGCGGCAACATGTCCCCTTTCTCGATCATCACGCGCCGGCTCGCCAAGCTCGCCTACCTCTTCGCCTTCGGCGCGCTCTGCGAGTACTTCGTACCGAAGGCGCGGCGCGAGGGCGACAAGCACTTTGCGGACCGCGGCGTGATGGGCATCTACCTCGGCCCGTCCGAGGAGTCGCCGGCCTCGATCGTGTACGTCGTGTCGTCGAAGCAGAT
>NYWD01000071.1 GCA_002684855.1 Planctomycetaceae bacterium | reverse complement strand
TCTCGAGCGTCCGGAGGAAGCGGGCGTCCGCCGCGGCGGCCGCGCGCCTCGCCTTCGACGTCGAAAGCACGGTCTCGATCGGAGCGTGGTTGGTCGCCTCCCAGGCGATCGGGTCGAGCATCGCGAAGGGGCGTTGAGCGGGTTCGAGCCACGACCAGGCCAGGTTCTCCGCGATGCGGAGCAGTCGGGTCAGCAGATCGTCGATCGGGGATGTCTTCGTACGGGGCATGGCGGGAATCCGGGTGGATGGGAACGTTTCGAACGTGGCGGGCCGGCCGGCGACGGGTTCAGGGAAGCCGTTTCGACGCCGATGCGAGGTCTGCGAGCCGCCGGGCGAGACGGGCGTTCGCGTCGCTCCTCCGCATGCGCCAGCACCAGTTGCCGGTCGCATCGCCGGGGCGATTCATCCGATCCCCTCCTCCGAGGCCGAGGAAGTCCTGCATCTGGACGATCGCGATGTTGGCCGGGCTGGTGAAGGCCAGTCTGGTCATCGCCTCGGCCGGATCCTTCGCGGCCGAGGGCCCCGCGTAATCCTGGAATCGACGACGGGTCTCGGCGGTCACGCTTCGGTACCAGCCCGCCGCGGTGTTGTTGTCGTGGGTGCCCGGGTAGACAACGCATCTCGGTGGATGGTTGCAGGGAAGTTCACCCGCGGCCTCGGCGTTGTCGAAGAAGGCGCTCTGCAGGATCCGCATGCCGAAGAGTCCGAACCGTTCGCGGAGCGCGTCGATCGGCGGAGTCCGATCGCCGAGGTCCTCGACGATGAACGGAAGCCGTCCGATCTCTCGGGCGATCGACGCCAGCAGTTCGTCACCGGGCGTGCGTCGCCATCGACCGGTGGCGGGATCCGAGGTCGTCGTCGAAATCTCGAAGGCGTTGTGGAACCCGATGAAATGATCGATTCGCAGGATGTCGAATCGTCCGAGCGTGCAGCGGATCCGGCTCCGCCACCACGCCCAGTCGTCCGACCGGTGCGCCTTCCACTTGTAGTGGGGATGACCCCAGAGCTGGCCGTGATCGACCGCGGTCCGGCCCCAGACCGAATTCGACTCTTCGGTCGGATCGGGCGAGGGAGGGACTCCGGTCAGGACCGTGGGGACGCCGTCGCGGTCGATTCGAAAGAGGTCCGGGCGCGACTCGACGTCGGCACTGTCGGGCGGGCAGAAGATCGGCAGGTCCCCGACGAGATGGACGCCCCGCTCGCGAGCATGCGCTCGGAGCCTTCTCCATTGACGATCGAGAATGAACTGCAGGAAGGCGTGGTACGTGGGTTCGCAATCGATCTCCGTGTTCGGGCGGCGGTTCCGCACCGGGTTCGAGGCGTATCCGCACCAGTCGTCCAGCCAGTCCTTCGTTCGCGACCGGAACGCCTCGTAGGCGGCGCCGCGAAGGCCCATTCGTCCCCGGCGATCCTCGAATGCGCGAAACGCGGCCTCGAGGCGGGGGCGCTTCCATTTCCGGGCACGACGCCACGATGCCCGGCCGCCATCATCCACCGCTCGATCCGCGCGATCGATCCTCGCGGCGGAGGCGGGGAGGAAGCCGTCCTCGACCAGATCGGCGACCGAAGCGAGCATCGGTTCGATCGCGAAACTCGAGCGGGCGCTGTAGGGGCAGTCGTCATCCCCGACGGGTCCGATCGGAAGCATCTGCCATCGCCGAAGCCCCGCGGTCGACGCCCAGTCCGCGAAGCGTCGAGCGGTGGGGCCGAGGTCGCCGATCCCGAAGGCGGCGTCGGTCGAGGGAAGCGAGGTCGGATGGAGGAGCACGCCGGCGGTCCTGTCGGCGAGAAGGGGATGGAGATCGGACGTTTGGGACGCGCTCATTCGGTGGACCTCGGTCGATGAAGCGGATCGCGGATCGTCGGTGGTCCGGAATCCGGGATCGACTTGATTCGAGAGTATGACGTCTCGCACGCCATGCGGTTCGGTCCCGTCCGACGCCCGTCCCGCTCGCCGGTGATCATCGAGGGCGGGCCCACGCGCGGCCGGAGATCCCCTGGATCACGAAGGACGCGGGCGTGCCGATCTCCGATTCCTCGCCGGGGAAGCACGGCGTCCCGGGGTCGCCGAACACCGGGATCCATCCGTCCGCCTCGAGATCCATGTCGACGCGGGCCGGACCACGGCCCGCGTTCAGGACGACGAGGATCGATTCTCGTTCGTCCTCGCGGATGAAGCCCCAGACGTCCCGGTCGTCGTCGACGAGCACGGAACGGATCTCCCCGGTCCGGAGCGCGGGATGCCGTCGCCGGAGGGCGATCGCGTCACGGTAGAAATCGAGGTGTTCGGGCATGACCGACTGCCCGGGTTCCTCGTACGGCTCGAGGTCCCGCCAGAGCATCGGCTTGCGATTGTTGGGATCGTCCGAGCCCCACATTCCCGCCTCGTCGCCGTAGTAGATCATCGGTGCACCCGGCGAGGTCATCTGGAGGAAGGCGAAGAGTCTCGCTCGCCGGTAGCAGTCCGCGGTCGGCTTGCCGCCGTCGTACGTCGGATCGTCCTGCTCGCGGTTGCCCTCGTCGAATGGACGATCGGGATTGAAGATCTTGGACACCAGCCGGTCGGTGTCGTGGCTGTCCCCGAGATTCTGCATCACCGCGGTGATCTCGGGCGGGTAGGCGTCCCGCAGCTCCCCGAGTCGGCGATCGAGTTCCGAGACCGGGATCTTCTCCCGATCGTGGCCGATCCAGGCGAGGGCGGCCTCGGCGAACGGGTAGTTCATCACCGCGTCGAAGGTCCGACCATCGAGCCACTCGGGCTTCGCCTGCCAGATCTCGCCCACGATGTACGCATCGGGATTGATCGATCGGACGTGCTCGCACCATTCGATCCAGAAGGACATCGGGACCTCTTCGGGGACGTCCAGTCTCCAGCCGTCGATGCCGTCGGATGGATCTCCATCCCCATCCGGGTCCATCCACCGTCGAGTGACTTCGAAGATGTGGTCACGAAGGCTTCGAGAGGCCAGGCCGTGCTCGGGACTCTTGCGGAAGGCGGGCAGTTCGCCGAACCCCGCCCATCCGTCGTACTCGAATGGATCCCAGGATCGGACACTGAACCAGTCCGCGAACGGCGACTCGATGCCTCGTTCCTTCACGTCGAGGAAGGCGGGGTGATCAGTGCCGACGTGGTTGAAGACGCCGTCGAGGATGACTCTGAATCCCTGGCTCTTGGCTTCCTTGAGGAAGTCGAGGAAGACCAGGTCGCTCTTGGACCAGGTCCAGGTGGTGGGATCCGAGAGATCTTCCTTGGCGATGGTCTCCTCGAAGTCGGATTTGCCGCTGCCGTAGTGCTCGTCGATGTGGCGATAGTCGGTTGCGTTGTACTTGTGGTGCGTCGTCGCCTGGAAGACGGGGTTCAGGTAGATCGCGTCTACGCCAAGGTCCTTGAGGTAGGGCAGCTTCTCCTTCAGTCCCTGGAGATCCCCTCCGTAATGACGATCGAAGATGAAGTACTTGTAGAAGGACTGGCCGTCCTGGCCTTCCCACGGACTCGCGTCGTACCACGGCGCAGTCCATGGCTGGACCGGTTCGGGATCGTTGCCGGGATCGCCGTCGCGGAATCGCTCGACCATGACCTGATACCAGGTCGCGTCCTTGGCCCATTCGGGGGTCCGGACGTCCGGTGCCGATGAGCGGTCGAGGTTGTAGGTCCGGGGGTCACGCACCCTGTTGGCTCCATCCTGGAAAAGGAACGTGTAATCGAGTCCATCCCGACCGGCCGGGAGATCGACCCTCCAGCGTTCGAATCGGTCCGAATCGCCTCTGGATTCGAGCGGAATCCTGGATCCGTCCTCGAAGGCGACCTGAACCCCCTCGACGTCGCCCTGGAGGGTCCGTACGGAGAGGCGGATTCCCCGGTCGGGGAGAGGTTGGACGTCTCGCCAGTTGCCTGGGTCGTGCTGAAGGGCCGCCCCCAGGATTCGGCCGTCACCACGGGTGGCTTGGGAGGGATCGAACAAGGCTTCGACCCCGAGGGTGAACACGGTGTTCTCCCCGCCGTGCCCGTCCGGAACCCGCTCCTGGTTGATCGGATCCGGCATCCAGCGGTTCTGATCGGCCACGAACTTGTAGTAGTGGGTTCCGTCCTCGAGGAATCTCGTGGTCGACCAACGACCGTTCTCGTCGGCCTCCATCTCGTTCGCAGCGGGGTTCCAACCGTTGAACGACCCGGCGAGTCTCATTCGTTCCGCGTCGACCCCTTCGATCCGGAAGACGACCCTCCATCGTCCATCCGAGAGGGGGGTGGCACTGATGCTCCGTGGAGTCCTGGCCGGACGAATCCGCGGCATCTCTGCCTTCGGCTCCTCGGGAGGCCACTCGACTTCGGCCTGAACGGGGCTGGCCAGAGCAGGGGCCAGTGCCAGGGCTGAGATGAGTCGTTGGAATCCGAGGAGAGGCATCCCCGACAATATACTCGTCGGTCGATGTCCTCCACACCTGGAAGAACACCCCTTGAACGCCTTGGTGGCGTCTATCGAACATGCCTCCTTTTCGTGGCGGTGGTTCTGGTCCTGGGAGCCTTCGGGAGAGTTGGATGGCGTGAGCTGGGGCGGCTCTTCTCCAATGATGGCGAGGAGGTCGTTGAACTCGTCCTGATGCATTGGTCAGGGGGGGGAGGGCAGCAGGAGGATGACATCGTCGAGGCGTCGATCCGCGCCTTCGAGGAGCGGAATCCCGGGCTCCGGGTGAAGCGGATCAACCCCGGCGACAGCGGGCAGTACTTCACGAAGCTCCAGACGATGATGGCCGCCGGTGAACCGCCGGACATCTTCTACATGGACTTCGGACGCATGGCTCCGTTCGCCCAGGCGGGTCAGCTTGAGAAGCTCGACGCCTGGTTCGATGCCGAGGCGGAAAGCGAAGACCTCGACGCCCTGCCGGTCGAAGACTTCTTCGCACCTGCGGTGGATGCCTTTCGTCTTCAGGACGGCCGGATGGGAGAAGGCCCGCTCTATGGCGTTCCCAAGGACTTCACGACCGTCGGGATCTACTGGAACCGCGACTTGTTCGATCGTGCCGGCGCCACGCATCCGAACGACGACTGGACCTGGGACGACTTCGTTGAGGCCGGGCGACGCATCGATGCCCTCGAAGGGGTGACCGGGGCGGAACTCGTGACCTGGCCCTTCGTCCTGCGTGGTTACCTCTGGACCCGAGATGCGGGAATCGTCGGTGAGGACGGTGGATTCACCGACCTTCGACTCGCGGACGAACGGACCAAGCTCGCGCTCCAGGAGCTTCGCGACTGGCGATTCGGTGAAGACGGCTTCCTGGCCCGTGCCGAGGCGGAGGGCATCGACCCCGGCTCGCTCTTTCTTTCGGGTCGCATCGGGATGGTCGGACCGTTCGGGCGTTGGGTCGTTCCCAGCTACCGGAGCATCGAGGATTTCGAATGGGACTTCGCACCGCTTCCCGGAGGGGAGGCGCGTGCCAACGTCATCGCGACGATCGCCTGGAGCATGTCGAGTCGCTCCGAGCATCCGGAAGAGGCGTGGCGTCTCCTGAAGTGGCTCACCGGACCTGAATCCCAGGAGGCACAATCACGTCTGGGACTCGCGATTCCCACCCTGCGTTCGGTCGCGGAGAGCGATGCGTTCGTGGATCCGGAGGTTCCCCCGCGCAACGACCGAGCCTATCTCGATGCGGTCGAAGTGGCTCGGGTACCACCCTGGCCGATCGATCCCGCCTTCCAGGATCAGTTCCAGCGGACCCTCGACGTGGCGTTGCGCACCGGAGGCGATGTCGACGAGCAGGTCGCTGCCTTCGATGAATGGTGGGCGGCGCGACAGGCATCACCGCTGGCACCGACCCGGTCCTTTCCTCGGATGCCGTGGGGCGTGATCGGCCTGGTGATCGCGGCGGTGGTCGCCGGTCTCGGGCTCATCAAGTGGATCTGGCTCGCCCGGACCCGTCCGGAATCCGATCTCGCTCGCCGGGAGGAGCGTGCCGGCTGGCTCATGGTGATGCCATGGCTCCTCGGCTTCGTGCTCTTCATGCTGGGGCCGATCGTTCTCTCGCTTCTTCTGTCTCTCGCTCGTTGGAAGGGGATCGACACCCTTGCCACTGCCGAGTACGTCGGCATCGGGAACTATCGGGAGATCGTGGTTGATGATCCGACCTTTCTCCGAAGTCTCCAGGTCACCGCGTACTACGCGATCCTCGCCGTTCCCCTCGGGCAGGTCTTCGCGCTCGTCGCAGCGGTGATCCTCAATGCCGGACTTCGTGGGGTGGAGGCGTTCCGCGCCGCCTGGTACCTGCCGAGCGTGCTGGCCGGGGTCGGGATGGCGGTCCTCTGGACCTGGGTCTTCCGTTCCGACGGTGGCCTGATGAACAGCCTCCTGGAACCGATGCTCGAACCCTTCGGACTGCGACCCCCTGAATGGTTCCAGGCCGATGCCGCGTGGGCGGGACCGCCGGCCTTTGCGATCATGAACCTCTGGCTGGTGGGCGGTTCCATGCTCATCTACCTCGCCGGTCTTCGCAACATTCCCAGAGAGGTGCTCGAAGCGGCGGACATCGATGGTGCCCGGCCGTTGTCCCGATTCGTTCGAGTCACGCTCCCCATGCTCTCCCCGGTGATCCTCTTCAACGGGATCATGGCGATCATCGGGAGTTTCCAGGTGTTCACCCAGGCGTTCGTGATGACCGGGGGTGGGCCGGGTGATGACACTCGCTTCTACGTTCTATATCTCTACAACCAGGCGTTCGACTGGTACGAGATGGGGTACGGATCGGCACTGGCGTGGCTGCTCCTGGTCGTGGTTCTCCTGCTCACCGCGGTGGTGCTTCGCATCGGCGGCAGTCGTGTCCACTACGAGGGGATGAGAGCATGAGTGCCGTCTCCTCGAGTGTTCGTTCGAGTCGATGGTGGTACCTGCCGATGGTGGCGGGTGCGATCGCGATGCTGTTCCCGCTCTGGTGGATGCTGGCTTTGAGTCTCGAGACCGAGCAGCGAGCGGGTGCCGCACTGGCCTCGGGAAGCCCGTTCGGAGCCTTTCCGACCGATCCTCAGTTTGCGAACTACGCCCAGGCGATGAAGGAGGTCGGCACCACTCCCTGGTGGGGCTTCATCGACGCCCTGTCGAACTCGATCGTGGTGACGGTGCTGGTGGTGGTGGGAACCATCCTTTCCTCGAGTCTGGTGGGAACGGCATTCGCGAGGCTTCGATTCCGGGGTCGGCGTCCGACCTTCGTTCTCATGCTCGCGACGATGATGCTCCCCGCCCAGGTCACCATGATCCCGCTCTTCATCCTGTTCCGATCCCTGGGATGGGTCGACACGCTGCTTCCCCTGGTGGTGCCAGCCTTCTTCGGAAGCGCGTTCCACATCTTCATGTACCGACAGTTCGTGGCCCAGCTTCCGGAGGCGCTCTTCGAAGCGGCCCGGCTCGATGGCTGCGGCTGGATCGAGACCTGGTGGCGGATCATCATGCCGCTCACCAGGCCCGTTGCCGCGATCACCGCGGTGTTCACGTTCATCTTCACCTGGAACGACTTCCTCCTTCCCCTCATCTACCTTCACTCCGAGGACCAGGCCACGCTGGCGGTCGCCCTCAACGCCTTCCGAACGCAGTTCGGAGGCCTCGAGGACGTGCACCTGCTCATGGCCCTTTCGGTGGTGACGATGATCCCGTGCGTACTCATCTTCGTGGCGGCGCAACGCCAGTTCATCGAAGGTCTGGGTGCGGGGGCGGTCAAAGGCTGATTCGGCGGACCCTGGAAACCACTCATGGCGAGCGTCACCCTCGAATCGATCGGCAAGGTCTACCCCGGAGGCGTCCGGGCGGTGGAAGGTGTCGATCTGCACATTGCAGACG
>NYWD01000070.1 GCA_002684855.1 Planctomycetaceae bacterium | reverse complement strand
GTCAACAAACTGGTGTGGTGGTCAAGACGATCCTGCCCGGTGGTGTGGCTGACAGGGATGGAAGATTGCTTCCTGGAGACTTTATTCTCCAGATCAACCAGCACTGGTTACGAGGTGTGGCCAGTGAACAGGTGGCCTCTGTCCTCCGGTCATGCGGGACCCACGTGAGGCTGGTGGTGGCGAGGCCAGTGGACCCGGCGGACACCAGCACAGTCCACGGCCTCGCCCCGGTGCTGCCCACCCAGGTCCTCAGCAACCAGCAGCAGCTGGAGGCCCACCTCAGCCTCCAGCCACACGCTGCCGCCCCTGGCCTCGTCACTCTCCCAGACTTCAATGACCAGTACCGGGTCACTGCTGGAGGTCAGGGATCTGGATCTGGAGGAACCACCGCTCCTCTGTCCACACCCGCTGTCACTGGATCCAGAGAACTGCCAGAGATTGAGACGATGGATGTCGAGTTGGTGAAGGACAACCAGGGACTTGGCATCACCATTGCTGGTTATACTTGTGAGAGGGAAGAACTATCTGGGATATTTGTCAAGAGCGTCACTGAAGGATCCGCAGCTGACAGATCAGGAATGGTCCAGGTCAATGACCAGATCGTGGAGGTTGATGGATTGTCTCTGCAGGGATACTCCAACCAGCAAGCCGTGGAAATGTTGAGGTCAACAGGACGGGTCGTTAAACTAAAACTGGTTCGTTATGTTCACGGCCTCAAGTTTGAGCAACTGCAGCAAGCCATCGCCAGCAGCAACACCACGACTCCAGTGTCTCAAACTACTGAGGAATCTTCACCGATCCAAAAGCCAGCAGTTCCACCACCAAGGCCTCCACAGAGATCAGATTCTCTTCTTGCTGAAGATATTTCTCCTCAACTAAGTGTCAAGGCAGATGTTGATATTTCCACCTCGGAGACCATTACTGCGTCTGAAGATCAAGGTTTTGAAGGAGAAATCAAGCCCCAGGTTGAAGCTGCTTTGATTGAATATTGGAACAATATGATTGGGGCGGAGTTTGACATCATTGTGGCTCAGATCGGCAAGTTCAAGGAAGGTGGAGGATTGGGGATCAGTCTTGAGGGAACTGTGGAGAAGGTAGATGGAGAAGAACAAAACCCACACCACTACATCAGATCCGTGCTGCCAAATGGACCTGTGGGACAAAATGGAAAACTTGTGTCCGGTGACGAATTGTTGGAAGTCAATGGCAAGAAGTTACTGGGTCTGTACCACTCGGATGTTGTCGCCATTTTGAAGGATCTTCCGATGCATGTCAGAATTGTTTGTGCGAGACCCAGCAAGAAAGATAACATGAAGCCAGTGTTTAGTCAGGGTGGAGCTCTACAGAGTCTGGAGCCGGGAGTGACTGGACAGCAGGGCCAGCAGACCAACTCTAGCTCGGCCAATGAGAGACTCGTCAAGGCTAAATCAGATGGATCCATCTCCAGTTCAGCTCCAACTTCAGATAATTCTGCTGTCCTCTCTAAACTTAAATCCAAGTCTTTGGAACCTTTGACAGGTTTGGCAATGTGGACAGATGAGGTGTTGACAATAGAACTACAGAAAACAGAGAGAGGGTTGGGCTTCAGTATCCTGGACTATCAGGATCCATTGAATCCATCAGAGACAGTAATTGTGATCAGATCCCTGGTTCCTGGTGGAGTTGCTCAGCAAGATGGAAGACTTATTCCCGGAGACAGACTGATGTTTGTCAACAACGTTCCCCTCGGTAACGCGAGTCTTGACACTGCTGTGCAGGCTCTCAAGGGCGCGGCCCAGGGAACCGTCCTGATCGGCGTGTCCAAGCCGCTGCCGGTGACGGACAGCCAGATCACGACGGAGAAGACGAGCGAGGACGACACCAGCCAGGACAACACGGAGGTCCGCAGCGCCATCTCTGATATGGACACAGACACGGGGAACAATGTCAAGATTGCAAGGAATGACAGTATCTCAAGTGACATTCCCGATCTACCCCCTCCACTTCCAACATCACCACTTCCTGATGATGATGATGAGGTTGACAGAAGCAGAGACAGTCACAGTCAGGAATCAATCATCCACGGGTCCAGCCCCAGCAGGAACAGTATCGCGATGCCCAACACAGAGAGGTTAATAGGAGGTGGACAAGTGGCCAGTGTGTCCGCCACCGCCGCGGTCAAGTCCATGACGGTGGAGACCAGGTACGAGGAGAGGACCGATGCTGACAACATTCCTCCCCTGCCCGAGGCCTTGGAGCAGAAGATCAAGATCAGCAAGGACGCGGACACACTCGGTGTTCAGGTTGATATTGAGGAAGGGGGAGTCAATGGGATGGTTGTCAGGTCGGTGACCAGAGGAGGAACATTGGCAAGAGACGGCAGAATACAACCCGGAGACTACCTGGTGGCTGTCAACAGTGAAAACATGCGGGGAGTGTCTCACAGTCAGGCGCTGGCGGTCCTGAGACGAGCTCAAACTGTCCCATTGGGCGGAGAAATTCCGATCACCTACATCCCCGCCTCCGATGCTGTCGTGTTCCGAACATCCGTGCTGACCAAGGTGGCCTGTGGAGAACCTGTGCCCGAGGCAGAGCTCAGGAGATCCAGAAGCAAGTCCTTGGACAGGAAGGGAGCCACTATCATTAACATTAACCAGGATGACCCGGAGATTCCACCGATATCATCCCCACCCTCTGTTCATCAGTCAGTGAAGGCTCCTCTGGTATCTCCGGAGACTGACATGTCTCCATCAGATATCTCCACCAGTGTAACCGCCAACATCAAAAGTTTTGACAAATTGAGCTTGAAGTCAGTGACAACAGATGAAAGTTCTACAGATCCAGAAGTACCACCACCTATTGTATCCTCTCCACCAGCCCCTGTTGCAAGAACACCTCCAGAAGCTGCTCCAAGAACGTCGCTGTTGTCTGACAGCCGACAGTCGAGCCTGACCAGACCCGGGTCTGCCAAGTCACTGTCGGTGTCTGGAGATGACACTGGTCCCATGGTCACCAGCCCAACCTCTCCATCCAAACACTGGGGTCCAGAGAGGACGGTGGAGATTGTTCGTGGAGACAGTCAGGGTCTGGGCATCTCCATTGTTGGCGGCAAGGTGGAGCCAGGAATGTCTGGAGACATGGCCGGAGCTCTCACGGGTATCTTTATCAAAAACGTTCTTGACGGGAGTCCAGCAGCAGCACTTGGATGTCTCAACACTGGAGACAGAATCTTGGCAGTTGGAGACGTGGATCTGAGGACAGCCAGTCACGACATGGCAGTAGAGGCCATTAGACACGCGGGAAATCCTTTAAAATTGACCATTCAGTCGCTTAAAGTTTGGGCTGCAGAGTCGGATACTGAGGACAATGAGGAGGTCAGAGATCATGAAGAAGAAACAAACAACAGTTTGCAGTTCATCACAAATCAAGATCTGGACAGAACAGTTGGAATGGATGAGGTCATCTATCCTGATTCAGTTCCTGTTCCCTCCGTTCAGGAGGAATTTTCTCCAAGGAAAGTGACTCCGCCGGATGGTTTCAAATCATTCTTGCCAGACCAGCCGTCTTTGGTCACTCCTCCTACCCCAAGTCCAAGAACAAACAGATCATTGGATTTTACACAGGACGACATTATTCCCAAAACTATTGGATCTCCAGAACAGTTTGTCAATGATATTGTCAAAAATGACATAGTTAAGACCGAGTCTGTTGATAGTGACATGACTACTGATGGTAGTGATGAGATTGATCAACAAGGACAGGAAACCTTAGAAAATGGGATCACCATTGACAGAGCAAGTGCTGCCTACCTGGGAAAAGATGATGGTGATCCAGAGGCCGAGGATGAATACGGCTACACTGGGGCAAAAATTGAGAAGAGGTACGGGAAGTTGGAGGGGAGGTTGATGTATGTAAGGCTCAATAAAGGAACTCACGGCCTCGGGATAAGTTTATCCGGGAACAAGGACAGTGCCAAGATGTCTGTCATGGTAGCTGGCCTCAATCCTCAGGGTAATGCAGCCAGGGACGGGCAGATGATGGTTGGAGACATCATTCTGGAGGTCAATGGTATTGTTCTCCACAACAGATGTCATCTCAACGCCAGCACCACCATCAAACATCTTCCTGACGCTGGAGTCACCTTCATCTTACTGAGGCGTGAGGCTGGAGTGGAAGAGGTCGCTGTCAAGCCCATCACTCAGTTTCCAAGTAATCTTGAAGAGAATGCCATTGATCGATACAAAAAGTACAAGGGATTGAGACAAGTTTTGCTGAAGAAAGGAGATGGAGGACTTGGAATAATGATCATTGAGGGCAAACACCAAGAGGCTGGAACTGGAGTCTTTATTTCCGACTTGAAAGAGGGTAGCGAGGCTGACAAAGCTGGTCTCCTAGTTGGAGACATGATCCTTGCCGTCAACAATGAAGACTTTGTGGGTGCCAGCTATGAAACTGCTGCTAAAGTGTTGAGGAAAGCTGAGGGGGAAATCAAGATCATTGTTGCCAATCCCAATCTTCCTGAGAAAAGTGTGCTCAAGCCAGATGAAGGTGGAGATTTTCCAGGAGCAAATGTGGCAGGAGCCGCTTCTTCTCTCAGTCCAGACAAACCTAAGCTTCCTCCCAAGCCAGCCATTGCTCCAAAACCTGCAAACATTGCAAATACTGCAAAGATTGCAGAGAAGGATAAAGGTCCAAAGGCAGCGCCTGTAAAAGATAAAGTTGATCCGACCAAGTGTGAAATATCTCCTGGCCAAGATACCACAATTGAGATTATCAAGGATAAAGATGAAGAAGGGAAACCTATGGGTTTAGGATTGTCAATTGTTGGTGGCTCAGATACTTTGCTTGGGGCGATCTTCATCCATGAAGTCTATGAAGCTGGTGCTGCTCATAAAGATGGAAGACTTCGTCCTGGAGATCAAATCCTGGAGGTGATGAAGGAAGATTTGCGAAATGTGACGCATAGCTTCGCTCTTCATGCTTTACGTCAAACTCCAAATAGAGTTAGACTTGTTATACACAGAGAAGATGATGAAATTTACGAACAGATGGATGTAGAACTTGTCAAGAAACGTGATCGAGGACTGGGACTGTCCATAGTTGGAAAAAAGTCGGGACCTGGAGTGTTCATATCCGAGGTTGTCAAGGGTGGAGCTGCGGATCTTGACGGAAGACTTGTTCAAGGAGATCAAATCATCTCCGTTAATGGAAGTGACCTCAGGAACGCGAGTCAGGAGGAGGCTGCCCCCGTCCTGAAGAACGCCCAGGGGAGGATCACGATGGTTGTCCGAAGGTTGAAGGTTGGAAACCGAGGATCCAGAGCTGGTGGAGACCAAAGTCTGCCTCCAAACGTTGTGACCACTGGGACTCCCAAAACAGTTACATTGATCCGAGGTCAACATGGACTTGGGTTCAGTATTGTTGGAGGTTTTGGATCACCACACGGAGATATGCCAATATTCGTGAAAACAGTTTTTGAAAAGGGAGCAGCCATGGAGCAAGGTGTGTTGAAGAGAGGAGACCAGATATTATCTGTGAACAATATCAGTTTGGAGGGTTTGAGTCATCAAGAAGCAGTCAATATTCTAAAGAATTGCGAGGGAACCGTGGCAATGCAGATATTATCATAATTTCAAGTTAACTGATAGTATAGATGGTGAACTTAAATGTTAATAATCTTCGTTTACTCTTCGTTTTTAATGTAATTATTCTGTCTACAACTAGCCTAGTTATGAATCAATTGGCATAATGTTATTCCTATAGTATTGTAGCAGTATTAAACATGTTTAGAAAGATGAATCTCTGTATAATTGCATAATTGTTATACTTTATTTACTGTTTACTTAACAACAAATAATATATTTTATATTTACTTTAAATTCAGATAAAATTCAAATTTATTTCTCCAAATGCTTCCATGCTATGTTGAGAAATGTGGATTTTATTTTTGGGATCCTGTGTAGAGGGATTTTTGTCTTGTGGATCTGGGGACTTAAGAATCAGTTTCTTAAAGATCACCAGCTAAACAAGGCTGAATTTGGCGT
>NYWD01000069.1 GCA_002684855.1 Planctomycetaceae bacterium | reverse complement strand
TCCGGGCCCGGCAGCAGGCCGGCCTGGACCGCGATCTGGAATCCGTTGCACGGTGCGATCATCGGGACGCCGCGATCGATCGCGGCCGCGAGCGCCGGGTAGAGTCCACGGCGGATCAGCTGGGCGAGCACCCGACCGGCCCCACCGTCATCTCCGTAGCTGAAGCCTCCGGGCAGGCCGATGAGCGAGAACCGATCGACCAGCGAGGGGCGATCGACCAGATCCGAGAGCAGGATCGACTCGGGTGACGCCCCCGCCGACTCGAACGCGAGGGCGAGTTCCCCGTCACAGTTGATCCCGGGCGCCGTGATGACGAGCGCCTTCGGCCGGTCGTCCACGGAGGCGTGATTCGAGCCGCTCATCGGTCGCAACCTCGCTTCCAGGCCTTCTCGAACCGCGACGCGGTCTCGGAGGCCGACCCGAGATCGCCCGCCCGGATCGAGATCCGACCGCCGTCGGGTCCGGCCTCGACGAACGTGCCGACGACGCCGTGGGGGATCCCGACGAGCAGTCGCTCCACGGCGGCGAGCTCCGCTTCGTCGACCTCCAGCAGGTACCGCGAAGGATCCTCGGAGAACGCCCGCGCCACGGGGGAGACGAAGCCGCCCGCGACCGGCACGGCGTCGAGATCCAGTTCGAGACCGAGTCCGCCCGCGAACGCCATCTCGATCGCCGCGGGGAGGAGCCCGCCTTCGCTCGCATCGTGCGCCGATCGGACGAGACCGCGGCGAATCGCGTCGTGGACGACCCGTGCGATCCGAGGCCCGATCTCCAGATCGACCTCCGGAAGCTCGTCGACACCGGCGGTCGGGTCGCCGCCGACGCGGAGGTAGTGCGAGCCACCGAGTCGGCTCGTCGTCGCCCCGATCGCAAGGAGCCGGGCACCCGGACGCTTCGCATCCATGGTGGTGGCAAGGCGTTCCTCCGGCACGATGCCCATTCCCGAGATCAGGAGCGTCGGCGGAATCCGGATGGTGCGGCCGTCTTCGGTGGTGAACTGGTTGTTGAGGGAGTCCTTCCCGCTGACGAACGGCGTGCGGTAGGCCAGCCCGCCGTCGAGGCACGCTTCCGCGGCGCGAACCAGCGAACCAAGGTTCCGCGGATCGTCGCAACCGGGCCAGCAGAAGTTGTCGAGAATCGCGATGCGGTCCGGATCGGCGCCGACGCACACCATGTTTCGAACGCATTCGTCGATGGCCGCGAGTCCCATGACGTACGGATCACGAGCGAGTCCGGTGGCGAGACCATGACCGATGGCGAGCCCTCGGGGGCGATCGGGAACCGGACGGATCACCGCCGCGTCGCCCGGGCCGGCGTTCGGGCCCACGAAGGGCTTCACCACGCTGCCGCCCTGGACCTCGTGGTCGTACTGGCGAACGATCCACGCCTTGCTCGCCAGATTCGGATGCCCCAGCAGCGTGGCCGTCATGTCGAGCAGACCGCCGGCGGCGGTGATCGGCGGGGCGGGTTCGACCCCACCGTCGTCGCCACCGGCCTCGCGGGCGGCCCACTCGGGATCCCAGACCGCCTCGCGAAGCGGCATGGGGACGCCGTCGTGCATGAACTCCATCGAGATCCGACCGACCTCGAGATCGCCCCAGTGCAACACGAGTTCCCGCTCCGGCGTCCCGAACTCACCGAGGTCGCACCATTCGACGCCGTGGCTGTCGCAGATCGCCGCGATCGCGTCGACGTTGCCCGCCGGCACCGCGAGCACCATCCGCTCCTGAGCCTCGCTGATCCAGACCTCGACCGGAGTGAGCCCCTCGTACTTGAGCGGCGCACGGTCCAGCCGGACCTCGGCGCCGATGCGTTCGCCCATCTCCCCGATCGCGCTGCTGAATCCACCGGCCCCGCAGTCCGTGATCGCGCTGAACAGGCAGCCGTCCGGGTGGTCCCGTGCGGCGAGCACCGCGTCGAGCGTCACCTTCTCGGTGATCGCGTTGCCGATCTGCACCGCGTGACTGAACTCATCCGCGTGGGTGTCGGTCAGTTCGGCGCTCGAGAAGGTCGCGCCATGAATTCCGTCCCGGCCCGTGCGGCCCCCCATCGCGATGATCCGGTCGCCCGGACGGGCGTCCCCTTCGATCAGCTCGCGGGGCATGACGCCGACGCATCCACAGTAGACCAGCGGATTTCCGATGTAGCGGTCGTCGAACCACACCCCGCCGTCGAGGGTGGGGATGCCCATGCGATTTCCGTAGTCCCGCACGCCCCCGACGACCTCGCCGAGAATGCGGTGCGGGTGCAGGCAGCCCGTCGGGATCTCCGCGGGCGAGTCCGTCCCGACGCAGAAGACGTCGGTCGCCGCGATCGGCTTGGCGGCGAGACCGGTGCCCATGATGTCCCGAATGCAGCCGCCGATCCCCGTCGCCGCGCCGCCGTAGGGCTCGATGGCCGAGGGATGGTTGTGGGTCTCCACCTTCATGCAGACCGCGGTGTCCTCGTCGAATCCCACGATCCCGGCGTTGTCCACGAACACCGAGAGACACCAGTCGTCGAGCCCTTCGGCCATGAGGCGATGGGTCGCCGCGGCGACGGTCGACTTGAGGAGGTTGTCGATGCGAACGCGTCCTGCGTCGTCGACGGAATGACCGGGCCGGGTTCCCGCGGTCTCCCGGATGGAGATTCCGGATTCGACGTCGGGCTCGCGGTACTCGATGGTCGCCTTCAGGGTCTTGTGGACGCAGTGTTCCGACCAGGTCTGGGCGAGGGTCTCGAGTTCGATCTCGCGCGGTTCGCGACCGAGGTCGCGGTAATGCGACTGGATCGCCCGCATCTCGTCGAGCGAGAGGAAGAGGTGGGCATCGCGGCTCAACCGCTCCAGCGCCTCGTCGTCGAGTTCGCGAATCGGGACGTCCCGCACCTCGACGGCCTGAAGCTGACCGACCGGGAACGAATCGGGGTGATACGGTCCGTCGTGGATCGCGTGGACCACGGGATTCGCGAGCAGGCGGGTGGCCACCTCGCATCCGGCATCCGAACCGATTCCGCCGAAGGTGTAGCGCCGTCCGGTCCGAACCGTGACCGATGACGCGGTCTCGTCGCCGAGCATCGCGTGGATCGCGGTCGCGATCGACGCCGCCGCGGGATCCATGACCCCCGGAAGCGGATGGACCTCGACCACCGTCTCATCGCTTCCGACGGGCGCAGCGCCCACGATCGAGGACTGGGTGACCGGGTCCGCGAGCAGTTCCTCGGCGACCATCCCGAGTTCCCGTTCGGTCAGTCGCCCCTCGATCAGGTAGACCGCGGCGCAGGCCAGCGAGCGGGGTCTCAGGGCGGCGGGAAGTCCTTCGAAATCGCGACGGACGGCGTCCGCGGCCGGATCGCCGAACTCGGGACGCCGATGGATCTCGATTCGGTGGACGGTGGTGGTCATGGTCGGGGAAGCGGCGTTGACGCTGGTCATTTCCGCCCCATTTTAGGCGAATCGCCGACCGTGGGGCGGGCCCCGCCACGCAACTGGCGCTCGATCCCGGAGTCCGACCCGACCCGGCGGGGGCGCGAAGAGACGCGGCCTCGTCGCCGGGGCGACGAGACCGCGTGAGTGGACGGAGCGGAGGCGGGCGACCCGACGGTCAGAACATCAGCTGCACGTAGGTCCGGATCGTGTAGGCGTCGGTGACCGGCGTCGACCGAACGCCGGTCTCAGGCGTGTTCCACGCCGGCGAGATCGACCTGGGGAAGTAGGTCAGCGAGAATCCCCACTTCAAGTCGTTCCCGTCGAGATACCAGGTCCCGCCGGCGGTGACGCTCTGGAAGTTCCCGGTGTCGGCGTAGGCGCCGTAGAACTCGGAGAATGAGGGTGGCGGCGGCTGGAGGTTGCCCAGGTTCCCGTTGTCCACCACTTCCATGTAGTCGAATCCGACGTACGCCTCGAAATCGGAGGTCAGGTACATGGATCCGTAGAGGCTCGCGCCCAGCATCGCGACATGGCCCGCATCGAAGGTCGGATTGCTGTTCCCGAGGGGCGCGAAGCCGAAGTACAGGTAGGACGCCGCCGACGAGACGTTGTGGTAGTAGGCCGCCGCGGTGATGCTGCCGCCACCGAGGTTCCAGGTGAGATCACCGGTCAGCGCATACCAGTCGTTGTATCCGCTTCCGGGCGTGTTGTTGTACTGACTGGGGTTCAGCATCGCCTTGCTCTGCTGGAAGTGGCCACCCACGCCCAGGAGAAGTCCGGTCTCGGACCCCGGCGGGGAGGTCATGGAATCGAATTCCCGCCAGTTGCCGGCGAGCTTGAATTCCATTCGGGCGGAGACCGACAGTTCCGCCTGCGTGAAGGAGTACGGCGAATTCGCGGGCTGGGTGGTGCTGAAGTGATACGAATCGAAGATTCGATCGTTCGCACCATCGGAAAGCGCCACGCGAAGCCGGCTGGTGTCGCCGCCCCACGCGAGCTCGATCCCCTGGCTGCGGCCGAGGCCCATGTGGAGGGCGACGGTGCTGCGCTCGCCGGTCAGCTGGTTCGCAATGGGAACCTCCCAGCCGCGATCGAACGGCAGCTTGAACTGGCCGATCCGGAACACCCATCCGTTTCCCAGCTCCCTGAGGATGTAGGCGTCCAGAAGCTGGAACTTGCCGTTCGAGGAACCGTTCTCCGGCGACACGGACACCGGTGGGTTCGAGTAGAGCTGGAGGGTGTCGGGACGCTCGTTGCTGAACCCGCCCTGGACCCGGAAGCGGGTGTCGGGGCCGAAGACATGCCCCTTGAAGTCGAGCCGAGCGTGTGGAATGTCGAAGCCACCTCGATTGGTGACGTCGTCTTCCGCCGCGAATTCCTGCTGTTGCTGACCCTGGTCGTTGAAGGACGGCCACCCTTCCCGGATGTGGGAATACATGTAGCGGGTCTGGACCATGCCGCCGACCTCGAGTCGGAATCGACCGTCCGGGCTGGCGAGGAAGAAGCCGTCGTCCCAGCCGGCGGTCATCCCGCTGGACTGGAGGCTCACCCGCGTCTCGGAGTCCGACAGCACGTCGGTGACCACGCCGCGGATCTGATCCGCTCGCTCCTGGGTGAGCCAGACGTCGGCGTCGGCCGCCTCGAGCTCGTTCACCCGGGTCTTCAGCGTCTCGTTCTGCTTCTCGATGTCGGCGAGGCGGCGAGCCATCTCCTCCATCGCGGTGGCATCCTGCCCCTGAGCCGTGGCCGTCAGCAACGTCGCGGTGACGCCCAGCAGCCCGCCCGTCCGTCCAATTCGCATCCTGCGCATGGAAAACCTCGTGGTCGTTGGTTGGTCGATCCTGAGTTCGGAATATCGGCGGAGGCGGCTCCAAAGCATGAGAAAGCACATCCGGGCCCGTCCGCCGGGCTGCGGCACGCCCCCGCAGGCCGCCGTCGACGAAGACCGACCGGCCCCGTGGGTCGGAGCCGGTCGGCTTGCTTTGGAACGCCGAACCGATGGATCCAGCGATCGCGGCGGGGGATGAACGAATTCAGAAGAGGAGCTGCAGCTGGGCCCGGATCGCCCACTGGCCGTCCTGGCCGGGATCGTCGGTCCGGAAGCCGGCACTGTTGGCCACGAACGCCCCGGTCGCCAGCGACGCGAAGTTGTAGGTGAAGTCGGCGGTGAACTTCACGCCCTTGTTGATGAACCAGTTCCCACCCACCGTGAATCCGTCGAATCGAGCGATGTCCGAAGACGTGGGCGGGTCGTAGTCCATGTACTCGTAGCGGACGAACGCCTCGACCGATTCGGTCACGAAGTGGGCGAGCTGGATCGTGACGCCCCAGGGGTTGGCGGACTGTGAACCCGGTTCGTCCACGTTCGTCCAGACTCCGGATGCGAAGATGCTCGCTCCGGAGAGGTCCCAGGTGAAGTCGCCGGTCATGCCGTAGACCCTGGTGCCTTCCGCGGCACCGATGTTCTGATTCGCGCGCTGGGTCGCCGCAGCCACGCCGACCATCATGCCCTTGTCGCTGCCACGGGCGCTGCTGAAGTCCTTGAACTGGCTCCAGTCACCGGAGAGCTTGAACTCGGCCCGGGCGGCGAAGGAATAGTTCGTGCTGGTCTCGGCCCAGTTGGTGTTCTGGCTGTTCGTGCGAGCGGGACCGAACCCCCGGGAGCCGATCCCGTCGCCGGTCCAGGCCCAGGCCCGAAAGTCTTCCGCTTCGTATGCGATCTGGATCCCCTGCGAGTACCCCTGATTGAAGTACTCGTTCACGATCGACCGCTCGACGGTCAGCTGCTTCGAACTGGAGACGAGTTCTTCTCGCATCCATGGTGCCTTGAATTGACCGACCTTGATCGCGAGTCCGTTCTCCAGCTTCTTCTGGACGTAGACATCCTCCAACAGGAGGAACCCGCCGAATCGTGCGAAGCCAGCCTTGACCTTGTAGGTCCAGGATTTATCGAACACGTTTCCGGAGAAGGAAAGCTTGGTCCGTCGATTCTCGAATCCGTACTCGGTGGGCTGATCACCCGCGGAGTTCAGGACCCAGCGAACCTGGATCTGGCCGCCCACCTTCAGCTTGAAGCTCCCGTCGGGACTGGCGAGAAAGAATCCCTTGTTCCAGCCGGCAGTCGCGCCGGCGTCCTGGAGACTGACGCGATCGGAGGCGTCCGCGAGGACGTCGGTGACGACACCGCGGATCTCGCCCGCTCGCTGCTGGGTCAACCAGCCCGCGCCCGAATCCCGTCGAAGCTCGGTGATCTCGCGTCGGAGTTCGCGAAGCTCCTCGGCGATCTGGCCGGCGGTCTCGCGCTCGGGGTCGATGGCGAGAACGGGCGATGTGACGAAAACGGCGGATGCGAGCACGACGTGCAGTTCATGCATTTGGAGTGCCATGGAGAGACGGTTCCCTGGGTGGCTTGCTCGGCGGTTCTTCTCGCCTTCCCGACCTTCAGGAAGCACGATCACCGAGATGGCTCGAACGCGGGCATCTTGACAAGGGAGACGCTTCGCCGCTGCGATTACGACGCAACTTCATGAATTGATGACGTTCCCTTCACGAGAAGCGAACGTCATCCGCCGGCGTGGACCGGAAAGAAAAAACCGGCCGGACCTTGCGGTCCGGCCGGCCGAGCCCTTGAAGCCCCACCCCCCTTTCGGGGGATGGAGCGATCTTCGGGTGGATGAACTTCTCGATCAGAACAGCAGCTGCAGCTGGGCACGAAGCGCCCACTGGTTGTCGTTGCCGTTGATGTCGCCGCGGAAACCCGATCCGTTGAGCGCGACCGCGCTCGGGAACGAGCCTGCGTCGAGGCTCTTCAGGTTCCAGCTCCAGTCGACCGTGAACTTCACGCCCTTGGCGAAGAAGTAGTTGGCACCGATGGTGATGCCGTTGTACTTGTTCACGTCGTTGCCACCAGGCTGATCGACGTTGTAGTTCACGTACTCGTAGCGACCGAAGAGCTCGGCGTCCTCGGTGACGAAGTAGCCACCCTGGACGGTGACGCCCCACGGGCTGGTGCTGTCGCCGGTCGCGGGCTTGTTCTGGGTCCAGACGCCGGACGCGAAGAGGCTCGCACCGCCGAAGTCCCAGGTGAAGTCACCCGTGATGCCGAAGACCTTGTTGCCGGCAGGGGGGATGAAGTTGTTGCCGTTGGATCGCTGGTAGACCACCGCGACGCCAGCCATCATGCCGCCCTCTTCACCCTTGAAGCTGGAGAAGTCGTCGAACTGGCTCCAGTCACCGGAGAGCTTGAAGTCGGCCCGAGCCGCGAACGCGTAGTTCGTGGGGGTGAATTCCCAGTTGGAGTTCCGGGAGTTGTAGCCCTCGAAGGAGAGGTCCGAAGTGCCGCCGATGCCGTCGAAGAGACCAGCGTTGACGCGGAAGGAGTCGGACTCCATGCCCCACTGGATGCCCTGCGAGTAGCCCTGGCTGAAGAGCTGGGCCATGATCGAACGCTCGGCACCGAGCTGCATCGAGGAGTCGACGAGGACTTCACGCAGCCAGGGAGCCTGGAACTGACCGACACGAATGCTCATGCCGTTGTCCATGGCCTTCTCGACATAGGCGAACTCGAGCGCGTTCACGCCGAGGATGTCGTTCGAGAAGTTGGAACGGACGCGGTAGGTCCAGTCCTTGCTGAAGACGTTGCCCTGGAAGTCGAGCTTGGTGCGACGGTTCTCGAAGCCCCAGGCGGTGTTCTGATCCTTGGCCGAGTTCATGACCCAGCGAATCTGGATCTGGCCGCCGACCTTCAGGGAGAAGTTCCCGTCGGGGCTGGCGAGGAAGAAACCGTTGTTGTAACCGGCCATCGCGCCCGAGCTCTGAAGGCTCGTGCGGGTGTCGGCGTCCGCGAGGACGTCCTGAACGATGCCGCGGATCTCGGAAGATCGCTGCTCGGTCAGCCAGTCCTGGCCGTTCTGCTGCTTGAGCTCGGCGAGCTCCTGCTTCAGTTCGGCGATCTGTGCAAGCGCGTCGTTGTCGGACTCGACACCGCCGAAAGCCGTACCGGCGATGGCCAGTGCGGTCGTTCCAGCGACGAGCCCAAACTTGTTGGTCAGACTCATTGGGTGACTCTCCAAGAAGTACATGGGCCTTTGTTCGCCGCGGCAATGTGACCTGGCCGCGACAGCCCGAATTCATCCACCCGCCCGTGAATTGCTCATGCCACCCTTGGCAAAAGCCGGACGTGAGTTTCCCTATCGACCAACATGGCCGGTCGGGATGAAGGACGGGACTATACCCACTCCGCCGGCGTTCGCCACGGCACGGCTCGCCGTCTCTGCGAACAAAGCCCGAACATGCTGCGACGAAGATCGGCCGGCGATCGCAAACCGCTGAGAACATTCGATTTACGATCACCCCGCATCGCGGTCGAAACCGTCATGTTTTCCATGTTTTCCGGGATCTCGAACCCGGAACCGCCCGATCGCACCCCGAAAAAAAATCATTCGAGCACGGCGAGCCCGGCACCGATCCCGGCGACCGCGTGGATCTCGAGACCCGAGTCGGATGCCGCTTCCGCCTGGGAACGGGGAATCACCGCGGCCACCGCACCTCGACGCGCGAGTTCGCGAAGCCGCTGGTCGATCCCCCGCACCGACCTGATCTCGCCGGTGAGACCGACCTCGCCGAGCACCACGGTGCCGGGACGAAGGGCTCGTCCGTGGTGCGCTCCCGCGATCGCCAGCGCCAGCGCGAGGTCCGCCGCCGGCTCGCTCACTCGAATTCCACCCGCCACGGCCGCGAAGATGTCCTGATCCGCCAGACGCTGGCCTCCGTGCTTTTCGAGGACCGCGATGAGCATCGCCAGCCGATTGGCGTCGACCCCGGTTCCCCGTCGCTTCGCCGAGCCGAGGAACCCCGTGGACGTCAACGCCTGGATCTCGACCGGCAGGCAGCGGGTTCCAGCCATGGTCGCGGTGAGCACCGATCCCGGCAGGCCCGGCCCCGACGCGTCGATCGCGATTCCCCCCTCCTCGAGCTGTTGCAGGCCGCTTCCGCCCATTTCGAACAGTCCGATCTCCTGCGTGGAGCCGAAGCGGTTCTTCGTCGCCCGCAGCACCCGATGCCCGTGCTCCCGGTCCCCCTCGAAGGCGAGCACCGCATCGACCACGTGCTCCAGCAACTTCGGTCCCGCCAAGGAGCCCTCCTTGGTGACGTGACCCACCACCACGACCGCCGCACCGGTGATCTTGGCGAGCTGGACGAGATCGTGACAGCACCGTCGCAACTGCGTGGTCGAGCCGGGCGGTGCGTCCAGATCGCCGCGGTAGGCCATCTGGATCGAATCGAGCAGCACCAGATCCGGTTTCACCCGGCGGATCTCCTCGACGATGCGGACCAGGTTGGTCTCCGTACAGAGGTAGAGATCCGCGAGGTCGGCCACCGCCGACCCCAGCAGCCGGTCCCCGCGAAGCCGGATCTGCTGCGGGCTCTCCTCGCTGCTGACGTAGAGCACGGTCCGTCCGCCGGCGACAACCCTCGCGGCCGCCTGCATCAGGAGGGTGCTCTTGCCGATCCCGGGCTCCCCGCCGAGCAGCGCGACCGATCCCGGAACCACCCCGCCACCGAGGACCCGATCGAACTCCTCGATCCCGGTCGGGATCCGCGGAACCTCCAGCTGATCGATCTCGACCAGTGGAACGGCCTTCGCGAGAACGCCAGTGCCGGTCTCCCCGGAATTGATCCCGGAGATCGCGATCCCCGCGACCGTGCCGACCGTGGTGGTCGCCGACGCCGGTGATTCCGTGAACGCCTCGAGCGTGTCCCAGGCCCCGCAGTCGGGGCACCGACCGATCCACTTGGCCTGGACGCCGCCGCAGTCCCGGCAGAGATACGAGGTGCGGTTCTTCGCCATGGTGCCGAGTCTACGACGTCACCCTCGAGGACTGACCGAAGTCGACGGGAATGCACCACGATCGGATCGGGCGTGATGCGGATGGGCCGTCAACCGCGGTGGGCGGCGGCAGCCTTGCGGAGCCGGCGGGCCCACGCACCGTAGGCGAGGATCGACCGGCACTGCTCGACGCGCGAAGGCCATGCCTCCGGGTCGGTCCCGAGCGCCGTCTCCATCCGCCATCGCCAGTAGGGCCCGCGGAGACGGAATCCGGTCGCGAATCCCAGATGGAGCAGGCCGAGGATGCCGGGAATCAGGTTGCGGAGGGTTCGCATGGGCGGGCGTCGGTCCGGGTCGCGGTCAGCCGGATGTGGCTTCGGCCAGTTGCTCGCGGGTCGGGTCGTCGCCCGCGGGACTGAAGCGGCTTCCGATGAGCCGGGTCCGGTGGTTCGGGTCCGCCTGCTGCGGCATGAACGGCAGCACCAGGTAGATCAGGCCCACGCAGCCGAGGGAGCCGATCCACATGTAGTCGGTCCAACCCATGAAGAGGAAGAACGAGACCGTGAGCATGACCAGCAGCGATGCCGGAATCATGCCCTCCCAGGCGAGTCGCATCAGCTGGTCGAAGCGGAACCGAGGCAGGGTCCAGCGGATCGCCATGGCGAAGGCGACCAGCAGGAAGATCTTGAAGGCGACCACCCCGAACTGGATCAACCCGATCCACCAGGGGCCCGCGACGGGAAGGTCCCATCCGCCGAAGAAGGGGTTCACGGACCAGCCCCCGAGGAACAGCATCGTGAAGAAAGCCGCTCCGGTGATCATGTGGAAGTACTCGGCCAGGAAGAAGATCGCGAACCGCATCGAGGAATATTCGGTGTGGTACCCGCCGACGAGCTCGCTCTCGCACTCGGCGAGATCGAACGGCGCTCGATTCGCCTCCGCCAGCATGCACGTGTAGAAGATGATCGCCGCGACCGGGAGCTGGACGAGATTCCACGCGCCCTCGATCTGGCCCCCGATGATGACCATCGGGCTGATCGACCCCGACACGAGGATGATCGCGAGGAGCGAGAGGCCCATCGGAATCTCGTAGGAGATCATCTGGGCGCCGGCCCGGAGGCCGCCGAGGAACGACCACTTGTTGTTGCTGGCCCAGCCCCCGAGGGTGACCCCGAAGACGCCCAGGGAGGCGACGGCGATCAGGTACACCACACCGATGTTGATGTCCGCGCCCACGACGGTCACCTCGTACACCGCGCCGGCCTGGGCGATGCCGAGCAGATTGATCAGGCTGGTGATGTCGATGATGCCGGCGAAGGGGACGATGGCGAACCCGATCATGGCGGGAAGCATGATCAGCCCCGGCGCCATCGTGAAGAGCGCCTTGTCGACCCCGAGCGGGGTGTAGTCCTCCTTCAGGAGGAACTTCAGACCGTCGGCGATCGGCTGCAGGAGCCCCTTGGGGCCGACCCGGTTCGGACCCACCCGGTCCTGCATCCACGCGCTGAGCTTCCGCTCGAGCATGATCGAGTAGGCGCACGCCCCGAGGAACATGTGCAGCAGGACCGCGATCACGAGGATCGAGAAGACGACTTGGACCTGATCGGGGGTGGCGGTGAACATGCTGGAGGAGGCTTTCCCGAGTGGCTGCGACGTCCCGCCCGGAACCCGGGTACGGCAGGGGCATTCTAGCGGGCCGGATCACGATCGCCCCCAATCAATCGACCGAAGGCGCCGGCTTTCTTCGCGTTGATCGGAAAAGGCGGCCGGGACGGACCCCGTGCGGGATCCGTCAGCCGGCGGAGCCGACGGTCGCGTCCGCGCCGTTTCGACGCGTCGGCTCGGNGGCCTTCGAGCGGGCCCCGGGCGAGTTCCGGGAAGTAGTCCTGGGTCGCGGCGACGGTCCAGTTGCCGGCACGCAGCCCGGTGATCGCCTGGACCGCGGCCTTCGCCCCGGGAATCGTGGTGATCATCGGGATCCCCGCCTTGACCGCCTCGGCACGGATCCTTCCCTCGTCGGTGTGCGCACCCTTCCGGGTCGCGGTGTTGAGGATGAGATCCACCTCACCGTCCGCGATGAGGTCGAGGATGTTCGGTCGAAGGCCCTCGGAGATCTTCGAGAGCGACTCCGTCTCGACGCCGAAGGTCTTCAGATGCTCGTGGGTGCCCCCGGTGACGAGGACTCGGAAGTCCATGGATCGGAGCCCGCGGGCGATCTCCACCGCGTGCGCCTTGTCCTCGTTCCGGACCGAGAGGAACACCGTTCCCTCGCTGGGCAGATCGAGCCCGGCCGCCATGCATGCCTTGGCGAGGGCGAGGGGCAGCGAGCGATCGGCACCCATGACCTCGCCGGTCGATCGCATCTCGGGTCCGAGGATCACGTCGACGCCCGGGAACTTGCTGAAGGGGAAGACCGACTGCTTCACCGCGTAGAAACCGGAATCGGCGACCTCGCCGACGCCGAGTTCGGCGAGCGACGCGCCCATCATCACCTTCGCCGCGACGTGCGGCCANGGCACGCCCTTGGCCTTGGAGACGAAGGGTGCCGTCCGGGAGGCCCGGGGATTCACTTCGAGGATGTAGATCTCCTCGTCCTTGACCGCGAGCTGCAGGTTCATCANNCCCCGCACCCGNAGGCGNTCNGCGAGCCGNCGGGCCTGNTCCTTGATCGACTCNACGATNCGCGGGGCGAGGGAGTAGGGCGGAATCGTGCAGGCGGANTCGCCGGAATGCACCCCCGCCTCCTCGATGTGCTCCATGACGCCGCAGACCAGCGCCGCCGGCGGGGCCTTCGAACAGGCGATCATGCTCGCCTTCGAGCCCTCGTGCGGCTCGAAGTCGGCCACCACGTCGACGTCCACCTCCACCGCATCGCCCAGGAACCGGTCGATCAGCACCGGCGCATCCTGCAGATCGCTCGCACCGACCGCGGCGACCATGTACCGNCGCAGCGCCTTCTCGTCGTAGCAGGTCTCCATGCCCCGGCCNCCGAGCACGTAGCTCGGACGCACCAGCACCGGATAGCCGATCCGTCGCGCGATGGCCACCGCCTCATCCATCGAGTGCGCGATCCCGTTCTCGGGCTGCTGAAGCCCGAGTTCGTCGAGCACCATCTTGAACCGGTCGCGATCCTCCGCCAGATCGATCGAGTCGAGCCCGGTGCCGATGATCGGGACGCCGGCGGCGACCAGCCCGTGCGCGAGGTTGAGCGGCGTCTGCCCGCCGTACTGCACCACGCANCCGACCACGCCGCCGGAACGNTCCTCGACGTCGATGCCGCCGCCGTTGAGCCGCTCGACGATGTTCAGGACGTCCTCCAGCGTCAGCGGCTCGAAGAACAGCTGGTCGCTGGTGTCGTAGTCGGTGGAGACCGTCTCCGGGTTGGAGTTGATCATCACCGAGTCGAAGCCCATCTCCGCCGCCGCGAAGCTCGCCTGGCAGCAGCAGTAGTCGAACTCGATCCCCTGCCCGACNCGGTTGGGCCCGCCACCGAGGATCACGATCTTGGGCCGACCCCCGACCCTCGACTCGTCGTCCCGCACGGTTCGGACCTCGTCCCCGTCGACCATCCTGAACGGACGCTCGTAGGTCGAGTAGAAGTAGGGCGTGACCGCCTCGAACTCCGCGGCGCAGGTGTCGACCAGCTTGTACACCGGCTCGATGCCGCGGGACTTCCGGTGGCCGCGGACCGCGAGGATCGACTCCGTGTCGATCCGTCCCAGGTAGAGGTTCGCGAGCTGGGGATCGGAATAGCCGAGCCGCTTCGCCTCGAAGAGCAGATCGGTCGGGACGTCCTCGAGGCGGTCGTGCTCCACGAGCCGGTCCTCGAAGCCGATCAGCTGCACCAGCTGGTCGAGGAACCACGGATCGATGCCGGT
The DNA here is from genome assembly GCA_002684855.1 of Planctomycetaceae bacterium. Lineage (GTDB taxonomy): Bacteria > Planctomycetota > Phycisphaerae > Phycisphaerales > SM1A02 > UBA12014. Next base: position 89,677 of record NYWD01000069.1, on the reverse strand, counting down.
GAGTTCCCGGATCCGCTCCAGCGACCAGCCGAGCTTCACCGCGTAGCGGACGTAGTAGAGACGCCCCTGGCTGGGCACCGAGAGCTTCCGGACGAGGAGGTCCTCCGCCGGCGGCCAGACGGCGTCTTCGCCGCGGCGGTCCTGGAGCCACCGGTCATTGGCGTCGAGCCCGAGCCCGAAACGCTTGACCTCCATGCTCCGGATGGCCTTCTGGAGCGCCTCCTTGAACGTCCGGCCGATCGACATCCCCTCGCCCACCGACTTCATCTGGGTGGTGAGGGTCTCGTCGGCTTCCGGGAACTTCTCGAACGTCCAACGGGGCATCTTGACCACGACGTAGTCGATCGACGGNTCGAAGCAGGCCGAGGTGGAGCCGGTGATGTCGTTGCGGAGTTCGTCGAGCGTGTAGCCGACCGCCAGCTTCGCGGCGATCCTCGCGATCGGGAAGCCCGTGGCCTTGGATGCGAGGGCGGAACTGCGGGAGACCCGCGGGTTCATCTCGACGACCACCACGTCGCCGTTCGCGGGATTCACCGCGAACTGCACGTTCGAACCGCCGGTGTCGACGCCGACCGCCCGCATGATCGCGAACGCGCCGTCCCGNAGCCGCTGGTACTCCTTGTCGGAGAGNGTCATGATCGGCGCNACGGTGATNGANTCNCCGGTGTGCACGCCCATCGCGTCGATGTTCTCGATGCCGCAGACCACCACGCAGTTGTCNTTGCGATCNCGGACNACCTCGAGTTCGTANTCCTTCCANCCGAGNAGCGACTTGTCGACCTGGACCTGGTCGATCATCGACGCCTTGATNCCGGAGCGGACGATCTCCTCGTACTCCTCNCGGTTCCACGCGACGCCGCCGCCGGTGCCGCCGAGNGTGAACGCNGGCCGGATGATCGCNGGNAGNCCGATCTGGTCGAGGAACTCCATCGCNTCNNCGACGGTGGAGACNGTCCGGCTCTCGGGNTTCNNCAGNCCGACCGANTCNACNACCTTCTTGAACGCCTCNCGGTCCTCGGCCCGNCGNATCACNTCNCGNTCGGCNCCGATCATCTCGACNCCNTGCNNCTGNAGGATNCCNCGNTCCCANANNTCGCANGCGCAGTTCANNCCNGTCTGNCCNCCGAGCGTCGGAAGGATCGCGTCGATCGGNGTGCCGAGTTCNGCCTCCCGCTCGATCACGCNNCNGGACCGCNTCNGGCGTGATCGGNTCGATGTAGGTCCGGTCGCTGAACGCCGGGTCNGTCATGATCGTCGCGGGATTNGAATTCACCAGGACGATCCGGTACCCCTCCTCNCGGAGCGCCTTGCAGGCCTGGGTNCCCGAGTAGTCGAANTCNCAGCCCTGNCCGATGACGATCGGGCCNGANCCGAGAAGNAGGATCGTGGAGATGTCGTCTCGNTTTGGCATNNGGGGCACGCGTCTCCCGCGGTTCGCGNCGAACNCCGGACNCNNCGTCCGGAGCCGTNTCGNCCGNCTTCGTGATCCNCCCGCCCGGNTCCNCTCNGGACCCGATCCGCGCAAATCTCCGANANNATACCNCNGCGNGTCCGATTCGAGANCCNGAACGANCGNTCATCCACCGNTCNNCTTGACGNGNGCCGNTCNCGGNAAGGAGGCTTNNNGNGTGAGCNNCNCNANCNTCGCCATNTNGATCGTCGCNGGNATCGNNGCCTGGNNCNTNCTCTGGATGTGGCTNATNCCCNCNCTCGTCNCCCGGNNCNTGNAATCGNNGCTCGANGCCCGGATCGGCGANGGNCCGCTGGTCGGNNNGATCGANCTCNNCTCGTGCTGCTACTGCCGNTGGGTNCACCGNGTNCGNTTCGAGGGNTTCGACCGNCTTCCCGANACGTTNCGCCACGGNGGNNNGGGTGGCGGGNTNGTGGTCGCNAACCACACCGCNGGCATGGATCCCATGCTNGNCCAGACCGGNATCCGNAGGCTGATNCGCTGGATGATGTGGGCGGACATGATGGCCCCGGCCCTCGATTTCGCCTGGAAGGCCGGGCAGGTGCTCCCCGTCCGACACGGGCACGAGGACTCCACCACGCTCCGACAGGCGGTGCGACACGTCAAGGAGGGCGGGATCATCGGTCTCTTCCCCGAGGGCGCGATCGTCCGCCCGCCGGGGGAGCTTCGTCCGTTTCAACCGGGAATCGGTCTGCTGGCACGGCTGACCCGGGCCCCCGTCCTGGTCCTCTGGATCCACGACACCCCCTACGCCGAGACCGCGTGGGGTTCGCTCGCTCGAACCAGTCGAGCCGTGGTCGAATTCGTGGACGTGATCGATCTCTCCGCCGAAAAGGATCCGGCCGTCGCCACCGCCCGCCTGCGTGACGCCATCGCCGCCCGGAGCGGCTGGCCTCTCAACGAGGATTCGATGCTCGATCCACCGACCCCGTCCGGGGAACCGGCCCGCTGATCGACGTCGGGGGCCTGCTACAGTCCGACCATGATCTCCAGCCTCCATGGCGAACTTCGCGAGGTGAACGAGCAGACCGCGACGATCCAGGTCGGCCCGATCGCCTACGACGTGATGATCCCCGCCGGCGACGTGGGCCGGCTCCGGCTCGGGATCGGCGATCCGGTGGACCTTACCGTGCTCCACTACCTCGAGAGCCAGTCCAACGGCGCGGTCTTCCGACCCCGCCTCATCGGCTTCGCGAACGAGACCGAGCGATCGTTCTTCGAACTCTTCACCTCGGTCAAGGGCATCGGCTACCGCAAGGCCCTCCGCGCCCTCGCGATGCCGATGTCCACGGTCGCGCGGGCCATCGCCGAGCGTGACGCCGACACCCTTCGAGCCCTGCCCGAGATCGGCAAGCGGACCGCCGAGACCATCGTCCTCGACCTCGCGGAACGCGTGGGGGACGACTTCGCGGGCCTCTGCGGCGGCGACGGCGCGGACGCGGAGATCGAGGGTACCGCGGTCCCCGACGGCGCCCGGGACGCGATCACCGTGCTGGTCCAGCTCGGCGAGGCGCGGACCATCGCGGTCGAACTCGTCGATCGCGTGCGCCGCGCCGACCCCGCCATCACCGACGCGGATGCGATCGTCGCCGCCGCCCTGCGGTTGAAGGACACCGTCAACTGAAGTCGGGGCCCGGTCCCGACCCGATCCGAATCCACCAGTCCTCGAATCGAATCGAAGCATGCGACACGCGATGATCATGGCCGGAGGCGCCGGCACCCGACTCTGGCCGGTCAGCCGGACCGACCGCCCCAAGCAACTCGTCCCGCTGATCGGCGGCCGAAGCCTGCTGGAGGTCGCGAGCGATCGCCTCGACGGCGTCGTGGAGACCGATCGCCGCTGGATCTGCACCGGCGAGCGATTCCGGGAGCAGGTCCGTGCGACGATCCCGGGGATCGACGACGACCGGATCCTCGGCGAACCCTGCGGCCGGGACACGCTGAACGCCGTCGGTCTCACCGCGGCGGTGATCGCTCGCGAGGATCCCGACGCGATCTTCGCGGTGCTCACCGCCGACCACGTGATCGAGCCGCAGAAGACCTTCGCCGAACGACTCGATGCGGGCTTCGAACTGGTGGAGGCGGACCCGAATCGATTCGTGACGTTCTCCATCCGGCCGACGCGGCCGGCGATCGAATACGGATACGTCGAGCGGGGCGCGGAGATCGCGAACGCCCCCGGCTGCTTCGAGGCGGTCCGGTTCGTCGAGAAACCGGACCGTGAGACCGCGGAGGCGTATCTCGAGACCGGTCGCTTCGCCTGGAACAGCGGCATGTTCGTCTTCCACGCCCGCACCGTGCTCGATGCGGTCGCACGCTTCGAACCGGCCACCCGGGCGGGACTCGATCGGATCGCGGAGCACTGGGGCGACGATCGGCGCGACGCGACCCTCGCCGCGATCTATCCGGAACTCAGGAAGGTCAGCGTCGACTACGGACTGATGGAGCCCGCCGGCGGCGACCCGTCGATCTCGATCTGCACCGTTCCCATGGACGTGTCGTGGATCGACGTGGGAAGCTGGCCCAGCCTGGGCGAGACCATGGCACCGGACGATGCCGGAAACCGCGTCGCGACCCCGACCAACCATGTCGACATCGACTCCAGGGACCTGCTGGTCCTCAGCGAAGACCCCGATCACCTGATCTGCACCATCGGCTGCGAGGGCCTGGTCGTGGTCCACACCGAGAAGGCGACGCTGGTGTGCCGGGCCGAGGATGCGCAGAAGGTCAAGGAGATGGCCGGGCTGGTCCGGAAGGACCTTCGCTGAAGCCATGCGGATCCTCGCCGTCGATCTCGGAGACGTTCGCACCGGCCTCGCCGCGGGCGAGGATCTCACCGGGACGGTCCAGCCGCTCGAGGTGATCGTCGAGCGCGATCCGGAAAGACGGTTCGAGAGAATCGTCGCGGCGGCGGAGGCGTTCGGTCCGGATCTGCTCCTGATCGGGCTTCCGATCAACATGGACGACACCGAGGGACCGCGGGCCGCGGCCGCCCGGGCCTTCGGGGCGCGGGTCGCGGAACGCACCGGTCTCCGGGTCGAGTACCACGACGAGCGACTGTCGAGCTTCGAGGCGGACGAGGCCCTGAAGGGATCGGGCCTCACCCACAAGGGGAAGAAGCGGATCCAGGACGCGATCGCCGCCGCGAACATCCTCGAGGACTGGATGCGACGCTGATCCTCCTCATCCGCCGCAGGCGGCCCGATCCACGTACCAGACCAGTTCACCCCGACGCGGGCGGATCCCCTTGCAGGGAAGCGTCTCGAAACCCTCGTTGCCGCGCGAGATGCGGGCGATCATCTCGGCCTTGTTCGCACCGAGCACGTAGAACGCGATCGATCGCGCGTCGTTCAGCAACGGATAGGTCATCGTCACCCGCGGCGGCGGCACCACGCTCGGGGCGTCGTTGTCCACGACCCAGCGATCCTCCACCAGCAGCGCCGGACTGTGCGGGAACAGGCTCGCGGTATGACCGTCCGGACCCATCCCCAGCAGCACGAAGTCCAGTCGCCCCCGCTCCCGTTCGTCGTTCCCGCCACCGAACATCAGGCACTCCCGAAGCTCCGACTCGTAGCGATCGGCGGCGTCCTCCACGTCGACCGGCATCGGATGGACGTTCGAGGCGGGCAGGTCGCAGTGCTCGACGATCAGTTCCCGGATGTGCTTGAAGTTGCTGGCGTCGCTGTCGAAGGGCGCCCGTCGCTCGTCGACGATCCAGAGGTGCGTCTTGCTCCAGGGCATCTCGCGGAAGAGCGGATCGATCATCAGCCGGCGATAGAGCGGCATCGGCGTCCCGCCGCCCGAGAGGGCGAGGTGGAAGATCCCCCGGTCGCGCACCGCATCCTTCGCGAACGCGAGCAGGTCGCGGCCCAGTCGTTCCTGCGCGTCCTCCTCGTCGGCGGCGACGTTGACGCCACCCGGCAGGGATGGAACCTCGAAGCCGTCGTCCTCGATCTCGTAGGTGTCGCTCATGGTCTCCTCGATTCGATCGGATCCGTGTCGATGGCCCGCTCGCGCCGGCGTCATCCTCCGCCCGGGTCGTCCTCGCGCCAGCGGCGGCCCTTGCGGGCGAGCAGGTCCCGGGCGGAGGCGGGCCCCCAGGATCCCGGAGCATAGTTGTCCCGGATGTCCCGCCTCGCCTCGTCGCTCGAGGCGTCGAGGAAGGGCATCATCGCGTCCCAGGCGCTCTCCACCTCGGTCCGGCTCTTGAACAGCGTCTGGTCGCCCCGCATCGCGTCGATCATGAGCGGGCCGTAGGCCTCGAGGACCGGCGCATCGAAGGTCGCGCCGACGTCGGCCATCATCTCCAGCGGATCGATCCTGATGCCCAGCCCGGGACGCTTGGTCTCGAAGCGAAGGCTGAGACGCTCGGTCGGCGCGACGGTGAACACCAGTCGGTCGGGGACCAGCCGATCCCCCTCGACGAACTCGGGGAGCTTGCGGAAGAGATTCGCCGCCGGAGGCTTGAACTGCACGACCACCTCGGTTCGCTTCTCGGCCATCCGCTTCCCGCTGCGGAGATAGAACGGCGTGCCCGCCCATCGCCAGTTCTGGAACCGGAGTTCGACCGCCGCGAAGGTCTCGGTGGTGCTGCCCGGCGCGACCCCGTCGCTCGCGGCGAAGCCGGGATCGCCCGCGCCGTCCGCCGCGTACTGCCCGAGTGCGCAGTGGTCGGCGACCTCGTCGGGCGACGTGGGGACCAGCGCATCGATGATCTTCACCTTCTCGCTCCGGATGTGCTCCGGGGTGTAGTCGGTCGGCGGCTCCATCGCGACGAACGCGAGCAGCTGGAAGAGATGCGACTGGATCATGTCGCGGATCGCACCGGTCTGGTCGTAGAACGCCGTGCGCTGTCCGACGCCCACGGTCTCGGCGGCGGTGATCTGGACGTGGTCGATGTACTGCTGGTTCCAGACCGGCTCCCAGAGGATGTTGGCGAAGCGGAACACCAGGAGGCTCTGCACGATCTCCTTGGCGAGATAGTGGTCGATCCGGTAGATCGACTCCTCCTCGAACGCGCGGCCGAGCGTCCGGTTCAGGCTCTTGGCCGAGGTGTCGTCGTGCCCGAACGGCTTTTCGATGATGATCCGCTGCCAGTTGGCGGCGTCGGGATCGAGGCTGCACCAGCGCTTGCCTTCGACCACCAGGCCGGCTTCGTCGATCCGCTCCACGATCGGCTCGTAGAGCGAGCTCGCGACGCTCAGGAAGAAGAGCACGTTGCCGCCGTTGCCCGCCGCCGCGTCGAGCTCCGAAATCCGCCGACCGACCGAGGCCATCCCCTCCGAGGTCGTCGCGTCCGCCGGCAGGTAGTGGATCCGGGCGGCCAGATCGCGCCAGGCCCCCGCGTCGAAGTCTGGATCGTGCTTGCGCACCCACGGTTCCAGCTCCTCCCGCCATGCCTCGTCCGTCTTCGATCGCCGCGCCACGCCGAGAATCCGGGTCCGTTCGGGCAGCATGCCCATCCGCGTCATCTCGTACATCGCGGGGATCAGCTTGCGAGCCGCGAGATCCCCGGATGCACCGAAGATGACGAGGGTGCAGGGATCGACGGCATGATTCGAGGCGTTGACGTCGGGCATGGGCTGGACCTCGAGACCGGAGGTGGAGAGGGGGAGGAGGCTTGAGTCGCGGAATCAGTCCCCCGCAGGGGAATCGATGTCTTCGAGCAGGCGCGCGAGCGCGACGCCCGGATCGGGCTCGCGCATGAGATGCTCGCCCACCAGGGCGATGTTGATGCCGTGCGCCCGGAGACGTCGCAGATCATCACCGTTCCGGATCCCGGATTCGCTCACCAGCACGCGGGGATCCTCCACGAGGTCGAGCACCCGGAAGGTGTGCGCGAGATCCGTGGTCATGGTCGACAGATCGCGATTGTTGACCCCGAGCAGCGAGTAGCCGGAATGCGGGAAGCCGACGTGATTGAGCACGCGGTAGAGGTTGTCGATGGAGTGCACCTCGACGAGCGAGGTCATCCCCAGCTCCGTCGCGAGGATCTGGTAGTCGATGATCTGCCCCTCGCTCAGAACCTCCGCGATGAGCAGGATCGCGTCCGCGCCCGCGGCCCTCGATTCCCACACCTGGTACTCGTCGACGATGAAGTCCTTTCGCAGGACCGGCAGCGGGACCCGGTCCTTGATCCGAAGGACGTACCCGAGGTCGCCCCCGAAGTAGTGCGCATCGGTGAGGCAGGAGATCGCGGCCGCGCCGCCCGAGTGGTAGCGTGAGGCGATGTCCGCCGGATCGAAATCCTCGCGAATCACGCCCGCCGAAGGACTCTGTCGCTTGACCTCGGCGATCACCCGGAAGTTCCGGGGGGGCCGATCCGCGACCACCGCCCGGAAGAAGTTCCTCGGCCGACCGACCGCCGCGATCCGATCCCGGATGGCTTCGATCGGCGTCAGCGACCGGGCCTTCTCGACCTCGATCCGCTTCCGAGCCACGATTTCTTCGAGCACGCTGTCCATCGGAGAATCGTCGACCCGCGAGTCCGTGAGCGGCCGCGGCGTCCGTCACCGCATCCCGGTGGCGATGCTCGCGGTGGCGAGCCTGACCGTCCCCGGTTCGGCGGACATCCTACTCGCAGCGTCCCCCGGGACGTCGCCCGGGATCGATTCGCCGGAACGGTTCGCCGGCGCGGAGTGGCTGTCCCTGATCTCCCTGGTCCTCGCGCCGGTCTCGATCGCCCTGCTCCTCGGGTGGCGACGACGGTGGCGGCGGGAAGGCGGCCTGATCCGCGGCACGCCGTGGCGGCTTCCCGCCGGGCCCAGCCTGCTGTTCTTCGCGATCGGCGTGATCGGAGGCGGCATCGCGGTGGGGCTCGTCCCGGCCGCCTGGCTCGCGGCGGACGCGTCGCCGCTGCGGGAAATCGCGATCGCGGGCTGGGTCGCGACCATCGGCAGCCTCCTCCTCTGCACGCCGGCGATCCCGATCTGGCGAAGAACGCCGGAACAGTCGGACGCCACGCCGCCGCTCGGGATCGGACGAGCGATCCGCTTCGGCGCGCTCGGACTGCTGGTCGCCCTGCCGCTCATCGAGGTCGGCGCGATCGCCGGCCAGTACCTGCAGCAGCTGTTCTCCGAGACGACGCCTGAACTCGTGGCCCACGAGATCCTCGACGCGCTGGTCCGCGAGGACCGTGACGCCTGGTGGTGGCTGATCGCCGCCAATGCCGTCGTCGGCGCCCCGGTGATCGAGGAACTCCTCTACCGCGGCTTCCTCCAGCAGGGCTTCCGGATGGTGGGAACCGGCACGAAGGCGGCCGTCTTCCTGACCAGCGCGATCTTCGCCCTGATGCACTATCCCATCCTCCCGGAGGAGAGCGTCGTCTCGGCGATGACGGCGTTGTTCCTGCTCTCGATCGCGCTGGGTGCGATCCGGGAGCGGACGGGGCGGATCGTCCCCTGCATGATCGCCCACGGCATGTTCAACGCGTTCAATCTCGGACTGGCCGTCGCCTTCGCGTGACCGTCGCGTCCGAGGTCGGTCGCGCGCCCCCCTATACTCCGGTCTCCATGAGCGAAGCCCCCCCGACCGATCGTGCCCGGATCCTCACCGGCGACACCCCCACCGGCAAACTCCACCTCGGCCACTGGGTGGGCTCGGTGAAGCGGCGGGTCGAGCTGCAGCGCACCCACGACTGCTTCTTCATCCTCGCGAACATCCACGCGTTCACGACCCGTGCGGACCAGCCGGACGCGATCCGGGAGGACACCCTGGAGATCGTCCGCGACCTGCTGGCGATGGGAATCGATCCCGAAGGCGCCTCGATCTTCCTCCAGAGCGAGGTCCCCGCGATCGCGGAACTGACCTTCCTCTTCGCGATGCTCCTCCCCTACAACCGGGTGATGCGTAATCCGACCCTGAAGGACGAGATCAAGGTCAAGAACCTCGGCGAGACCTACAGCTTCGGGTTCCCGCTCTACGCGGTCGGCCAGACCGCGGACATCCTCGCCTTCCGCCCGGTCGGCGTGCCGGTCGGAGAGGACCAGGTCGCCCACCTCGAACTCACCCGCGAGGTCGCCCGCCGCTTCAACCAGATGTACTGCGGCGTGCACGACAAGGCGGAGGACGACGAGCACGTCGCGGAGGGTGGCGTCTTCCCGATCCCCCGGGCGGACGTCGGAAAGGTGGGCCGGCTCGTCGGGATCGACGGCGAGAACAAGATGAGCAAGTCGCTCAACAACGCGGTCTACATCTCCGACACCGCCAAGCAGGTCCAGAAGAAGATCAACAAGATCTTCACCGGCCGCCAGAGCCCCACCGATCCCGGCGATCCGGACAACGTCCTGATGCAGTACTGCGAGATCTTCATTCCCGACGCGGAACGCGTCGCCGAGCTCAAGGACCTCTACGCACGCGGCGCCGACATCGGCGACGGCCACATCAAGCAGGAACTCGGGGCCGCGATCAACGAACTGCTCGAACCGATGCGGGAACGCCGCGCGAAGTACGAGGGTGACGACGCCTACGTGATCGACGTCCTCGAGTCGGGCACGGCCCGCGCAAACGCCCTCACCGAGCAGACGCTCGCGATGGCCAAGGAGGCGGCGGGACTCGGATTCTTCCCCCGTTCGCTGGAACTGCGTTGAGCAGGCCCTTCCGCGTCCTGGCCGCGACCGTCGCCACCCTGATGCTGCTCCCCTGCCTCGGATTCGGTCTCTTCGGGCTCGCGGCCTCCCAGGAGCCGGGCGTCGGGATCGGCGCGACGATCGTCTACATCGTCCTCGACATCCTCCTGCTCGGGGTGTTCGTGGTGATCTGGCGGTCCGCCCTTCGGGCCGACCGGAATCTGCCCTGGGAGTGCCCGGCGTGCGGGTACGACCGACGCGAATCGACCGGCGGCCCGTGCGCCGAGTGCGGGCACGTCGCGGCCTGAGACCCGTCGGGACCAAGCACGCGATTCAGAACGCGAAGAGGAAGTCGAGCGCCTCGGCGATGAAGCCCCGCTGGGTGGAACGCTCGACCGCGCCGGTGTGGACCTTGTCGACCGCGAGGTCGTAGAGCTGGTTCGAGGTCACGGTCCCGTCGGGGGTGATCCAGTCCGACCGGGTGCTCCCGGTCAGGCGGATCTCGGTGCGATCGCCGCTCCAGTTCCGCACCACCCTCGCCTCGAGGACGAGGTTTCCGTTGGGCTTCACCTCGACGATCCGGGCGGTGATCCGATCGGTCATCTCGTCCTGTCGCTGGTATCGACCCTCGCCCTCGAACTCCTTCTCCGCCCCGATCTCGACCCCGGGCAGCGAATCGCCGGTGGTCGGACTGAAGGTGAACGCACCGAGACTGAAGTTGGAGAACTCCCCGACCTCGGCCTTGGCCACGCCTTCGGTCTCGAGCTCCCGCTTCTGGTCGATCTTGGATCGACTCTTCTCGATCACCACGATCTGGATGAGGTCCTCCTCGCGCCACTCGCGGGCCGCGGGCATCAGCGAGACGGTTCCGAACCGCGTGTCACCGGCGCGGATCGTTCCGTACATGTGGAATCGAGCCGGCACGGGACGCACCGACTCGTTCGCCCGACCGGGCAGGATGACCGGGGACGCGTCCCGCGCATCGGCGGGCGCAGGGCTCGCGAGTCCGGCGGTGATGACCAGCGCGATGCCGAGGAGTCCTCGTCGAACGATTCGGTGTCGGTGATTCATGAAGGGCCTTTCAGGGAACGGCGATCGGCGTGTCGCGATCGCGGGGATGATTCAGTCGCGGGGGAGTCGGACGCGTCCGGGGCCGACCACTTCGACGGCGAACCAGGTGGTGCGGTCCCGCGGATCGCTGGTCCGGAGCCGGCAGTGGATCCTGTCGCCGACGCGTCCCTTCTCGATCGCGATGCCGCGGACGTGGATGCTGACGTGGCCGTCGTCGGCCATCACGAGGACGTCGTCCTTCCGCTCGATCACGATCTCGGGCCGGAGATGCGTGGCCGAGAGCGACCGCCCCGCGGGAAGATCGGACTGCAGGTGCCGATCCTCGAGCGACTCCAGGTCGAGCGCCACCACCGAGGGCGGGATCGGACGCGGTTCGAGCGTGAAGTCCGATGCGTCGAGACGCCGACCCGATCGAAGGGGGCGACGGGCGACCGGAACCATCTCGATCACGCGGACGTCGACCGGGATCAACCTGGCCCGCGGAGCTCGCCCGTCCGAACGACGACCGCCGACGCGAAGCTGGAACCGATCCCCTCGGAGATTGCCCTGCACCGCGACTTCCGCGGTCTCGAGGCCCTCGACGGCCTTCGCGAGCCGACTCCGGTCGACTCCCAGTCGCACCGAATCGCTCTGCTGGCCCCAGGCCTCGATGACTTCCGCCGCCATGACCGCGATCACGCCGCCCCGGTCCAGCAGCTCGAAGGGGGACCGAAGTCCCGCCGCGTTGGATTCCGCCTCCGCGACGCCGGAGGTCGGACGACCAGCGGCCTCGACCGGCCCGATCGGGGCGGCGGCGCCTCGAGCGGGCGGGCGGACGCGGGTGATGCCGCCTTCGAGCGAGAGCTCCCCCCAGTACGCACCCGCCTCGTCGAGCAGCTCGCGCACCTCGTCGACGCGGATCCGCATCACGTCGCCGACGACCGCGGATCGGATCTCGAGATCGCCGAACCGATCCGCCGCGGGGCCTTCGAGGATCGCGATGTCGCGAAGCAGGACCGGCCGCTCGGTGGTCGTCCGACGGACGGAGTCGCGGAGCCGGATCACGTCCGCCTCGGCGGAGGCGAGGAGGAGCATGCAGGTCGCGATGGCGGTGATGAGGCGTTTCATGAAGACGTCTCCGACGTGGTGGAGGGCACGGGCGATGCCGGATCAGTTGGCGATGTTCACGACGGTTCGCAGGGTCTCGTCCGCGGCCTGCAGCGCCTGGCTGTTCATCTCGAACGTGCGCTGGGTCCGGATCAGGTCGACCAGCTCGGTCACCGGATCGACGTTCGAACCCTCGAGGTAGCCGGACTTGATGCCGCCGAGACCGTCGGTGGAGGGATCCCCGGTCTGCACCGCGCCGGAGGCGTAGGTCTCGAGGAAGAGGTTCTGCCCGATCGCCTGGAGTCCGGCGTCGTTCTGGAAGTACGCGAGTTCGATCTGCCCCGCGAGCACCGGATCGACCTGGTTCGGGTCCTGGTAGTAGACGCTGCCGTCGGTGCCGATCGTGACGGCGCCGGCTTCGGGGGGGATCACGATCCCGCCTTCGACCCGGTAGCCGGTGTTGTTGGCGAGGACCAGGCTGCCCTCCTCGTCGACCAGCAGCGCTCCGTCGCGGGTGTAGGCGAGCCCCTCGCCGATGTCCCCCACGTCGATCTGCAGGAAGCCCTTGCCCTCGATCATGATGTCGAGCGGACGCCCGGTGGCGATCGCGGGACCCTGCTCGAAGTCGAGCTGGGTTCCGGCGACCTCGACGCCGAGTCCGACGAAGAGACCGATGGGACTGGTCGAGTCGGCGACCTGGTTCTCGACACCGGGCTGCTTCTTCTCGATGTAGTAGAGATCCTGGAAGTTGGCCCGGCTCGACTTGAAGGCCGTGGTGTTGGCGTTCGCGAGATTGTTGGCGGTGATGTCCAGCTGGGTGTTGAGGGCGGACATGCCGCTGGCCGAGGTGTTGAGTGCGAGGCTGCTCATGGTCGTGGTTCCAGAGTGCGTGATCGTTCGGGGTTCGGGATCAGGCGACCGCACCGAGGCGGTTCACGGCGAGTTCCATCATTCGATCGTGGAGGTCGATGAAGCGGGCGGAAGCCTGGACGGCGCGGCTGGACGCCACGAGATCGGTCATGCTGCGAATCGGGTCGACGCCCGAATCCTCGATCCATCCCTGCTTGACGAAGACGTCGGGCCCCGCGTCGGGGACCTTTCCGACGCCGGTGTATCGATAGAGGTTGTCACCGTCCTTGCGAAGACGGTCGGCATCGGGTCCGGCGATCCGGACGCGATCGACCGACTCGCCGTCGACGACGATCGAACCGTCCTCGCCGATCGAGATCTCTCCGGTCTCCGGAAGACGGATCGGGCGGTCTCGGACGGACATCACCGGGCGGCCGTCGCCGTCGACGAGCTCGCCGCGAACGCCACGGTTGAACGCCCCGTCACGGGTGAAGGCCTCGCCGTCGCCGTCACGGACGACGAAGAACCCCGATCCGCTGATCGCGAGATCGAGATCGCCCCCCGCGGTGAAACCCGCCTGGCCGAAGTTCGTCCAGGTCGGCTCCGCCAGGACGCCGCCGCCGAGTCGCTCCAGCAGCAGCTGGGCGGGGACGTCGGCGCCCAGTTCCTCCCGGGCGACCGGACGCTCCCGGGTGTAGGTGTGGTCCGCCTTGAAACCGGCGGTCTGCGCGTTGGCGAGGTTGTTGGAGATCACGTCCTGCCGATGCATCTCGGTCGAGAGCCCGGCCGCCGACATCCAGAGTCCGTAGTTCATCGAGGCGTCTCCAGGACGTGGCCGCCGATGGTGGCGGTCACGTCGACTTCGGATGAAGCAACCGTCGCGCCATCGGTTCCGGCATTGACGAGACCGCGGTGAACCGCCGCCGCGAGTCCGGCAAGGCGGAGGACCTCCGCCCCCGGCCCGTCGCCGCCCGTTCGCGCATCCGTCGCCCGGCGCAGCATCTGCAGGAGTCGCGCATCGATTGCCGAGTCGGAATGGATTCCGATCGGTGCGGACGAGGCTTCGGATTGTCGCGAGCGGGGCCGGAGATCCTCTCCGGTCGCTCGAGGTCGTTCGATCCGCATGGGGCACTCCTTGCCGAAAGCGGTTGTCCCCAACCCATGCAACCACCGTGCCCGCCCGGGAAACCTCGCTGGAGTGCCCTCAACGGCGATCGGGATCCCTCGCCGGACGCCCTCGCGGCGAATCCTGCGCCGCATCCCGAGCCTGCAGGCCGAAGGTGCCGACCGCCCCGGGCAGGGATCGAACCGAATGGTGGCACGAGACCCGACGCCCCCCGCGTGGCGGGCGGCTCGTTTTCGATCGCCGGATCACCTGGATCGCCGACGTCGACGCGTCGTTCCCGTCCGCGAGGGGGGATGCGGGGCGCTCCGGACTGAATCTGGCCGGAACTCGACGGTTGTTCCGATGACTCGGACGATGGTCGGAAGGACTCGCACGGATCGCGAGCAGCCGCCGAATTCGTCTTTCCGGGTCCGGCACCCCCGGGCCCGCCTTCCGGCGAAGGATCGCCTCGCATGCAATCCTCAATCCGCAGCGACACGCTCCGGTTCGATCCCGAACTGCACCGACCGAGATCCCATCGGTCCGGCCCCGCCTCCGGCGAGGCGACGGACGACGGAACGCTCGTCGCGGAACCGACGCCGGGGCGTTGCTGCCCTTACTTCGAACGCAACGACGAACGATGCCAGTCCCGCTTCTCCATCGCCCGTCTCTCGGAGACCATGGACGTCTGTCTCGGCAACGGCGCGTCCGGATGCCTGATGTACCACCGCCTTCGAACGGAGGAGGAACAGGGCGTCCTGTTCACCCACTCCGCCGATCCAGCTCCAGTGATCCTCACCCATGACGGCGACTCGCTCCGGCTTCGACCGACCGGTTCGTGACTTCCTCACCTACGTCCGGATCGAAGCGGGCCTCGCGCCCGCGACGCTCGAGGCGTACGGCCGGGATCTCGGCGACCTCGTCGGCACCCTTCGATCCAACGGCGTCGAGTCCGTCGACGACGTCGGACCGAACGATCTCGCCGAGCATCTCCGCGGCCTGAGCCGCGACCGCGGATTCGAACCCACCACCATCACCCGGCATCTCGCGACGGCGCGGGTCTTCTTCCGCTGGCTCTGCGCGAACGGGCGGATCCGCAGGGATCCGGCCCGCCTGCTCGAACGACCCACCCGCTGGAAGCGGGTTCCGGGCGTGATCAGTCCGATCCAGATGCGGAAGCTCGTGGAGGCTCCGGCGCCCGAGCACGGGCGACTGTGGGTCCGGGACCGGGCCCTGCTCGAACTCATGTACGCGGCGGGCCTGCGGGCGAGCGAAGTCACGGCGCTCCGCCTCGACGAATTCCACGAGACGCTCGCGAGCCTCACCGTCACCGGCAAGGGCTCGAAGCAGCGGGTCGTGCCGATCGGCGATCCCGCGGTGAAATGGACCCTGAAGTACCTCGCCGAGGTCCGACCCGACCTGCTTCGCTTCGACGACGGCCGGGACCTCGCCCATCTCCTGCTCTCCTTCAGCGGACGACCCCTCGAACGGGTCGCGGTCTGGCAGATCGTCCGGAAGTACGCCGACGTGGCGGGCATGCGGGACGTCCATCCGCACAAGCTGCGACACAGTTTCGCGACCCACCTGCTGATCGGGGGGGCGGATCTCCGCGTGGTGCAGGACCTCCTCGGCCACGCGGACATCGGGACCACCCAGGTCTACACCCACGTCGATCGAACCCAGCTGCGCGAGGTGGTCCGGAGCCACCACCCGCGCAACTGATCGCGTCGTCCGCCGCTACCGGCCCCGTGATTCGATCGCCTCCGCGATCTGCACCGCGTTCAGCGCCGCACCCTTCCGCAGCTGGTCGCCCACCGCGAAGAGCGCCAGCCCGCGACCGTCCGGAACTCCGGGATCCCGTCGGATCCGGCCGACCAGCACGTCGTCCCGACCCGTGGCGTGGATCGGTTCGGGGAAACGGCGGTCCTCGGGGGCGTCCACCAGCTCGAGCCCCGGCGCCTCGGAGAGGATCGTCCTCGCCTCCGTCGGATCGACGGGACCGTCGAACTCGACGTGGATGGCCTCGCTGTGCGCCCGCATCACCGGAACCCGGACACAGGTCGAGGAGACCCGGAGCTCGGGCTGGGCGAGGATCCGGCGGGACTCGATCTCGAGCTTGCGCTCCTCGAGGTTCACGCCGGCCGGATCGACCTCCGAATCGTGGTTGAAGACGTTGAAGATCCCCTGCCGACCGAGCCGCGTCGTCGGAAGCGCGTGCCCCGAGGCCCACGCCCGGGCCTGCGCCTCCAGTTCCACCATCGCCTCCGCCCCGGCCCCCGAGATCACCTGGTAGGTGCAGACGGTCAATCGCACGAGCCGACCGAGTCGCCGGAGCGGCGCGATCGCGGCGAGGGCGATGATGGTGGAACAGTTCGGATTGGCGATCACCCCGGGACCCTCGAATCCATCGAGCACCTCGTCGTTCACCCCGCAGACCACGAGCGGGCATCCGGGATCGCCGCGAAACGCGCTGGAGTGGTCGATGACCGTGCACGAGGCCGCGACGGCGATCGGGGCGAGTCGACGACTCACCCGGCCGTTCGCGGCGAGATACACGACGTCCGACCACGCGAAGGCGTCTCGAAGCGCCGTCTCGTCCGCGGACTCCACCACGATCGATCCGCCCGGATGATCCACCCGCCGACCGGCGCTCCGCGAGGACGCGAACAATCGCAATCGCGATGCGTCGACGCCGCGATCGGCGAGGATCGCCAGGAGCTCGGCGCCGACCGCCCCGGTCGCGCCCACGATGGTCACGTGCTTCATGAGGCCAGCGTATCAGGCCGTCGCGGACGATCCGACCCGCCGGCGGGCGTTGATCGAACCGGAGGCGGGGCCCTAGCGATCCCCGGACGCGCCGTCCGGAACCGAAGCATCGAGCGGATCTCCCTCGAGGATCTCGATCCCCGCCGACCGCCACGCCGCTTCCGCGGCGGACCCGCGCTTCTCGTCGACCAGGATCCAGTCGGTGTCGAACGTCGAGACGGCCAGCACGGGAACACCGGCGTCCCGGAGCGGCTCGACGATCCGGGCCAGAATTCCGACGAGCTCGAAATCCAGCGTTCCCGGTACCGACCATGCGAGGAAGGGCCCGGCGCACGTCGCGTCGCGGACGGTCGACATCGCCCGATCCCCCCATGCTCGCACGACGCTGGTCTCCTCCGGCGTCCGGACCACGGCCTCGAGCGGGCCGGGCGCGTCCGGATCCGCGGCCGGCACTTCCGCCCGGGGCGGAAGGCGGAACAACGCGATCCGACCCGTCCGTCGACGAAGCGACGGGACGCGATCGGTCTTCGAATCCTGATTCGACATGTCGTGGACTCGCGTTCGACGTCGTGAGGGCCGGGACCGGGCTCCGCGGATGCCCGGAGCGAGGTCGCCGCCGTGGAGGTTGACCGACACGGACCCGGGTGTAGAATCTCACGTCCGGCGCCGGCCGACCAGTGGGGATTAGTGTAACGGTAGCACGACTGATTCTGGTTCAGTTAGTCCAAGTTCAAATCTTGGATCCCCAGTTCGAGAAGCGGGAGACGCGACCACGGTCGCGTCTCCCGCTTCTCGTTCCCCACGCCGACGGGCCGGACTGCTCAGAAGAGTCGGAACGGAACCCGCTGCACCGAGGAGGTCACCGGCTCGCTTCCGTCGGCCGGGACGAATCGAACCACCAGGTCCGCGCTGTCCACCGACAGTTCGCTCAGTCCGATGGTCCCGAGATCGAGGGAGATCTGGTAGCCGGGCCCGATCAGGTTGTCGACCTGCGCCGCGGCCATCTCCTGCGGACCGAGCGTCCAGGTCGCGATCGCGGGGGGGGCCGCGTTCCGCACCACGTCGAAGACCCCCGGCTCGTGGAGGTCGAAGACCAGCGTCCCGGTCGCGAACCTCGGGATGGGATAGGGCCTCGCGAAGAGATAGACGCCGACGCCGAGCAGGTTCGGGAAACCGTTCCCGGTGGTGTCGATCGGCTGCTGCGACTTCAACACCGAGATCGCGTTGATGGGATCTCCCGCCGACGCCGGCGGAACCTCGCGGGGATCGGGCGGGAGCGGTCGGCCGGTGGTGGATTCGATCGAGTCCGTCACGCAACCGGCGAGCACCGCCGTCGACGCGACGAGGGTCGCGACGATCCCCCGGCCCTTCCGCCTCGATCCGATGATTCGCGGTCGATGCTTCACGATGGATTCAGGCCTCTTCTTCCGTCACTTCGGGTTCGTCCTCGTCCGACCTGGCCTCGCCCGGTTCCTTCCGCTCCTCGGGCTCCTCGATGGGCTCGAACGCCGCTCCGAGTTCGCTGTCCCCGCCCTGCAGGCGACCGCCACCGATCTGCCTGCGGATCCTCTCGGGGAGGGGGAGGTCGTCCACCATCGACTCCGTGATTTCGCGGAGCGATCCCTCGCCCACCTCGGAGTTGCTGACCACCCGCGGCGTGAGCACGATCAGGAGTTCGGTCCGCCTGCGGACCTCCGATTCCGAACGGAACAGGCCACCGATCAGCGGAATGTCGCCGAGCAACGGGATCTTCATGTCGCGTCGCTCGCTGTTCTCCTCGATGAGTCCGCCGATGACCACCGTCTCGCCGTCCTTCACGGTCACCGTGGTGTCCGCCGTCCGCTTGATGATGATGGGACTCCGGAAGTTCTCGCTGATGTCCGTGGTCTTCTCGCTCAGCCGGGAGATCGTCGGACGGATGTCCATCCGCACGAAGCCGTCCGGATTGATCGAGGGCTTGACCTCGAGAATGATCCCGACGTCCTGGGCCTGCACCGTGGTGCTCTGGGTTCCGGTGTCGAAGGTGGCGATGGAGTCGGGCAGTCGGATCTCCTGCCCGACCTGGATCCGGCCCTCCTCGTTGTTCGCGACCGTGATCGAGGGGTTCGAGAGCAGCTGCAGGCGCCCCTGGGCGTACATCGCGCTGAGCACGAGGTTGAGGTCCCTGAAGCCGACCGAGAAGGACCCCGAGACCGGCTGGCTGAACGCCCCGAACACGTCGGTGCTGCTGTAGTTGACCGATCCGGTGGTCCGCAACGGAAGGACCCCGACCTTCTCGTTGAGCGTGACCCCGAAGTCGGAATCGTCGTCCAGCGTGATCTCGGCCAGCATGACCTGGATCAGGACCTGCGGGGGATCGACGTCCAGTTCCTTGATGATCGACTCGACCTGCTCCATGTAGCGGGGCGAAGCGTTCACCAGCACCGCGTTGCTCTTGACGTCGCCGACGATCGTCACCTCCCGCTCGAGAAGCCGGGCGGCAGACGGGAGCTGGTCGGAGTTGAGCGTCTCGACGAGCTTGCGCTGGTCCTCGCTCACGAATTCGCTGACCACCCGGGCGACCTCGCCCGCCTCCGCGTTTCGAAGCGGATAGACGAGCGTCTCCCGCTCGTTGGCCTCCTCCGCGTCGAGCTCCGTGACCACCTCGCCGACGAGTTCGAGATACTTCGGCGTGCCGGAGACGATGAGCGCGTTGGTCCGGCTGTCGACGGTGATCGACAACGCCTGTCGCTCGTCCGGCACCATCGTGAGATCGGTGCCGAACATCTCGGACTCGACCTCGCCCCCGGGCAGGCCCGCGCTCTCCACCACGGCGGTGACGTCCTCCCGCGGCTTGAGCACGTAGAGGCTCCCCTGCTGCCGGAGCTGGAAGAGTTCGGTCAGGATCTCCGCCATCGCGTCGGCGTCGGCGTTCTGCAGCTTGAACACCTCGATTCGCTTCGAGCCCGTGGAGCTGGTGTCGAGATCGCGGATCATCCGTTCGATCAGTTCCAGCGACTCCCGCGGCGCGGAGACGATCACGGTGTTGGTCCGCACGTCGGGGGTGAGGGCGATCGAATCGCGGATCGCGCTGGAGACCTCGACCTCCATGCGATCGGGGTCGTCCCCGGGATCGACGCCGTTCATCTCCTTCAGGTACCGCATCACGGTGCCGCGCTGGCCCGAGCGGCCCCGGCGGCCACCGCCACCGTCGAGCACGCTCTCGATCAGCGCCACCGTCTCGAGGACGTTGGCCGAGGCGAGCGGGACGTACTTGACCTCGACGATCGCGTTCGGCTGCTCCGAGTCCAGTCGCGAGACGAGATCCCGGATCGCCTCGATGTCCGCGGGCGTGCCGGTCGCGAGGATGGCGTTGATGCGGTCGTCGGCGTTCACCCGCACGACGTCCTCGCCACGACGACGGTTCTCGGTCTCGACGTAGAGATCCTCGACGAGATCGACGAGGTCGGACGCCCGGTTCCGGGCGACGGAGATGATCTCGAGGGACTGCCCGCCGATCCGGTCGGACTGCGCCCGCACCAGGACGTCGACCAGGTCCCGGACCACCACCTGGTTCTCCCGACTGGCGGCGATCACCAGGGCGTTGCTTCCGTCCAGCGGCTCGATCGAGACGCGGTCGCTCGGTCCCTCGGCGTCGCCGAGGCTCCGCATCCGGTCACGCATCAGCGATTCGAGTCTCGGGGCCATCTCGCTCGCGGATCCCGACTCGAGGGTGAGCACCTCGATCTCCACCGCGGCGTTCATCGGGGTCTCCGAGAGGCGCTCGACGAGATCCTCGATCGAGCGTCGGTCCTCGGGACTGGCGGCGACCAGGAGCGAACTGGTCCGGGGATCCGTGATGACCAGCGGCCGCTGGCGGCGGGCGACGTCGGCGGGGAGATCCGCGTAGCGACGTTCCATCACCTGCTGCACCGCCTGCGCGACCCGTTCGAGGCCGCCCCGGATGACCGGGACCACGCGGATGTCCGCGGCGTCGCCGATCGAATCCAGATCGAGATCCGACGCGAGGCGGTCGACCACCGCGAAGGTGTCGTTCCCGGCGGCGACCACCAGGGAGTTGGAGCGGGAGTCGGACATGATGACGGCCCGCTCGAGCTCGGCCGTCTCGGGCTGGACCTTGCGAAGACGCTCGAGGCGGGCGTCCATCAGGGACTGGATCATCGGAGCCAGCCGGGTTGCGCTGGCGTTCGCGAGCTCGATGATCCGGATCTCGCGGAAGTCGACCGCCACCTCGACGTCGAGCCTCGCGAGGAGATCCTCGAACAGTTCGAAGCTCCGACCGCTGGTCGAGACCACGATCGAGTTGGTCCGGACGTCGGGCACCGCCTTGATCCGGTCCTCGTCGCGAATCAGGCCGGACTGGTACTGCTGCTCGAACAACTGCCGGATGACCGCGGCGATCCGTTCGGACGACCCGTGCTCCACCGCGTAGATGCGGACCGCGGCGCCGGGCGCCGCGGCCTCGATGTCGAGCATCGCGACCAGTTCCTCCACCAGCGACAGGTTCGGCGGACTCGCCACCACCACGAGGGCGTTCAGCTGGGGATCGGCCTTGACCATGAGTCTGGAGAGCGGAACGAAGATGTCGCTCTCGACCGCACGGTCCCCGCCCTGCCGCATGGCCCGCATCCGGGCGACCTGGAGCTGCATGGGCGTGGCCCCGGGGATCTCGGTCTGGCCCTCGACCACCGCCGCCTGGACGAATTCCGCGAGATCGCCGGCGTCCGCGTACCGGAGCGGGATGACCCGGGCCTCGACCCAGCCCGCGCCCACTTCCGAATCGAGCTTCCCGACCATCACCTGGACGAAGGCGACCGCGGATTCCTTGCCGACCGCGACCACGGTGTTGGTCCGCTCGTCGACGGTCAGCGCCGCCCGGTCGGCGAGCGATTCCCCGATCGCGCCCTCGGGCAGGGCCGGGATGTCGGATCCGGGAAGGACCGCGAGGTCGCGCCCCTGCTCGAACAGTTCGTCCACGAGGGCGACGAATCGATCCGCGGCCATGTTCTCGAGCGGGAAGATCTGGACGGTCAGGGCCTCGGTGGTCGGCAGCCGGTCGAACAGTCGGGCGACCTCCACGAGGGCCCGGGTGTTCGCCGGGGTGGAACTGATCAGGATCGAGTTGCCCGCGACGTCCGCGGTGACCCGGATCGGCTTCGCGAGGTCGAGGGCGATCGGTGCGTTCCGCCCGCCGACCACGTTCAAACGGCGGATCTGCTCCTTGACCGCGGCCGCGATCGCGGTGCTGTCCGGACCGCCGCCCGCCGGGTCGATCACCTGGTCGATGAGGGCGACCACCGCCGCGGCCTCGGCCTGCTGCAACTGGACGATTCGCACCTCGTTGGTGTCGAGGTCCGACTCCGGCTCGGCGTCGATCGCCTTCAGGATCCCCACCACGGTCTCCCGATCGGCCGGATTCGCGACGACCAGCAGCGCGTTCCGCCCCTCGACCGCCGAGATCTTGATGGGCTCGACGACGAGACGGGAGGTGGAGTCGGCGGGCTGGGGCTTGTCGAGTCCGATTCGCTTGACGGCGCGTTCCGCGACGCTCGCCGGGACGTTCTCCAGATCGATGAGGAAGATCCCCTGCCCGGCCGCCGGCGCCATCCGGTCCATCTCCCGGATGGTGCCCGAGACCTCGTCGAAGAAGGGTCCGGTCGACGCGATGACGAGTGCGTTGCCGACCGCGTCCACGTCGATGCTGAAGGGGACCCGCGCCTGCGATGCCTTCGTCGCGTACGCGGCCCGGACCGAGGCCGCGACCCGGGCCGCCGGCGCGGATTCGAGCCGGACCACCCGCACCGAGACGCCCTTGACGTCCGCCTCCTGCTGGAGCGCCGCCGCGAGGGTGCGGATCTGCGTGAACTCCTCCTCGTCGGCGCGGATGATGACCGCGTTCGCCTGCCGGTCGCCGACGATCCGGAGGGTGCCGCCCCGGCTCTCGCCTTCGGGGAGATAGATGGTGCGCAGGGCGGCCGCGAGCGAAACCGGATCCCCGGATCCGACCGGGATCAGTCTCGGGGCCGGGAGCCGGGCGAAGTCCGCGACGTCGAGCTGCGCGATGATCCGTTCGATCTTCCCGAGGTTCTTTCGATTGGCGGAGACCACCAGCGAGTTGGTCTGGACCTCGGCGCTGGCGCTCACCCACTCCTCGCTCTGCATGAGGACCGGCGGCGGCTGGTCGTTGCGGTCCCGTCCCTGCCGATCACCGTCCGCCTGGCGGGGTTCCTCCCGATTCGACTGCCGCCCGCCGCGGCGGGCCGCTTCGACCTGCGGGCGGAACGCGTCGTTGATGGCCCGGGCCACGCTCCGGGCGTCCGCATGGACCAGCGGAATCACCGCGAGCTGGAGGGAGGCGTCGTATTCCTCGCTGTCCAGCTGCTCGACCAGGGCGAGGATGCCCGCCCACTCCTCCTCGGCGGCCGTGACCACCAGGCTGTTGGTCGCCTCGTCGGCGATGATCCGGACGTTCTGCTTGCCGGGCGTGTCGGCTTCCAGGGCGTAGGGACCGTAGAAGTTCGCGAGGGCGTCCTTGAGCTTCATCGCGTCCGCGAACTGCAGGGCCACGAAGTCGGTGCGCCGGGTCCGGGTCCCGGGCACGTCGAGTTCCGAAAGGATCGTGTCGATGACCTCGAACTGATCCGGCGTCGCCCCGACGATGAGCTGGTTCTCGAAGCGGTTGAAGTCGACCGCGACGTCCTGCCACTCGATCCCGCGAGCGAAGAGCAGCCGATCGAGCGTGAATGAGACGTCGACCGCCGGAGCGTGTTCGAGCGGGATGATCCGGTATTCGATCGGACTCCTCGCCGGCGCCTCCTCGAGTTTCGCGAGGATCGATTCGATGACCGGGAGACTCGCCTTCGTCGCGGTCACCACGATCGAGTTGGAGCGTCGATCCGCGACGATCGTGGCCTGGACCTCCACCGGCGCGGCGGTGGGATCGTCCTCGACCGCGATGGAGATCCCGGTGGTCCGGCCGTTCTCGTCGAGACGGAGCGTCTCGCCGAGGATCCGGGTCGCCTCGCCGGCGTCCGCGACCTCGAGGTTGTAGGTTCGGATCACGCTTTCGGCGGTGTCGTCCGGCGCATCGAGGCGCTTGATCAGCGCCGCGATCTGCGGGTAGAGCGACGCCGGCGCGTTGACGAGTACGGAATTGGTCCGCGCGTCGGGGGTCACGACCACGCCGTCGCCGCCCCGACGGTCGAACTGCGCGCCGATCAGCGCCGCCATCTCGGCGGCGTCCCCCCGCTCGATCACCACGATCTCGAGCGACCGGGTCCCGGTGAGATCCGGCGCATCGATCCGGGCGACGAGATCCTTCACCATCCGGACGTCCTCGTCCGAACCCGCGACGATCATCGCTCCCGAGTCGTCGATCGGCGTGACGACCACCGATTCCGACATGCCGGTGCTCCGGTCCCGGTCACGCAGGAATCGGCCGACCGCCCGCGCCACGTCGTCGGAGTCGGCGAATTCGGTCCGGACGATCTCCACCACCGATTCGCCGTCCACCAGCATCCCGGCGAAGTCGTCGAGGATGGCGTCGACCGTCGCCTGCTGGGACTCGCTTCCCACCACGAACAGGACGCCGGAACGGGCGTCCGCGAAGATCTTGGCGCCGGTCCCCTCGTCGTCGTCGCGCCACCATCGACGTTCGGTCTCGCCACCGCCCAGGGCATCGGAAAGCACCTCCTCGAGGAGCGTCACGTCCGCCGCGGGGATCCGGTGGTAGCGGACGATTCGCCGTTCGTCGTCCGGTGTCGGGACGTCGAGGGAGTCGATCAGTTCCTCGACGAGGTCGAAGCGATCCCCCTGCCCGCTGACCACGAGGGCGTTGAGACGCTCGTCCACCTCGATCGCGATGCTCCCGAGGCCGCTTCGGGTCTGCTGGTCCCGGTTCCGCGACCGGGAGCCGAATCCGCTGACGCGCGAGTCGCTCCGGGTGAGCGACGAGATCAACGACTCGACGGTGTCCTCGATCTCGTTGGCCCGTGCGTTGCGGAGGGGATAGATGCGGTACTCGTACCCGGCCTTCCCGTCCTTCTCGTCGAAGGTCCTCGCGAGCTGCGAGACCTCCTCGAAGGTCGGATCGTCGCACGCGACCAGCAGCGTCGCACCCCCCGTCCGCCCGGTGATCGCCACTCCGGATGCCTGGGCGCGGCGGCCGCGTCCGGTCGAGAAGAGACGGGCGCGATCGTCGTAGAAGCCCTGCACCGCGGCCGCCACCTCGCCGGCGTCGGCCCTGGTCAGTTCGATCGTGCGGACCGGGAACCGGCTGGTCGCTTCACGGTCGATCCGCCCGAGCACGTCCTTCATCTCCGCGAGCGTCGGCTCGTCGGCGCGGACCAGGAGCACGCCGGAGGCGTCGTCGGGCAGCACCAGGGTGGTCGCCCGGAGTCTTTCATCGCCGCCGATGACGGCCTGGTCGAGGATCCGGGCCGCGGCGGACGGGCTCGCGGCCGCGAGTTCGATCACGGCCAGTGGATTGCGTTCCCGACCGTCCTCGACGTCGAGGCGTTCGAGCAGCGTCTCGACCTCCGCCAGCTCCTCGGTGCTCGCGGTCACGATCAGCTGGTTGCTGCGGGCGTCCACCGCGAAGTCGGGCTCGGCGGCGGTCGCCGTGCCGCTTCGCCGGATGTTCCGGAACCGGGTCTGGAAGATCTGCCGGAGCGTGCGCTGGAGCTCCGTCGCGCTGGCGTAGCGAAGCTCGAAGAGTCGAAGCGTGGTCCGTTCCGCCTTCGGGGACTGGGTGGCGAGTTCGACGTACCGATCGACGAAGGGGACGGCCTCCCGGGGCGCCATCACCACCAGCGCGTTCGTGGAGGCGTCCGCCACCACCCGCACCAGGGCCGGATCGAAACGGGCCTCGATCGGACGACCGTCGCCGTCGAGCGTGATCGAGAGCTCGCGGTACCGCGAACGTCCGGGGGCCTGCAGGAGCGAGACGAGGCCGGTCGCGGCCCGATCGGCGCTCATCTCCGCCAGCCGGTAGATCCGAACCACGACTTCGGGGGCGTCGGCGGGTCGGGCGACCGAAGCGATCAGGTCCGCCAGGAGCGCGAAGTCGTCCTCGCGACAGGCCACGATCAGTGAGTTGCTCGTGGCGTCCGCGACCACCGAGGTCCGTCTTCCGAGATCGCCGGCGCGACCGCCCGCCGGCACGAGCTGCCGAACGGTCTGCGTCACCACGGAGGCCACGTTCCGGACGTCGACGCCGGCAGGCAGCGGCACGGTCCGGATCACGCTTCCCTCCTCGGGCAGCGTGTCCTCGACCTCGTCGGCGAGTTCGACGATCCGATCGAGTTCGCGAGGGGCGCCGAGGATGACGAGGGAGTTCGTCTCGGGATCGATCGCGATCACGATCTCGGCCTCGTCCTCCACGTCGACCGCGTCCCGGTCCCCCACCTCCGTGACCTCCGCCGGGGACGCCGGGGAGGCCTGGACGAGCGGATTCGCCGCGAGGGCGATCCCCATCACGGCGGTGCGGATCAGGCCCATCGGACCCGGGCCCGCGCCGGTCGGGTCGGGCCGGCCCGCGGACGAGGTCTTCCGGCCGGGATCGTCCGGCGTCTTGGAACGTTCGAGGAGTTCCTCGATCGGCACGATGCGGACCCGGTCGTCGTCCTCTCGATCGAGCATCCGCTCCAGCATGCGGGCGATGTCCTCGGCCGATCCCCGCCCCGGATCGATGGGAACGGTGCGGAGCTCGCGGGCCACGTTGACCGTCGCGTCGTCGATCCCCTCGACGATGCCGCGGATCTCCTCGAACTGGCCGGGCGTGGCACGGACCAGGAGCGTGTTGCTGGATGCGTTCACCCGGATCGCGGGCGGTGCCTCCCCGTCGTCGGCCACCGCGAAGAGTTCGTCGAGCGTGGTCGCCAGTTCGCGAGCGTCGGCGTTCCGCACCTCGAGCACTCGGATCGAACGACCCCCGCCACCGGGCGCCGCGACGTCGAGTTGCGCGACCAGCTGTTCGGCGGCGTCGAGGGCCGCGAGCGGCCCCGTGACGATGACCGCGTTCAGGCGGTCGTCGGGGAGCACCCGGATCGGCGGCTCCTCGTCGATCTGGCCGCGGACCCGGGCCATCATCAGTTCGGCCCGCATCCAGCTCGGGAGATCCCTCGGCTGGACCATCGAATCCTCCGCGAGCAGCGATTCGACCAGCGGCGCGATCCGGGCGGCGGAGGCGTGTTCGAGGAAGACGGTCCGGACCTGCACCCCGCCGCCGGAACTCGCCATTGCCGAGAACTGCTGGGCGACGATCTCCTGGAGTCGCGGCGACGCGGTCACCACGATCGAGTCGGATCGACCCGCGGAGGCGACGACCGGACGCGGCTCGCCGGGGCGGGCGTCGGACGCGGCGTCGAGCGATCGCTGGAGCGCCTCCGCCATGTCCGCGGCACCACCGGCGGTGACCGGATACACGCGGACCTCGATCGAGCCGACCGAATCGGCCTGGTCGAGCTCCCGGACCAGCGTCGAGGCGATCGCCTGGAGTTCGGCGGGCGCGGAGACGAGGATCCGATTGGTGGCGACGTCCGCGGTGACCGTCGGTTCGGAGACCACGAGTCCGGCCCGGGCGGCGTCACGGAGCGCCACGGGCCAGCGGGTCCGGTCGCGAAGCACCGGCCCGATCACCGCGGCGACGGCGTCCGCGGAGGCGTTGCGAATCGTCAGGATCTTGAAGTCGACCGGCGGCAGGACCGGGATCTGCTCGTCCCACTCCGAGAGGAGGCCGACGGCTCGCTCGGTCTCGTCGCGGGTCCCGACGACCAGCACCGAGTTCGTCTCGGGTTCGGCGATCAGTTCGAGCGTCGAGCGAAGCCCGCCGGGACGGGTGCGATCCAGCACGGTCTGGGCGGTCTTCACGATTCGAGTCGCGTCGGCCTGCGCCGGCGTGAAGGTGGTGTAGACCAGATCGGCGTCCGCGTCCGGACGGTCGAGCTTCTCGATGAGGTTCTCCGCGAGCGTGACCGCCGGCTGCGGGCCGCTCACGATGAGGCTGTTGGTCCGTTCGTCGGCTTCGACCCGCACCGTCGGCGTGAGGTCGATCGCCCCGCGACTCCGCCGGATCCGCTCGACGAGCACCCGCGGATCGCTGCTCTGCTGATCCACGAGCAGCGTCTGCACGATCGGCGCGATCCGCGTCGCATCCGCGTGAGCGAGCTCGAAGGTCCGGGCGTCCATCGCGTCGATCGCGGGGCGGGCGTCGAGCGGTTCGATGAGGACCTCCACCTCCTCGATCTCCTCCGGAATGCCCACCAGAAGCAGGGCGTTCGACCCCGAGGCGGGGACCACCTTGACCTCCATGGCCTCGCCCGTCGCGGGACTGGTCATTCCGGGCAGGGCCTGCTGCAGCGCGCCCGCGACCACGGCCGCGTCCGCGAACATCAGCGGACGCACGCGGACCGTGGGATCCCCGACGACCTGCGCGGAGGAGTCGAGGGTCTTGATGAGCTGCTCCGCGATCGGCATCACCACGTCCGGCGCCGAGATGATCACCGTGTTGGTCTTCCGATCCGAGGTGACGGTGAGCAGCCGCTCGATCTCGCGATCGGCGCGGCCCGTCGTCTCGGTCATCCGGGCGACGAGGATCTCCCGAAGCATGGGCACCACCGAGTCGACCCGGGCCTGGGCCAGCCGGAAGGTGCGGAGGGTCGTCACCGGCATCACGGGACCGGATTCGAGCGAGTCGATCACCTGCGCGACGCGATCGAAGATGCCCGTCGGTCCGGACACCAGCAGCGTGTCGCTCGCGACGTCGACGCTGATCGAGATCGTGCCGGCGAGGCCGCGATCACCGCCGCCGAGATGTCCCCCGTCGGCGAGTTCCCGCAACGTGCGGGCCGCCGCCTCGAGCTCGACCGTCGGGAGCTTCCACGTCCGGATCTCCGTCTCGTCGACGATCTGGGTCTGGTCGAGCTGCTGCACCAGCTTCTCGAAACCGGCCATGCGCTGGATCGGCGCGTCGACGATCAACGCGTTCATCTGGGGGTTCGCCCGCACCACGACCTCCCTCGGCTGCTGGAGATCCGGTCTCGGGCGTCCCCGGCTGTCCCGAGGCATCGGCGGCTCGGGATACATCTGGTCGATGGTGTTCGCGAGATCCTCGGCGAGGGCGACTCGAAGCGGGAAGATCCGGATCTCGCGGCCTTCCGCGTCGAGGCGGTCCGCGTCGTTGAGATCCGTCACGATGGCCCGGATCTCCTCCAGCAGCTCCGGGTGGGCGGCGACGATCAGTGCGTTGGTCGCGACGTCGGCGCTGATTCGAACCGGCTTCGCGGCCTTCTCCTCGTTCGACCGTCGTTCGTAGGTCTGGCCGAGCGCGCTCGCGAGATTGGCCGCGTCGGCGGTCCGCACCTGCAGGATCCGGATCGGCGGCAGCGCCTCGTCGGCGGTGTCGATGGTGTCGACGATCTGCCGGATGATCTCGTGCTCGCGAGGTTCCGCGGCCACCAGGATCGCGTTGACCTGCGGCAACGCCTCGATGACGGGAGCCGGGCCCCCGAGCGTCGCCATCGCCAGCTCGTTCCCCAGCAGTTCGACGATCATCGTGGCGACCTCCGTCGCCTCGCCGTGTCGCAGCGAGAGGAGGCGGATGTCCGGGGGGCTCGCCTGCGCGGACTCGAGCTGGGCGACGATCTGCGAGAACCGGTTCAGCGAGGCGTCCTCGCCGACCGCGAGGATCGTGCCGTTGACCGCGTCCACCTCGACCTCGACGCCCGTGAAGTCGGGGTCGCCTTCGGTCTGTTCCGTGAAGAGCCGGGAGGCGCGGCCCGAGATCTCCGTCACGTCCCCCGCGGTGATCTCGATCACCCGGAGGGCGCGATTGACCGGGACCGCCTCGAGATCGGCGAGGATCTCGTCGACCTTGCCGAAGGTGAAATCGTCGCCCGCGACGATGAGGGTCCGGCTGCGGGGTTCGAACTGGATGGTGACCTCGACCGCCTTCTCCCCGTTGGCACCGGGCCGACTCAGGACGCCCTGTCGAGCGAGGTTCTGCAGCGTGTTCGCGATCTCCGAACCCTCGCCGCGATCGACGTTCCACGTCCTCAGCGTCGCCTGCGGTGGCAGTTCGATGCGGTCGAGCTGCTGCACGAGCTGCTCGAAGCTCGTGCGTCGACCGCTCGGCGCCTCGATGATCAGGGTGTTGGTGCCCGCGTCGGCGCTCACGAACACCTCTCGCGGCTGGCGAAGGTGGGGCAGCGGACGTCCCCTGGTGTCCAGGGGCATCGGCGGTTCTGGATACAGGGTCCCGAGCGCCTTGGCGAGATCCACCGCGCGGGCGAGCCGGAGCGGGAAGATCATCGTCTCGCGCTCCGCCTCGGTCTCGGTGTTGCGATTGAGCGAATCCACGAACGTCTTCATCTCGTCGAAGACCGCCTCGTGCGCGGTCACCACCAGGGTGTTGGTCGCGGCGTCGGCCTCGATCCGCACCGGCTTCTCCCGACGGACGTCCGTCGGCCGGGCGTCGTAGCGGCTGGTCAGCAGCCGGGCGATCTGCTGCGCGTCGCTGCCCGAGAGCTGGAGCATCCGCAACGGGGGCATCTCGGTCGGTTCGAAGACGTCGAGCTCCCGGACGAACTGCTCGATCGTGCGTACCTGCGCCGCGTCCCCGCGGACCCACAGGCTGTTGGTGGGCGTGACCACCTCGATGGACGGTGGCGCGATCGCCCGACCGTCGCCGATCGCCACGGTCCGGTCGATCATCTCCAGGAGGGGCGCGAGAAGCTCGGCGGCCCGGGCCTGGCGGATCGCGATCATCCGACCGACGGGCTCGGGAGGGAGCAGCTGCCTCGCCTCCGCGAGGGCGCGCTCGAAGGCTTGGACCGATGCGGTGGAGCCGAGGACCTCGAAGACGCCGGTCGACGCGTCGACCGAGACCTCGGGGCGCGGCAGATCGCCGTCCGCAAGCATCGTCGCCTTTCGATCGAACGCCGCCAGCGCCTTCTCCAGGAGCACGTCGCCCGCGGTCGTGCCGATGCGGATCACGCGATAGGTGACGTCACCGGGCTGCGGACGGTCGAGCGTGCGGAGCAGGCCGTCGATCGCGACGAACTGGTCGGCGGTCGCGGTGACGACGAGCAGGTCGAGTTCGTCGACCGCCTCGAAGTCGGGCGGCACGTAGGTGGAACCGTCCGTGGGCTTCAGGATCGCGCGGGAGAGCGTGTTCATCGAACCCACCAGGCGGCTCGGCGGCGCCGACTCCACGGTGAACTGGCGGACCATCGTCTCCGGACGGATCGACGCGCGGGCGTCGGCGAGCGCCGCCTCGAACCGGTCGAGCGACTCGCGCGGCCCCTCGATCACCAGGCGTCGGGTCGCGGGATCGAAGTCGGTGACCACCGCGAGGGTCGGATCCGATTCCGCGGCGGCCTCGAAGATCCGGGTCGCGCGGGCGAACGCGGTGCCGGGGTCGACCGCGTCGACCTCGAGGTAGCGGACTTCACGGTCGCCCCGGGCGGGACGGTCCACGAGCACGATGGTCTTCCGCACGGAATCGAGATCCGCGACGGGCCCCGCCGCGACGAGGCTCCGACCGTCGGGACCGGGGACCAGCTTCACCACCGCGGACTGACGCGGCGTGAAGATCGCCCGGCATGCCGCGATCGCCGCCTCGGGGGTCGCATGGGACAGCGTGAGCAGTGCGACGGACTCGCCGTCGCCCGTCGCGCCCTCGCCCGCCCCCTCGAGATCCGCGAGGAACCGGGTGGCCTGCTCGAGCATCGCCGGATCGGCGGAGATCGTGATGCGATTGGTGTCGTCGAGCACGACGTAGGTGGGCCGATCCTCCTCGGGGACGCCCGCGAAGAGCTGGTCCAGCCGCCCCTTCGCCTCCGCGACGGTGAGCCGGTCGAGCTGGATCGTCCGCATGTTCGTCGAAGCCTCGAGCCTCTCTCCGTCGAGCAGGTCGATGGCGGCCCGGAGCCGCTCGATCCGCCGGGGGGTGCCCCGGGCGATGATCGTGTTGGTGCGATCGTCCGCGGCGATGCGGAAACCGGCGGGCATCACGTCCTCCTCGACCTGGACCTTCGCCTTGCCCCTGGTGACGGTCTTCACCACCCGCTCGCTCATCAGCTTGAGGAGGATCGGGAGGATCTCGCCGGCCTTCGAGTTCCGGAGCGGGATCTGGTCGACCTGGTTCTCGACGTCCTCGCGATCGAGCTCGTCGACGATCAGCTGGATGCGCCGCGCGTTGGCCGCCGTCTCCACCAGCAGCAGCGAGTTCTGTTCGGGAAGCGCGGCCACCATCCCGTAGTCCGCGACCATCTCCTTCAGCTGTTCGGAGACCGACGCCGCGGTCGCGTTCACCAGGGGGACGATCACCGTCACCAGCGTGTCCGCGGTGACGTCGTCCGGGAGCCTCCCGATGTAGGTCGGGATGTTCTCGCGCTTGATCTCCTTGAGCTGCTCGAGGACCAGGCGACCGTTTCCGTCACGAAGGACGAGACCCCGGGTCTGCAGGAGGAGGTTCAACGTCTCGAGCGCCTGGGGGAGCGGATACGGCGTCGGGTTGATGTAGTCGACCGTGCCGGCGGGCACCTCGGCGTCCCGGACGATGGGCAGCGCCGTGACGCGCGAGAAGTAGTCGAGCACCTGGTCCCAGGTCTGGCCCTTGAAGTTGAAACGGACCTGCGGCACCCCGTCGTCGCCCCGAACGGGTCGCGGCGGCTCGGCTTCCACCTGCCCGACCGCCAACGTACCGCCGCCCCACGGCCCGAACAGGACCGCGAGGAACAAGGACCACCGAACGCACTTCCGGATATTCGTCATTACTGGCTCCAGCGAGCGTGGATCCGGTCTCCGACCGGCTGTGTCCATCCACGCTCGTGTTCCATGCCGTGAACTCAACGGCCACCCCGACCGAGTCCCCGGGAATCCTTCCCAGGCGATCGGAACGTCTCACTTCGCACTCCCCCCCAAGATGTTGGGGGCATCGTACCGACCAGCCACCATCCCTCGTGGGTCAGAGGCGAAAAAGCGTGAGTTTCGGGGTCAGGAACGGGGAATCAGGGAAGTGGCCGGTCAAGGGTCGAACCGATCAGGATCCGGAAGGTTTCGTCACCCACGCGGAATCCTGCGATGTCCCCCTCGGCCCAGTCCAGTTGCAGTTCGACCTCGCGATCCAGCCGTCGGCTTCCGCCGACGAGCAGCTCGATGGTCTGGTTGCTTCCGACGTTCCGAAGCCAGGCTTCGGTGCCGTCGGGTCCTTCCACGACCCCCGTGAGCATCCACCTCGACCGCGGATCGATCCTCGGCGGCGGTGGCGGTGTCACCGGCGCGGGCTTCGTGACCGGGGGCGGGACCTCGACTTCGAAGGCGAACGGATTCGCGTCGACCATCGACGTGTAGCGGCCGATCGGACGGATCGGTTCCGGCGACTCGACGTCGAGTTCGCCCGCCGGCTCGACGCCGGGGACGAAGATGGTCGAGACCCGCGCGTTCAACGAGATGATCCGTCCCTCCCGGTCGGGGTCGAATCGGACGTATTCGACCCGCTTGACCCAGGGCGCGGCATCGAGTCCGTGAAGGAAACGAACGACCGCATCGAGCGGTCCGCGACCCGAGACGTTCGCACCGAGGACGGCGAAATCGGGCTCTTCCCGGAAGGCCCGTTCACTGCCCGACCTCGAGAATTCCCGGACCGCGGGCGTGGGCACCACCGAGGCTCCGAGCGTCGAAACGCTCGCCTCGCGAAGCCCCGAAGCCTCGGCCAGTCCCGCCAGCCTCCTGCGCAGGTCGCTGTCCACGGACTCGAGTTCCGAACCGAGCGAGCGGTCGAGGACGTCCGCGAGCCGGCGGTCGAGTTCCGGTCGCTCCTCGCGCTCGGATCGAACCGTCAGCAGGACGTTCCGGTAGGTCGCGATCCGGTTCTCGATCTGATCCCGGGCGCCGCCGAGACGCCCGGATCCGATCGCCCACCCCGCGACGCTCGAACCCACGAGCGCGACGCCCACCGTCGTGATCGTGATGATGCCGCGGACCCGGCGTTTCACGAGTCACCTCCGTCATCGCTCGAAGGAACGTCCGATCCCGGATCGAGCGTGGTCGTCCTCATGATGAAGCCGAAGGGATACGCGAGTCGACGACCGCCCTCGGCGTCGGCGCCGGTCGTGCGGAGGACGTACCGATCATCCGCCACCAGCACGTCGCGTACGTTCGCCGCGACGTCGCGACTCTCGGATTCGCCCTCCACCGCGATCCTCACCCCGGCCTCGATCGAGAAGCTGTCGTCCGTGCGATCGAAGTCGGCGTCCTTCGCATCGAGGGTTCCGCCGAACTCGTCGAGCACGGTGCCGCCGGCCGCGAGGCCCGGACCCGCGACGACCATCAGATGCTCGATCCAGTCGGGGCGGACTCCGACCCAGGCCTCGAGGTGACCGGCCCGAAGCATGTCCCGCTTGAATCGAAGGTGCTCGTCCTTCGCGACGATCGCCTTGCCGCGCAGGTCGGAAGCCTGGGAATCGAGCGATGCGAGATCACGGGTTCCGAGCGTCCAGCCCAGCCCGCCGGCCACGATCGCGAGCCCGATCGAGGCGAGCACCCGTTGCCGGGTCCGAGCGGCGCGGTCCGGCGCCTGTCGCGGCGAAAGGAGGTCGCCCCGTCGATCGGCCGCCACGGGAAGCAGCAGCCCGACCAGCGGCCAGACTCCACGCATGTCCACATCGGTCTGCACGCGACGGTCCCCGATGAACCGCTGGGCGGTGAGTCCCGTCGCCTCCGAGATCCCCCCCACCGCGTCGGCGATCTGCTCTCCACCGAGGACCAGCAGCATCGGGGTCTCGATCTCGCCCGCCGAGACTCGATAGCTCAGCCAGCTGCGCCGGATCTCGGGCACCAGTTCGTCGGCGGTGGGTCCGGCGGGGTTCGCCCCGTCGATCGACACCCCTCGCGACCATCGCAACCGCCCCTGCTCCACGAGTCCAAGCTCGAATCCCTCGCCGGTCACGTCCAGGACGAGCGTGGGCTGCACCGGATCAGCCAGGCGCATCGCACCGTGACATCGCGGCGCGATGCGGGCGACGCGCAGCCCCGCGGCTTCCGCGATCCGCTCGATTCGCTGGATCTCGCGCCGCGGGACCGCCACCGTCTCGACCACGAACCCGTCCGCACCACGATCGATGATCGAGAAGTCGATCACCGCGTCCTCCGCATCGATCGGGAGTTCGCGCTCCACCGCGAGCCGGACCATGTCGGGAAGTTCGTCGGGGTCGTCGGTGGGCAGGGTCAGTCGCTTGAAGCTCGTGATCGAGCGATCGAGCGCGAAGACCGCGGGACCGGGATCGATGCCCGCCCGTGCCATGGCTCGCCCGAGCATCGAACCGACGGCCACGGGATCCGCCGCATCCATCTCGGGCGGAATGGTCTCGAACAGCGTGGCGGCCAGCGCGGTCCGGCGGCCCGGCCGGATCCTGGCCACTCGAACCGCCCGGCGGCCGATGTCGACGGCGAGATGGATCTTGCGGGCCATGGGCGGAACCTTCGTGGAGGACGATGAAAGAGTGAACCGATCCTACCTGCCACCGGTTGCGGGTCGCCAACGACCGCCCGGCCCGCGATCACCCGGTGACGCGGTGGATGAGGGCGGCGGGATCCGGGATTCGGCCTCGTCGCGGAAGAGACCGGGGCGGTCGAAGGCGGACTCCGCGTCGTCGAAGAGGGAGGGTCGGTCGTCGAAGAGGGCGTCTTCATCATCGAACAGCGAGGCCGCCTCGTCGAAGAGGAGGGGGCCGTCCCCAAAGAGGGGTGGCCCGCTCCCGAACTGGTTTTCGACGGATGCGGGCGTCGACGCCGGCTCCCCGCCCGGGTCGAGGCCCGCGAGCACCGCGTCCTCGGACTCGATCCCCACCATCCGGGCCGCCAGTTCGAGCAGGGTGACGTCGCGGAGTTCGACCACGCGGGGCGGCACGGATCCGCAATCGATCACGACCTCCCACGCGGTCGGCGTCTCGAGTCCCTCGCTCGAACCGCCCGACTCGATCCCGACCGCGACGACGAATCGCCAGACCGTCGAACGAGTGGTGATGAGATCCGCGACGACGTCCCAGGCGTCCGGGTCGACCAGGCCCTCCTCCACCGGCCAGAGCCGGCTGAACCGTCGGTCGATCGCGAGCGATTCCCGACGCGCGGCGATCGCGGTGGCGAGCGGCGGATCGATCCCCGCCACCGACTGCAGCGCCGCGACGCTCGCGGTGTTGATGTCGAGCAGGCCGTTCCGCCACTCGCCGGGATCCCGCGCGATGGCATCGAGCGCGAGTCCGGCATCGGCGGCGGCGTCACCGAGCACCCGTCGGAGCCTCGACATCGGACCGGCCGACGACGGTTCCGATTCGCGGTCCGGCGCATCGTTCGACGCGTTCGATTCGTTCCGCCGCCGACGGTTCCTGCGGTTTCGTCGATCACCCCGTTCCGGCGCCTCCTCCGCTCCGGATCGGCCGTCGACCCCGCCTTCGAGGAATCGCTCCAGGAGCCGGGCCGTCGCCGGATCCTCGATGCCCGCGTCGGCGACCGCATCGGCTCCATCGGACTCCGGATCGAGTCGCGGCGTTCCATCGAGCCGGACGTCCGGCTCGAACGCGTTGACCGTGAAGAGATCGGCGAGTCCGCGGACGTCGCCGCCGAGGTCGTCGTCCAGCCGCTCGAGAATCCGCTCCCCGGTCGATGACTCCTCGGAATCCACGCGGGAGAGGATCCGGATCTCGTCGAGCGGGCCGAGCATCCGCTCGGGCGTGAACGTCACGTCCCCCTCGAGGGACAGCAGATCGAGCACCGATTCGAAGCGACCGCCCGGGCGCGCGTCCCGTGCGGCGACGATCGTGCGAGCCTCCGCCATCGTGACCATCCCGGTGTCCGCCATCGCCTCCGCATCGACTTCGTTGAGATCGAGCCGCCCCGCCTCCGCCACGAGCCTCGCGCCTCCGGGTCCCACCGGGAGGAGCACCGCGACACCGACCCTCGCCCCCTCTCCCGGATCGAGTTCGAGAATCTCGAGCCGTTCGGGGAGTTCGGGGGTCTCGCCGCGGAGCATGGCCGGACGGGATCGCGCGAGTTCGGCGGACACCGCCCGGATCGCGCTGCGGGCGAGGAGTCTCGACTGCTCGAGGTCCTCGGATGCACCGAGGCTCGCCACGTCGGCCCGGACGAGATGGATGACGCCGAGCGCGACGAGCATCGCCCCCATGCCGACCAGCAGCACCGCGGCGAGCGCGACGCCGCGACGAGGCGCCGTCGTCCGGACGTCCGGCGGCGACATCACGGTCGGTCCTCCGCCGTCGTTCCAAGCCGGGCGACCGGCACCGCGTCGAGGATCGAGATCACGCGAACGTGTTCGGCCGCCGGGAGCGGGTCGTCGATCCCGAGCAGTTCGCCGATCTCGGCCTCGACAAGGGCGGCTTCGAGATCGGAGGACGCATCGAGCTCGGATCCGACCGCCGACCCGCGTTCCATCTCCGGCTCGGGGATCCACGCCGGCCATGCGGCGTCCGGCCACGGCGTCGTCCAGATCGAGCATTCGAGGGCCACCGGGAGCCCCGAGTCGTCGCTGTTCCACGACGCGGACCAGGCTCGGCCGTCGTGGTAGCGGAATCGGATCGCGAAGATGCCGTCGACGAGCGTCCGCGTGTCGCCGTCGTCCTCGTCGCGGACCACGAGTCCACCGTCGCGAAAGGCGAGCTCCACCGCATGTCGATCCTGGATCGGCGAGATCGACGACGACTCGTCGGCGAGTCGGACCGTCGCCACGCCGCTTCGCACGATGCGGATGGAGGTCGCATCCCCCACGACGCCCGCCTCGCCCGCGAGGCCGGTGGTGACCACGGAATCCGCGGATCGGGCGAGGAGCTCGAGGGCCGCGACGACGCCCTCGGTCCTCGCCATCGATCGGTCCACCCGGGTGCGGGCATCGACGAGGTCGTCGAACACCGTCGTCATGGCCGCGAACAGGAGCACGATGATCCCCAGCGCGAGGAGCACCTCGAGGAGGGTGAATCCCCGGAGCGATCGAGGACTCCGACGAACCGGAAGGGGAAGATTCATCGTGAGGATTCCTCGGTGGCCGACGACGAGCCCGGTTCGGATTCGTCCGCGACGCCGGTCTCCTCGCCCGCGATGTCGGGCACGAGCGCGACCAGTCTCGCGAGCCGACGGGCGTCCGTCGGCGTCGACCCGTCGGGATTCCGCTCGAAGACGCTCACCACGACCCGGACGAGTCCGTCGAATCCGGATCGCGCCGCCTCCATCTCCACCCGCAACGGCGTCGGGTCCGATTCGAACCCGTCCGTCCCGTCCGGTGCGTCGACCTCGCCGACCGACCAGGGGGAGACGATTCCCGCCTCGACCTCCGCGACCCGACTGCTCGCGAGGCCCACCGCGACGAGTCGCAGTCGAGCGCGTTCGGCCGCGGCGATGCCGTCGCGAACGGCGGCGAGCGAGAAGGTCGCGACGCCGATGAAGATCGCCATCGCCACGAGCGTCTCCAGCAGGAGACCGCCACGTCGAAGGCGGAAGACGGTCCGAACCTCGGTCACGATCCGGTCCCCGGATCGGCGCCGGCGGCCTCCCGGCGGCCGGTTTCGAGATCACCGAAGTCATCGATCTCCACGGAATCCCCGCCCGCGTCGGCGGGATCGAGCGGGGATCCGTCGCCTTGTTCCGGCGCGACGGTCTCGAACGTGGATCGACCGCTCCAGCGATCGATCGTCCACTTCCGGGCGCCCCGCGTCGACTCCACGACCGCCGGTGCGGTGGTCACGGACGTGCCGTCGGGGAAGAAGATCGCCAACCGCGTGCGGCCGGGCCATGGATCCTCGATCGCGTCGAAGGACTCGAGGCCGTCCTCCGTTCCGGGGGCCGTCGGCATGAAGGCGTCGTCGAAGAGGTCGGATTCGGTCCCGTCCGGCGGTGGGACGAGGCGACCGTCCTCCAGGTCGTGGCGGGCCCAGGCGGAGGCGAATCGGCGTCCCGGGTCGGATCCACCGCGATCGCCGTCGACGGACAGGCCTTCGAAGGAATCCGCGCCGGCCGTCGCATCGAGGTCGAGCTGTTCGACGTCGATGCGCATCGCCTCGACGCCGCGCCCGTCCGCCGCGACCAGGACCTCGATCGGAACGCCGCTTCGACGCGACTCCACGCGGGCGAACTGGACCAGCATCGAGAGTCGATCCTCGATCAGCACGAGCCGACGCCGCTCCAGTTCCGCGAACGTGAAGGGGACGGCGATCGCCCCCGCCGCGAGGAGGATCGAGATGACCACGATGATCTCGAGCAGGGTCAGGCCCCGGGGGACCGCGACCGGGGCGGGTTCAGCCGCCGCTCGGGGAGAAGTCGCTGAAGTCGTCCAGCGGTTCACCGTCGGCACCGGACTTCCCGTCGTTGCTGGTGATGTCGTCATCGGTGCCCTCCTCCTTGTCGGGTCCGATCGAGACGATGTCGTAGGCGACGCCTTCGATCTCGGAGGGATTCCGATAGATCCACTCGTTGCCCCACAGGTCGGTGGTGTTGGGCTCCTTCAGGTACGGACCGCCCCACCGTGCGAGTTCCTCCTCGTCCTCGACCTGCTCCTTGTCCCAGAGCACCACGAGCCCCTCGTCCTCGGAGGGGTACCGCTTCATCTCGACCTTGTACTGCTCGAGCGCGCGGTTGAAGGCCTGGATCTGCGCCTGGACCAGCGACTTGTCCGCCTTCTCGCTCGCACCCAGCACGTTGACGAGGACCAGGCCCCCGATCGCGAGGATGATCCCGATCACGATCAGAAGTTCGAGGATCGTGAAGGCCCGGCGGCTCGCGGGGCGGGGGCGTCGAATGGTCTGGGACATCTGGTGGATCCTTCCTTGCTTCCGATTCGTCCGGCGGCTCCGCCGGGAGTGGCCATCATGGGCGTTGCGGTGAGTCTACCGCCCTCGCCCGCGGAGGTTTCGATTCCGGGGGGGGCTTTCCACCACCGGTCCCGACTTCTAATCGATCTGGGAGCTCAACGACATCATCGGCACGACCAGGGCCAGGAAGATGAACATCACCGCCCCGGCCAGCACCAGGAGCATCGCCGGCTCCATCAACTTGAGCATCGTCTCGAGGATCCGGTCCGTCCGTCGCTCCGCGTTCCGGGCGATCCCGACCAGCACCACCGGGAGGTTGTTCGCACTCTCGCCCACCGAGATCATCTCGACGACCTCCTCGCCGAACAGCCCGCTCTGCTCCAGGGGCCCCGCCAGCGGTTCGCCGCCGCCCACGGCCTCCGCGGCCGCGTCGATCGCATCCGCAAGCAGCGGGTTCCCCGCCGCCTCGCGGCTGATCCGCATCGACGCCAGCAGCGGGATGCCGTTGGCGAGCAGGGTCCCGAGCATCCTCGTGAACCGCGCGACCGCCATGGTCCGGACCAGGTCCCCGAAGAGGGGGAGTCGCAACTGGATCCCCGCCGCCCGATGCCTGATCCCGGGACGATCGCGGATGAAGAGCCAGCCGGCCACCCCGACGAACACCGCCACCACCGCGACGGGCCACCAGCCGGTGACGAGATCCGACATGCCCAGCAGCATCCGGGTCGCGAGCGGCAGTTCCATCTCACCGAAGAAATCCTGGAACTTCGGGACGAAGAGGACCAGCGCCGCCACGATCACGCCGATCCCGACGAGGAGGAGGATCACCGGGTAGATCATGTTTCCGAGGACCGTGGCTCGTCGCTCCGCCTGGTGCTCGAGGAAGGTCGAGAGTTCCGACAGCACCTCCTCGAGGAATCCCCCTCGTTCCCCCGCCTGGACCATCGCGATGTGGATCTCGGGGAATCCCCCCATCGAGCGCATCGAGTCCGCGAGTCGCTCGCCTTCCGCCACCCGCTCCGCGATGCCGCCGATCGCCGCCGCGAGCCGTGGATCGCTCTTGCCGCGAGCGACCAGACCCAGCGAACGAAGCAGCGGGACGCCTGCCTTGAGCAGATCCGCGAGCTGTCCGTACGCACCGGCGAGCCGCCGGTCGGAAATCCGCTTGCGGTCGCGCGTCTTGACCATCGCTTCGCGAACGGCGATCGGCGTGAGTCCTCGCGACTGCAGTTCGGAGACGATCGCGGCGCGACTGGCCGCCTCCTGTCGCCCGTCGACGCGTCTTCCACCGACGTCCCTGGCCTGGTACGTGAAAACCGCCATGCCCACCACTCTAGCGGCGAGCATGGCGGTTCAGCCACGGATCCGGACTCATCGTCGTCGTCGACGAAGGAGGCCGGCCGCGGCGAACACGGCGGGGAGCATCGCCGGTCCGGGAACCACCTGCTGGGAGCCGGCGATCTCGTAGCCGATCGTGACGGAGATCCACTCCGGCGAGGGCGAGACTTCGTTGAGCCGGAGCTGGAAGCCCGAGAGGTCGAACGAGGGCAGGAGAATGCCGCCGTCGGCGTGACCCGGCTTCATCGGTCCCGGCACGGGTCCCGGCAACTCGAACACGGGGCCGTCGTCCTCCACGTCGCCCGGACCGCCGTCGTCTCCGGAATCGCCGGAGTCGTCGCCACCTCCGGCATCGCCGTCCCCGGAATCGCCTTCGTCACCACCGTCGTTCGCGTCGTCGTCACCGGCGTCGTCGATGGGCGGCCATCCGTCGAACGTCATGAGCAGCGATCCCGAATCCCCGAGCGACACCCACCACGGCGAGTCGTCGTCGCCCCCGAAATCCATGTCGACGGCACCGACCTCCGACGCCAGCTGGCTGCTGGTGAAGTCCTGGTAGATCGGGTTGGGGCCGTCGTACGCGTAGTCGATCGAGATGCCGTCCGGCCGACCGGCCACCGAGAAGAGATCGATGTCCGCACCGGGACTCATTCCCTCGACGTACCCGTTGATCCCGGTGTCCTGCACGCGGATCCAGCGGATCGCGCCCATGTCCATCCGGGAGAACATCGTCCCGAGATCGACCGTCGCCACGGTGCGGAGATGCGGGTCGCCCTCGTAGTCGATTCCCATGAGGTCGGCGTGGGATCCCTCGTACGTGTAGTCGCTGGTGTCTCCGTTGAAGCGGATGCGACCGAGTTCCAGTTCGATCACGTCCGCGGCGGCGATCGACGTGGCGAAGGAGGCGGGGAGGCTGCACAACAGGGCGAGGGTGCTGATCTTCATGTCTTCGATTTCCTTGAGTCGCCGACGCTCGAAGCGGATTCCGGCCACCGGTGCCGGGATCCGCGGACGACACGACAAGAGTGCCCCGCGTGCATCGCGGGGCAAGCGGCGAAGACGATGGAGAACGGGCCGACGCGCGGCGGCGCGGAATGTGCGGGTCGACGCGACGCCGCTCGAGCGGTGGTGACGATCGTGCGGATTGCCGGGGCGCGCGGCGGCCGATATCCGAAGCTCCGATCGGGACGACCGGGCTCGCGAGGTCATTCCGCGGGCTGCGGACCGGATGGAAGATTGCGGTGCCACCAACGCAGCATCGAATTCCGCAGGTGTCGCGTGGTTCCAGGGCCTTCGTGGATGCCGTGGCTCCGGTTCGGGTACGAGAGCTGGTCGAAGGGCTTGCCGAGTCGCACGAGTTCGTCGACCAGCGCCTCGAGGTTCTGGTAGTGGCAGTTGTCGTCGCCCGTGCCGTAGACGAGCAGCACCGGATCCCCGAGCCCCGCCGCATGGTGGATCGGCGAACCGGCCCGATACCCTTCCGGATTCGCCTGCGGGGTGTTCATGAAACGCTCCTGGTAGATCGTGTCGTAGTAGCGCTGGTCGGAGACGAAGGCGACCGCGATCCCCGCCGCATAGAGGTCCGGATGACGGAACAGCGCGTTCAGGGTCATCGATCCCCCGCCCGACCATCCCCAGCTTCCGACGCGTTCCGGATCGATCCAGTCGTGGGTCTCGAGCAGCGCCCGGACCGCGTTCGCCTGATCCTCCGAGGCCAGCACGCCGACCTCCCCGTAGACGCTCTTCCGCCACGCCCGCCCCTTCGGCGCCGGCGTCCCCCGGTTGTCGACGCTCGCGACGACGTATCCCTGTTCCGCGAGCAGGCGATGCCAGAGGTTCCCCCCGTCCCATCGGTCGTTGACGGTGGTCGCGGCGGGCTCCCCGTAGACGTACATCACCAGCGGCCATCGCCCCGCGTCGGGATCGAAGTCGGGCGGGAACATCATCCAGCCGTCGAGGATCGTCCCGTCGGGGAGCGTCACCTCGAAGAACGAGCGCTCGACCGGCGCCAGCGCGTCGATCCTCGACGCGAGGGTCTCGTTGCGGATCGCGGGGAAGTGGTCGACGACCTCATGCCCGGGCAGTCGCACGAGTTCGACCTGCGGCGGCACCGTGCTCGATGACCAGCGGTGGACGGCGAATCGTCCGTCGTCGGAGATCTGGTAGTCGTGCCATCCCGGCTGGTCGTCCGGCGTGACCCGGAGCGGTTCGCCGCCGGAGAGCGGCTGCATGTGCAGGTACCGACGGGTCGGATCGCCGGGCGCGGCCAGGAACCAGAGCCGATCGCCCGCCGGATCGATCTTCAGCACCGAGGTGACGTCCTCGGATCGCGGGGTCAGGCAGACCGGTTCGCCGCCGTCGCGATCGACGATCCAGACCTGTCGCCATCCGCCGCGCTCGCTCGTCCAGGTGAATCGCCTTCCGTCCGGGTCGAGCCAGACCACGTCGTCGCAGACCTCGACCCACGCCTCGTCGCGGTCCTCGAAGACCACCCGGGGCGTCCAGTCGACTGGATCGACGTCGAGCACGGTCACCGTGTCCTGTCGCCGATTCACCCGCTGGACCAGCAGATGCCCGTCCGGCGTCCATTCCATCCGCGCGACGTAGTCGTCGCGGAGGTCACCCGGGAGATCGATCCAGCGGACCTCGCCGCCGGGCTCGATCCGCCGGCGCCCGTCCGCATCGGTCGGACCACGGACCACGTCGACGACCCCGATCCGGCACTTCGGATTGGTGGTGCCCGCCTTGGGGTAGTGGATCCACTCGATGTCCGGATACGTGTTCGACGTCAGGTCGACGAGCGGGAACCGTTCCACGCCCTCGTCGTCGATCTGCCAGAAGGCGATCCGTCGGCCGTCCGGGCTCCAGCGGAACCCGTCGCGCAGCGACCACTCCTCCTCGTAGACCCAGTCGAACGTGCCGTTGATGAGCGTGGGCGATCCGTCGTGGGTCAGCGACACCGGGGACCCCCCGTCGAGCGGTTCGACATGAAGGTCGTTTCGATGGACGAAGGCCACGGCATCCCCGTCGGGCGAGAACTTGGCGAACTGGAAGCGGGTTCGCTCGAGATCCCCGCCGAGCCGTCGAAGCCCGCCGTCGTCGAGATCGAGGACCCAGTAGTCGCCTCTCGAGTGCCGTCTCCAGACCCGCCGGGTGTTCGTGAACACGAGGAGCTTCCGGCCGTCGGCCGACCATCGATAGTCCGCGATCGGAAGCGACCGCGCGGATCCCGCCGGCGTCAGGCTGGCGGCCGCCACCAGCACCGTGCGTTCTCCGGTCCCGGGGTCGTACCGGGCGATCTCGGACTGGCCGTCCTCGTCCCGCTCGAGCA
The DNA here is from genome assembly GCA_002684855.1 of Planctomycetaceae bacterium. Taxonomy (GTDB): domain Bacteria; phylum Planctomycetota; class Phycisphaerae; order Phycisphaerales; family SM1A02; genus UBA12014. Next base: position 45,279 of record NYWD01000069.1, on the reverse strand, counting down.
CGGTGTAGCCACCGTCCTCCAGCCACCGGACGGGACCGAACCCGGCCGCCGAGAACTCCCCGGAACCGTAGATCCGCTCGACGGAGAGCGGCCGCGGTTCGTCCTGGCCCGTCGCCTCGGAGGATCCGAAGCCGGCGAGGGCCGGAAGGAGGACGAGCCAGGCGAGCGGACGATGGAGCGGAAGGTCGGGCATGCGACCAGCCTAGCCGCTGCCCCGCGTCCGCCCGGCTCAATCCTCGACGAGTTCCGCGTCCACGATCTCCGGGCCGGCGGCCGGGGCCGGCCGGCGGTCGAATCCGAACTGCTCGCCGGAGATGCTCACGAGGATGGTGTCGCCCTCCTCGTACGCGCCCGAGAGGATCCTGGTCGCGATGGGGTTCTCGATCCGCTGCTGGACGACGCGCTTCAGCGGCCTCGCGCCGAACTGCGGGTCGAAGCCCTCCGCCGCGAGGGCGTGCAGGGCATCGGCCTCCACTTCCAGGCCGAGCCCGCGATCCGCGAGACGCCGTCGGACCAGGTCCACCTGGATCTCCACGATCCCCTCCAGCTGCTCGCGACCGAGCTGGTGGAAGATCACGGTGTCGTCGATCCGGTTGATGAGTTCCGGTCGCAGGTGCTGCTTGAGCAGGTCCTTGACGTGGACCTCGATCTCCTCGTGGACCGCCCCGCCCTCGGTCATCTCGAGGATCTGGTGGCTTCCGATGTTGCTGGTCATCACGATGATGGTGTTCGAGAAGTCGACGGTCCGCCCCTGGCCGTCGGTGAGTCGACCGTCGTCGAGCACCTGCAGCAGCACGTTGGAGACGTCGGGATGGGCCTTCTCCATCTCGTCGAAGAGCACCACGGAATACGGCCGGCGACGCACCGCCTCGGTCAGACGTCCCCCCTCCTCGTATCCGACGTATCCGGGAGGTGCGCCGATCAGTCGGGCCACCGCATGCTGCTCCATGTACTCGCTCATGTCGATGCGGACCATCGCCTCCTCGGTGTCGAAGAGGAACGACGCGAGCGCCTTGCAGAGCTCGGTCTTGCCGACCCCGGTGGGACCGAGGAAGAGGAACGATCCGATCGGTCGGTCCGCCTCGCCGAGACCGGCCCGGCTCCGCCGGACCGCCTCGCTCACCGCACGGACCGCGGGCTCCTGGCCGACCACGCGACTCCCGAGCACGGACTCCATCCGAAGAAGCTTCTCGCGTTCGCCCTCGACCAGTCGATCCACCGGGATCCCGGTCCAGCGGGCGATGACCGCGGCGATCATCTCGCTGTCGACCTCCTCCTTCACCATGGCGTCGCCGTTCGCTTCGCGCTCGCGGAGCGCCTGCTCCGCGGCGACCAGCTGTTCGTCGAGGTGACGCAGGTCGCCGTACTGGATCCGGCTCGCGGCCTCGAAGTCGCCGAGTCGCTTCGCCTGCTCGAGCTCGGTCTGCTTGCGATCGATGTCGGCCTTCACCTCCTTGATCGCATCGAGATCGCCCTTCTCGATCTCCCACTTCGCGGTGAGCGCCTGGTTCCGCTCCTCGATCGACGCGAGTTCCTCCTCGATGGCATCGAGCCGCTTCCTCGCGTCCTGGTCCTTCTCGCTCTCGAGCTTCAGCGCCTCCCGCTCGATCTCCAGCTGCATGATGCGGCGACGGAGCTCGTCGAGCTCGGTCGGCATCGAGTCGTTCTCGATCCGGAGCTTCGAACTCGCCTCGTCGAGGAGATCGATCGCCTTGTCGGGCAGGAACCGGTCGCTGATGTAGCGATCGCTCAGGCGGGCGGCGTTCACCAGGGCGCCGTCCTGGATGCGGACGCCGTGGTGCGCCTCGTAGCGCGGCTTGAGACCGCGAAGGATCGCGATGGTGTCCTCCACGCTCGGCTCGCCCACCACCACCGGCTGGAACCGGCGGGCGAACGCGGCGTCCTTCTCGATGTGCTTTCGGTACTCGTCGAGGGTCGTCGCACCGATGCACCGGAGTTCGCCCCGCGCCAGCGCGGGCTTGAGCAGGTTGCCGGCGCTCACCGCGCCGTCGGCCTGTCCGGCGCCGACGATGGTGTGCAATTCGTCGATGAAGAGGATGATCGAGCCCTCCGCCGCCGCGACCTCCCGGAGGACGGCCTTCAGTCGCTCCTCGAACTCGCCCCGGAACTTCGCGCCGGCGAGCAGCTGGCCGACGTCGAGCGCCATGATCCGCGCACTCCGCATGCCTTCGGGACAGTCGTGATCGACGATCCGGATGGCGAGCCCCTCCGCGATCGCGGTCTTGCCCACGCCCGGCTCCCCGATCAGGACGGGATTGTTCTTCGTGCGGCGGGAGAGCACCTGCATGCAGCGGCGGATCTCCTCGTCGCGACCGATCACGGGATCGATCTTCCCCGCGGCGGCCCGCTCGTTGAGGTCGATGGCGTACTTCTTGAGGGCCTCGAAGTTGCTCTCCGCGTCGGGATCGTTCACCTGCGAGACGCCGGACGCCTTCCGGATCCCGTCGATCGCCGCATCGACGGCGGTCCTCGTCGCTCCGCAGCTCGCGAGGACCTCGCGGGCGTCGGAAGGCACCTCGATCAACCCGAGCAGGAGATGCTCGGTCGAGACGTAGGCGTCCTGCCGTTCCTTCGCCTCCCGTTCGGCCCGCTGCAGCACCTCCATGGTGGCGTTGGCGGTCCGGGGCTGGGTCCCGGTCGCCTGCGGTCGTCGTCCCAGTTCCGCCTCCGCGACGTCGCGGATCCGTTCGGCCTGCAATCCCGCCTTCGCGAGAATCGACGACGCCACGCCGTTCCGATCCTCGAGCATCGCGGCGAGGATGTGGAGGGGCGTGAGTTCGGCGTGGCTGCGACCGGTCGCGAGCGACTGGGCGTTGGAAAGAACCTCCTGGGCGAGGGTGGTGAATCGGTCCATCTGCATGTTCTGAAGCTCCATTCCCGACGTCCGGCCCCGAAGGTCCGGCGGCGTCGATCTCCCTTGCTGGACGCAACTTGCGTGCCGGTTCGATGGCCGGCCCGAACCCCGCTGGAGCGACGCCAACCGCGATTTCGGGCGGAACGAGGCGGTCGGGACTGCCGAAGGGGCAGGAACGGTCGTCCGGTCCGTCAGGATGGGACGGAAACGGGCTCCACCGGGAAATCGGGGGGGAGCACCTCGGGTCGGTCGTTGTACCAGGACACCAGCCAGCGGAACGCATCGACCAGTCGCGGTCCCGGACGATTGAACATCGCGTTGCCGTCGACCATCACCACCGCGCCCGGTGCGCCGTCCCGCACCGCCGGGAGTTCGCGCCACCACGCGGATGCCTGAAGCGCGGGAAGTTCGCGTCGGACGGCGTCGAGGTCGTATCCGCAGGGACAAATCACGATCCGGGCGGGGGCCGCCTCGACGATCTCGTCCGGCGTCACCTGGCGGCTCTTCGCGCCGACCGGGTTGAGCGAATGCCGACCCCCCGCCTCCTCGATCAGCCCGGGCGTCCAGTGTCCCCCGACGAAGGGCGGATCCATCCATTCGAGGAAGAGGGTCTCCGGTCCCGGGACGTACTGGTTCACGTAGTCGACCGCCGACCAGTAGGCGTCACGGGCCTCGACCATCGCCTGCTCCGCCTCGCGTTCCCGACCGACCGCCCGGCCGACCGTCAGCAGGTCGTCGAACACGTCCATCAGGGTGTGGGGATCGAGGCTCACGATCTCCGGCGGATCGGGCATCGATGCCGCCGCACCGCGGACCGTGGCCAGGTCGATCGAGCAGACCTCGCAGAGATCCTGGGTGAGGATCACGTCGGGGCGGAGCGCGACCATCCGTTCGACGTCGAGCAGATAGAGGCTCGCGGAGGCGGACCCCTCGCCGCCGAGGGCCTCGCGGACCTCGAGGTCGATCGCCGCGCTGGAATCCGCGTGGGTCCTCGCCGCGGTCAGCACCGGGCGGTCCCCGACCGACGCGGGAAAGTCGCATTCGTGGCTCCGACCGACCAGCAGCGACTCCCCGCCGACCGCGCAGAGGACTTCGGTGGCCGACGGCAGCAGACTGATGACCCGCATCCGGACATGCTACGCGGACCGGCCTCGCCGGTCGCCGGTCAGCCGGACGCGGCGGTCGACGCCCCGCCGGTCTCGAGCGTCACCGCGTAGGCCAGTCGCAGCGGCGCATCGCGGGTGACGGTCATCGCGCCGGATTCCCCGCCACCCTCGAACGCCCGTCGCCCGAAGGGATTGGCGGCCAGCAGTCCGTACTTCCGGGCGTGCCACCAGGTCGGATGCCGGGGATTGCGATCGAGATCGTCGATCCGGACCCGGACCAGCCGGCCGTCGATCGGGCCCTCCGCCATGACCCATTCCGATCGGCGACCCCAGCATTCGCCGTCGAGCAGGCCCTCGGCGTTCTCCAGCCGACCGAGGGCCACCGGGCCGTCGACGCGAAGGGTCGGGGCGAGCCGGAGCCCGAAGGTCCCTTCCTTCGTGTCACCGAGCGTCATCGACTCCGCGACCGGCGCCAGCTCCAGCTCGATCTCGATCCGATGGCGCCGCGGCGTCGCGAAGAAGCGCATCCGCCGGGTCTCGGTCGCGATCGCACGCCCGTCCCGCCTCCAGTCCGCGACGAATCGGATGGCATCGTCCTCGATGACGTGCTCACGCACCTTCGCCCGGCACTTCGGATCGTGCCAGAAGTCGTGACCGTCGACGTCGCCGTGGGCGAACCAGAGTCCGCGATGGTGCGGATGGTCGGTCGAATCCCCCGCATTCCGCGCGAAGGGGAATCCACGGATCGCCAGGCGTTCCCCCGGCGCATTCAACGGGAACACCGTCGGCGTCCGCTCCGCGGAACCGAGCCGGACCGTCGCCACCAGTTCGTCCCCGGCCCGGACGTCGAGCATGTTCGGTGCGCGACGCCGCGGGGCGATCCGGATCCCCCCGACGGGCTCCTCGGACCGGTGTCGCCGATCCGCCGCCATCGCCGCCGCCATCGCCTGCTGGTTCCCGAGCGCGCTGACCAGATGTCGTGGTCGCGGCGTGTGCGCCTCCAGCAGCACCATCCCCGGATATCCGTCGTCCACGAGTCTCCGGATCAGGTCGGCGGAGGGATATCGCCCGTCGCCCAGCTCGCGGACGTGCACCGTCCCGCCGAAGTGCGGACGAAGCATGTCGTAGTGACGCGAGAAACCGCGCCCGCGCAGATCACGCGGATTCGAGTTCCAGCAGACCCGGACCGCGGGATGATCCGCGATCTCGATGATCCGCTCGATGATCGCCGGATCGGCGCACTGGCCGTGGACCTCGAGCCGAAGCTCCTGCCCGAGATCCGAGGCGGCGGGCCCCAGCTCACCGAGGCTCCGGCCGATCTGCTCGATGGTGCGGTCGGGGTCCACGCCTCGGTGGAACGAATCCGGCTTGACCTTGACGCCACCGCCGCCGACGGCCGCCGAGAGTTCGAGAAAGTCGAGGGTCGCCCGTTTCGCGGCGGCGAGCCGGTCCGGATCGGGGGAATCGAAGCGTTCGTCGCTGCCGATCCCGACGATCTCCACCGGCGACGCGCCGAAGCGATCGCGGACCGTCCGTCGCGCCGCGGCGTCGAGCCCCCGCTCCACCGCGTGGGCGTGCGTCGTTCGAAGCTCCACGCCGTCGAGACCGGCGTCCTCGCACGCGCCGATCAGCGCGGGGAGCGGGAGGTCACGACCCCAGAGATACGTGACCATGCCGAATCGAAGATCCGACCGCCCATGTCCCGCGACGGCGGGGTGCGATCGCATCGCGGCGGCGAACGCGGCGGGAACCGCGACCAGGGATGCGGCCGTGCCCGCCAGGAAGTGCCGTCGCGAGGAGTCGGTGTTGTCCGCCATGGCATCGGCTCCGGGACCGGATTCAGAAGGCATAGGGTGCGCGGGCGTTCCGAACGAGCATCGCGGTGGCTTCGGAATCGCCCACCACCGCGTCGCCCGACGGCGTGACCCGGAGCGTCCGCCCCAGCGTGACCGGGGTCGCCGCGAGATCGACCTGGTTCGCGTCGAGGTGCGCCTTCATGCGGCGCCAGCCGTCGAGCGCGATCGCGTCACCGCTCCACGCGGCGTCGACGGTCGCCGGCGCGGCCGCTTCACCCAGGACATGGGAGAGGATTCCGAGGTGGCAGAACGCGGAGGAGAGATGCCCGTCCTCGATCGGCGCGTTGAGGATCGTCGGGTCGTCGGCCCGCACCGCCTCGATGAAGTTGGCGAAGTGATCCCCGCCCCCCTTCCATTCCCGCTGCTTCACGCCGTCGAGATCGACGAAGTCCGCCCAGTTGTAGGAGTTCGACACCCGGACCATGCCGTTCTCGCCGTGGATCACGTTTCCGATCGACTGCCCTTCGTAGCGATCCATCTCCCACCTTCCCGATTGGGACGCCTTGTCCTTCGGCAGGCCGCGGACCTCGAAGACCAGCGGCGTTCCGCCACAGTCGAACACCGCGACCTGGGTGTTCGGCGAGTCGCCCGCGTCGACGTAGCCGAGCCGACCGCCGACGGAATCGACGCGTGCCGGCATGGCGTCGGCCTCGAGCGCCCAGCGGGCGATGTCCATCTGGTGGATCCCCTGGTTCCCGAGATCGCCGTTACCGGTGTGGAGATCCCAGTGCCAGTCGTAGTGGAGTCGTGGTCGTCGCAGCGCCCGGTAGGCGACCGGACCGAGCCAGCGGTCGTAGTCGACGGCCGCGGGGGCGAATCGCGGGCGGGTGTCCGCGCCGATGGACCGCCTCGGCTTGTAGCAGAGGCCTCGCGAGCAGTGGACCTTTCCCAGTCCGCCGGCGTGGACGAACGCCATCGCGTCCCGGACGCTGGTCGCGGAACGTCCCTGGGTCCCGCTGGCGCAGACCAGTCCGGTGCGGTTCGCCGCGTCGACGATCCGCCGTCCCTCCTCGACCACGTGGGAGACCGGCTTCTCGCAGTAGACGTGCTTGCCCGCGTCGAGCGCCCAGCACGCGAGCATCGAATGGGTGTGGTTCGGCGTCGCGATCGCGATCACGTCCACGTCGTCCCGATCGAGCAGCGTGCGGGCGTCGCCCGTCGCGTCCACCTTGAAACCGGGCCGGTTCTCGCCACCCGCCGCACACTCCGCCACGCGCCGCCCGAGGACCTCGGAGTCGACGTCGCAGAGCGCGACCACGCGGACCCCGGGAAGCCGGGCGAAGCCCATCGCATGGTTCCAGCCACGGCCCCGAAGCCCGATCACGGCGACCCGGATCTCGTCGTCCGCCTTCGGTGGATCCGCGTTCGCGGCATCCTCGTCCTGTCCCGCCGAAGCGGGATTCCCGCGGATGAAGGCTCCCGCGGCTCCCACCGCGGAGACGGCGATGAAGTCGCGACGACTGGGTACGGATGGGTTCTTCATGCCTCGACGGTATCGGAAACGGAGCGCTTCGCAAGCCCCTCTTCGCGGGCCGAGCCGGACCGCACCGCCCGGGATCGATCAGGCGGACGTCCCGGACGAGGCCTCGCCCGGTGCCGGATCGTCGCTCCGGATGCCGAAGATCCGTTCGCGTGCGAACTCCACGACGATGTAGATCACCGGCACGATGAGCAGGCTCAGGAAGGTCGATGCGATCATCCCGCCCAGCACCGTCGTGCCGATCGAGTGCCGGGCGTTCGCGCCGGGTCCGGTCGCGAACACCAGCGGAAGCACGCCGAGGATGAAGGCGAACGCGGTCATCAGGATCGGCCGGAGTCGGAGACGGACCGCCTCCATCGCGGCCTCGATGATCCCGGATCCCTCCTCGCGGAGCGATTTGGCGAATTCGACGATCAGGATCGCGTTCTTGGCCGCGAGACCCACCAGCATCAGCAGTCCGATCTGGCCGTAGACGTCGAGCGGGAGCATCCGGATGTCGAGGGCGATGAGGGCCCCGAGCACCGCGAGCGGGACGGAGAGCAGGATCACGAACGGCATCGCCCAGCTCTCGTAGAGCGCCGCGAGCACCAGGAAGATCGTGATGAGCGAGAGCCCGAAGATGATCGGCGCGATGTTGCCGACCTTCAACTGCTGGTAGACGGTCCCCGTCCACTCGAATCCCCAGCCCTCCGGCGCGAGTTCGGCCTCCGCGGTCTCCATCATCGCCTTCACCGCCTCGCCACCGGACCTGCCCTTGGCCGGGCCGCCGATGACCTGCGCCGACTCGTAGAGGTTGTAGTGGGCGATGTTCATCGGCCCGGCGTCCTGCTTCAGGGTCACGAACTGCGAGAGCGGCACCTGGTCGCCCTCTTCGTTCTGCACGCGAAGAGCGAGGATGTCCTCGAAGGACATGCGATCGGCGCCCTCCGCCTGGAGGTTCACCTGGTAGACCTGGTTGTACTTGTTCCAGTTGTTGACGTAGAAACCGCCGAGATGGACCTGGAGCGTCTGGAAGACGTCCGCCATCGAGAGGCCGAGCCGGGTCGCCTCGACCCGGTCGATCTCCAGATCGACCTGCGGGACGTCGGTCTTGAAGTCGCAGAGCAGGTTGCCGATCTCGGGTCGCGCCTCCGCCTTCTCGATGAACTCGAGGGTCGCCGCCAGCAGCGCATCGGAACCGCGGTTCAACTGGTCCAGGATCTCGAACTGGAATCCACCGGTCGAACCGAGTCCGGGGATCGGGGGCGGATTGATCGGGATGCACGTGGCCCCTTCGATCGCGAACAGTTCTCGTTTCGCCGCCTCGATCACGCCGGGCACCTGCTGGTCGGCGACGGTGCGTTCCGCGAAGGGATCGAGGATCGCGAAGACCACGCCCGTGGCGGAGTCCGCGTACGCGTCGAGGAAGTTGTAGCCCGCGACGGTGTTGACGTAGCGCACGCCCGGCATCTCCATCAGGATCTCCCCCGCCTGGGCGCAGGCGGCCTCGGTCCGTTCCAGAGAGGAACCGCTCGGCATGGCGATGAACACGAAGAACCATCCCTGGTCCTCCTGCGGAACGAAGCCGGTGGGCGTCTCCTTGAACCGGTTGAAGGTCAGGAGCACGAGCGCCGCGAACGCGATCAGCACCGCCCACCAGAGACGGCGTCCCAGCATCCCGACGAACCGACTGAAGCCGCTCGACACCCGGTCGAAGCCCTCGTTGAACATCCGGAAGGGCTTGATGCGATCCTCCCGCGACGTGTGCCGGAGCAGCACGCCGGAGAGGGCCGGACTCAGGCTCAGGGAGTTGAACGCCGAGATGGCGACCGAGAAGGCGATGGTCAGCGCGAACTGGTTGTAGAGCTGCCCCGCGATGCCCGGCATGAACGCCGTGGGCACGAAGACCGCCATCAGCACCGCGGTCGTCGCGACGATCGGCGGCGTGACTTCGCGCATGGCGGCGATCGCGGCGGGACGCCTGGCGAGTCCGGACTCCAGCTGCCGCTCCACGTTCTCGACGACGACGATCGCATCATCCACCACCAGTCCCACCGCGAGCACCAGGCCGAGGAGGGTCAGGGTGTTGATCGAGAATCCGAACGCCGCGAGGATGGCGAAGGTCGCGACCAGCGACACGGGGATCGCGATGATCGGGATGATGGTCGTCCGCCAGCTCTGCAGGAACACGAACACCACGATCACCACCAGCCCGATGGCCTCGAGCAGCGTGATCACCAGTTCCTTCATGCTGTCCTTGACGAAGTCGGTGCTGTCGTAGGTGATCAGCGCCTCGACGCCGTCGGGGAAGCGGCCCTTCGCCTTGAGATCCTCGATCAGGCCCTGGATCTGGTTGCTGAGCTGGATCGCGTTGGCGCCCGATCGCTGGAAGATGCCGAGCAGCGCCGTGGGCTGGTTCTGGTAGCGGGTGGATGACGCGTAGGATTGCGCGCCGAGCTCGACGCGACCGATGTCCTTGATCTGGACCACGCCCCCGTCGCGCACCGCGACCACGATCTCCCCGAAGTCCTCGGCCTCGCGGAGCTGGCCCAGGGTGGTCAACTGGTAGGTGAACGCGGTGGTGTCGGGGAGGGGCGGAGCCCCGATCTGCCCCGCGGCGACGTCGACGTTCTGCGCCTGGACCGCGCTCACCACCTGGTTGGGCGTGATGCCCGTCGCCGACATCTTGTCGGGGTCCAGCCATATCCGGATCGAATACTCGAGGAAACCGAAGTTCGTGACCTGTCCCGCACCCGGCAGGCGGTTCAGGGCGTCGACGAGGTTGATCTGGGCCCAGTTGCCGAGGAACGCGCTGTCGTAGTTCCCGGTCGGGTCGTAGAGGGTGAGCAGACAGGTGATGTCCGTCTCGGCCTTGTTGATCGCGACCCCGGACCGCTGGGTGACCTCCGGAAGCTGCCCCAACGCGGTCTGGACCTTGTTCTGGATGTCCACCGCGCCGATGTCGACGTCGTATCCGACCTCGAAGGTCACGGTGATCGCGCTCGCGCCGTTCGAGGTCGAGTTGCTCGACATGTAGATCATGCCCTCGACCCCGTTGATCTGCTGCTCCAACGGCGTGGTGATCACCCGCGCCACCACGTCGGCGCTCGAGCCGGGGTAGCCGGCGGTGATCTGCACCGTCGGCGGCACGATCGGCGGGAACAACGCGACCGGCAGGGTGTAGATGGAGACCATGCCGACCACGACCATGAGGATCGCGATCGCGGTGGCGAAGATCGGCCTGGCGATGAAGAAGCGGGTCACGCGGCGCTCCCGGAATGGGCGGATCGGTGCACGATCACTTCGACGTTCCCTCGTGACCGCTGGCGGCCTCGGGATGGATCGCCTGCTTGGCGACGTGACTCTGGCCCGGGTGCTTCCCACCCTTCGACGGATCGGCCGCCTCCTTCTTCTTGTCGGCGACCTCCTTCCGCCACGCGTCCATCGACACGGTCTTGGCCCGGACCGTGACATCGGACTTCAGCATGTAGGGATTCCCCTCGACCACCACCGGGACACCCGGATCCAGACCGGTCACGACCCGGAGGTCCTTCCACTGGGGACCCAGGGCCACGTTGGCGCGGACCAGCTCGTCCTCCTTCACCGTCCAGACGAAGGCCTGCTGCGGCTCGGTCTGGATCGCCTCGACCGGGACGACCACCCGCCCGGGCAGCGTGCCCAGATCCACCTCCACGTCGGCGAACAGACCGGGCACCAGTCGCAGGTCGGTGTTCGGGAAACTCGCACGGGCGATGAAGGTCGAACTGTCGGTGGCGGCCTCGTTGTCCACGAGGTCGAGCGAACCTTCGTAGGCCCGGGAGGTGGTGGTGCCGCGAACCGTGACCTTGACGGCGACGTCGGTCGCGGGCCAGGCGACGAGAAAGTCCGGAAGCTCGGTCCCCGCGGGCTGGAAGACCACCCGCATCGGGTCGAGGTCCACCAACAGCGCGAGGTCCTCGTTGATGCCGGGACCGACCAGGTTGCCGACGTCGACGAAACGCCGGCCGATCCGCCCGTCGAAGGGCGCCACGACCTCCGTGTAGCCGAGATCGATCTCCGCCTCGATGAGGTTCGCCTGGGCCACCTGGACCTGGGCGGCGGCCGTCTCGAGATTGGCGCGGTACTGATCGAACGCCTGGGCCGAGATGGCGCCGGACGCGACCAGCGGTTCGTTGCGGGCGAACTCGATCCGCGCCGTGTCGAGGGTGGCTCTGGCGGCCGACAGCTGGCCTTCGGCTTCGAGGACCTGCGCCTCGTACGGTGGCGGTTCGATCACGAACATCGTGTCGCCGGCGGAGACCGACGTGCCCTCTTCGAAGCGACGTTCCTCGAGAAAACCGGTGATCCGGGCCTCCAGCGTGGCCTGACGGACGGCCACGGTGTTCCCCGGATATCGCCGGATGTCGGGAACGTCCATCTTGTCGGACGCCACCGCCGTGACCGGAAGCGGCAACTTCTTCGCCTTGGTCGTCGTCTTCGCCGCCGCCCGCTCGCACCCGACGACGGACGAGGCCGCGCCCAGCAGGACGAGGGCCACCAACGCGCATCCGGTCCGCCGGTTCGGTCCTTCGTTCATCGCCCGTCCTCCATCATCACGGCCGTCGCGGTCGCGTCGATCGTGTTCTCCTCGATTTTCCAAGATCCACCGAGGGCCTTGTAGATGCCCACCGCGTTCGCCGCGACCTGGCCGTCGACGACGGCCAGGTCCTGCACCGCGGCGAGCAGCTCCCGTTCGAGATCCAGCAGCGATTCAAGGTCGTCGACGCCCTGCTCCAGCCGGGACGTCGCGAGCGTCGCGGCGCGATCGTAGGTGTCGACCACCTGCCGGAGACGCGTCTGCTCCCGGAGACTCGAGCCGTAGGCGACGAGCGCCGTCTCGACGTCGGCGATCGCCCCGACCACCGTCGCCTCGTAGGACATGAGCGCCTGGTAGGCCTGCTCGTTGCGCACGTCGACGACCGATCGGAGCCGGCCTGCCGTGAAGATGGGCCAGGACACCTCGATCGCGAGCAGTCCCCCGAGATTGGAGGGATTCACGAGGCGATCGAACTGCGTGCTGCTGTATCCGCCCTGACCGCTGAGACGAAGCGAGGGGTACAGCGCCGCTTCCGCGACCCCGATGTTCGCGGCCGCGGCGCCGACCTGTCGCTCCGCGGCCCGGATGTCGGGCCGGCGCCGGATGACGTCCGCGGGAATGCCGACCGCGATCTCCTTCGGGGGATCGGGGACGCCCAGTTCCCCCGCGGTCGACGCGAGGCGATCCTGAAGCGGGCCTCCGGGCTCGGCGATCAGGACGGAGAGCCGGTTGACCGCCGCCGCGAGCTCGTACTCGAGCGACGGCACCTTCGCCTCGAACGCCTGCAACTGGGCCTGGGCCTGGAGGAGCGAGAATTCGGTCACCACGCCCTGGCGGAACTGCGCCTTCGCCAGTGTCACGGTCTCGGCCTGGGCCGCGACGATCCGCCGCAGCGCCTCGACCTGGCCCTGGAGCGATCGTGCCTCGATGTAGCTTCGCGCGACTTCGGCGCGAATGGTGACCAGGATGTCGCGGGCGTCCTCGATCTGCGCCTGGAGATCGAACTCCGCCGCCTGCATGCCGCGGCGGACCTTGCCCCAGAGATCGATCTCCCAGCCGAAGTCGAGGTCGAGGCTGTAGAAGTTCTGGTCCGAGACCGGCAGGCCCGAACTGTTGGCCTGGTTGCCGTCGAGGAACTCCGCTTCGCCGTTCGCGTTGATCTCGGGATAAAGGTCGGCCGCCGCGATGCCGTAGAGGGATCTGGCCTCCCGGATCCGACTGGCGGCGGTCCGGAGGTCGAAGTTGTTTCGTTCGGCGGTCGCCACCAGATCGACGAGGATGGGATCGTCGAACGCCCGCCACCAGGCACCGGGGTCGACCTCGGCGCGACTCAGTCCCTCCACGAGGTCCTCGTGCCAGGCATCGGCGACCACGACCGCCGGAGGCGTCGGATCGGGCCCCACCATGCAACCCGGAAGGAGCCCGAGCAGGATGGTGGACGCCAGGCCCATGCGTCGCCACGGGCTCGATTCGATTCGGCCGGTCGGTCCGGGACCTCGATCTTCGATTTTTCGTGCGACCGCGGACGTCATGCCCGCACGGTACTCGCCTCATGACTGGTGCGGGGCGCATCCGCGTGCAAATCAACTGGTTACCCGCGGCTTTCACCCAAAACATGCGAGGTCCCTCGCGAGCCCACCGTTACCATCCGGAGTTGTGCGTTCCTCTCCTCGGGAGATCATCGTGAAGATCCGAAGCAAGACCGGTGGCGGATCCTCCGTCTCGATCTCCGCGATCGCGATCGGCCTCGCGATCCCGCTCGCGTCCGTCGGCTGCGAGGATCCCGATGGAGGCGTCGACACGGCGACGGTCGGATGGAGATCTCGGCCCGCCGAGAATCTCGTCGCGGACGCGTCCTGCACGGCATGCCACGAGGCGCAGCCCGACGTCGACCGACGGCTCGGCATCGCGACCGCGCCACGCATCCTCGGCGACGGCGGGGGGGGCGCGCGACTCTCACCCGCCGCCATCCGGACCCGGGTTCGAGGGCACGGTGCGGAGTCCGGCCTCCGAATGCCGGACCTTCTTCACGGACTGGACGAGGCGGAGCGCGCCGTGGCGGTGGAGGAGCTCGTCCACTTTCTCGTGGAACAGGGCGGACCGATCCCCGTCGATGAAACGCGGATGGAGATCTCCACGGCGCGGATCACCCGGGGCGAGCACCTCTGGAAGTCGGTCGGGTGCACGGCGTGTCACGGCGCGGATCCGCGCGAGGGGGTCGGGTTCGACGACCTCACGAGCGAGTGGGCGTTCGAGACGCTTGCGCGTTTCCTGGCCGATCCGCTCGCCGTCCATCCCGGGGGACGCATGCCGTCGTTGTCGCTCGACGATGACGAGAGCCGGTCGATCGCCGCGTTCCTCCTGTCCGGCGGGGGCATGACGAGGACGACCGCGTCGAGGCCGGGCCTGCGACTCGAGTTCTTCGAGGGCGAATTCGACGGCGTCGGCCCGATCGACGCCGTCGGCGGCGACGCGGCGCCGGTCCGCGTCCCGGTCCCGAGCGTCGGCCCCTATCGGGGTCGCGACAACTACGGACTGCATCTCTCCGGCGAAATCGAGATTCCGACCTCGGGCCGATGGAACTTCTACCTGACCTCCGACGACGGTTCCGGATTGAAGATCGACGGCCGGACGGTCGTCGCGAATCCCGGCATCCACGGCGCGGTGGTCGAGCGTGGATCGGTCGAACTCGAGGCCGGACGGCATTCGATCGACATCGGGATGTTCGAGGCATCGGGCGGCGAGGAGCTCTCCCTTTCGTGGAGCGGCCCGGGCGTTCCTCGACAGCCGGTGCCCGCCGAGGCGTTCTTCAGCGACACCGTGGTGCTCGACGCGGGATGGCCGGAGTTCGAACCGGACTCGGAACTCGCTCGACGCGGGGCGGAACGCTTCGCCGAGACCGGCTGCAGCGCCTGTCACGTCCCCGAGCTCCCGCGGATCGGCGGACTCGCACGGACGCCGCCGCTCGCGTCGCTGGTCGCCGGTCGGGGCTGCCTTTCGCCGGACGTCCCCCCCAACGCGCCGGACTACGGCTTCGAACTCGAGGAACTCGCGCTGCTCGACGCCTTCGTGTCGAACGCCGCGGCGCTCCTCGAACCGCTTCCCGCCGAGATCGCGGTCGACCACGCCATGGTCCGACTCGACTGCATCGCCTGTCACGAACGCCCCGGCGTCGGGGGTCCTTCCACCGAGGCGAAGACCCGGTTCGTCTCGAACGAGGAGGCGGAGATGGGCGACGAGGGACGGATCCCCCCGCCCCTCGACGGGGTGGGGAACAAGCTCCGACTGGATGCGCTGCGATCCACCCTCGCCGACGGCACCAAGGTCCGTCCGTACATGACGACCCGGATGCCGATCTTCGGCCGGCCGCAGACCGACGATCTCGTCGCGAATCTCGCGGCGGCGGACGCGCTCGGCGCCGATGCCCGGGAACCCCGGTTCGACGCGGCGCTGGTCGCCGCGGGCCACGCCCTCGTCGGAACCGACGGGGTCTCCTGCGTCCAGTGCCACGACGTCGCCGGTCATCCCTCCCTCGGGGTGCCCGCGGTGGATCTCGCGACGATGCACGCGCGGATCCGACCGGGTTGGTTTCGAAAGCACCTCCTCGATCCGCAGCGATCGAATCCCGGCACCCGGATGACCGCATCCTGGGGCGACGGCGGAAAGGAACGGATCCTCCCGGACATCCTGGGCGGCGATCCCGTGAAGCAGGTCGACGCGATCCGCTCGTACCTCTCCCTGGGCGAGTCGATGCCGCTTCCCCGGGGCGTGGTGCCCGATGCCGGCGAGTACGCCTTGATCCCGATCGACGAACCGATCCTCTTCGGCACCTTCATGCGGGACGTGAGCCCGCGGACCATCGCGGTCGGGCTGCCCGAGAACCTCCACTTCGCGTGGGACGCGGAGCACGCCAGGCTCGCGAAGGCCTGGCGCGGGGCGTTCATGGATGCGGAAGGGACGTGGCGGGGCCGGGCCGGCCAGCTCGAGGCGCCCGAGGGCCGTTCGGTGCTCCAGATGCCGGACGGACCCGCGATCGCGATGCTCGAGACGCGGGACGCACCGTGGCCGGCCGCGAACGCGAGGGACGCCGCCGGCGTCCGGAACGGGGCATGGCGGTTCGCGGGGATCACGCGCGACGCCGACCGGCGACCCGCCTTCAACAGCGAACTCGACGGGGTCCGGATCACCGAACGTCCGTTGCCGAGGATCGCCGAGGGTGGGACCACCCTCGTCCGGCGGTTCACCGTGGGAAGCGACGCCGGACGAGGCGACCTCTACATGCGGGCCGCGATCGCGACCTCCATCGAACTCGCCGCCGGCGAGGGTCGGAACCGGATCTGGAGGATCGACGGCGAACGCACCGTGCGGGTGTCGGGCGGCGATTCGTTCGTCCGCGAGGATCCGGGCGGCATGATGGAACTGATCATCAAGGTCCCGCTGAGGATGGTCGGGCGGGAGGACGTGGACTTCGAAGGCGCCTTCGAAGTGGAGCTCGCCTGGTGAATCACCCGGAAGGCAGAACCATGAACAACCTCGGAGCGTCCGGTTCGATTCGAACGGCCTGCGTGATCGGTCTCGCGACCCTCGCCTTCGGCACCGTCACGGCGGCGGACGAGTCGACGTACTGGCGCCTGGTGGACGTCCCGGAACCGGAGGGCGTGACCCACGAGGTCGGCGCGATCCTCCCGCTCGGTGGTGGTCGGATCATGACCGCGACCCGTCGCGGCGACGTCTGGATCGTGGAGAACGCCTACGAATCCTCCCCCAGCGTCTCGGTGCTCGCGGGAACCCCCGAGGACGAGGCGACCGCCGACGACCCGCACCGGATTCGTTTCATCAGGTACGCGGACGGCCTGCAGGAACCCCTCGGACTCGCGGTCCATCCCGACCTCGACGTCGAACGTCGTGCCGCCATCGCGGAAGGCCGGTCCTGGAACGGACCGGTCCACGTCGCGCAGCGTGGCGAGGTCTCCCGCATGGTCGACCTCGACGGGGACTGGCGGGTCGACCGGGTCGAGACGGTGTGCGACGACTGGGCGATCAGCGGCAACTACCACGAATACACCTTCGGACCCGTCTTCGATGCGGACGGTGATCTCTGGCTCACCCTCAACCGACCGTTCGGCAGCGAACCGTTCGGAAAGAAGGACTGGCGCGGCTGGGCCATCCGGGTGGACGAGGACGGGGCGATGCACGCGGAGGCCGCGGGCCTTCGTTCGCCGTGCGGCGTCGAGATGGGGCCGGACGGGAACCTGTACTACACCGACAACCAGGGGGAGTGGTGCGGCGCGAGCAAGATGTCGATCATCGAGCGAGGTGATTTCCACGGCCATCCATGGGGCATCGCGAGCACGAAGCGTCCCGAGTCGCTGGTGGATTTCCCCGGCGAAATCCCCGACGGCATCCCGATGCCCGAAGCGGCGGATCGCATTCCGGGCTTCAAGATGCCGGTGGTCTGGTTCCCCTACAACAAGTGCGGCCAGAGTCCGGGCGAGGTCGTCTGGGACGTCGACGGCGCCCTCGGCCCCTTCTTCAAGGGACAGGCGTTCATGGGGGACCAGCACCACGCCGCCGTCTACCGGATCTTCACCGAGGAGGTGAACGGACACGTGCAGGGCGCGGTGTTCCCCTTCCGAAGCGGATTCGAGTGCGGGATCATCCGCGTGGAGATGGGCGAGGGGGGATCGCTCGTCGCGGGCATGACCAACCGCGGATGGGGATCGAAGGGGACCCGACCCTACGGCATGCAGCGACTCGAATGGACGGGCGAGGTGCCGTTCGAAGTGCAGCGGATGGAGGCGACGCCGAAGGGTTTCCGCCTGACGTTCACCCGGGCCGCGGATCCCGCGACCGCGAGCGAACCGTCGAACTACTCGATGACGAGCTACACCTACCTGCTGCACTCGCCCTACGGCAGCCCCGAGGTCGACACGGCGCCGGTCGTCGTGAAGCTCGCCCAGATCTCGGGCGACAACCTGACCGTGGACCTGACCTGCGATCCGCTCCGGGCCGGCTACGTCCACGAGCTGCGCCTGGACGGGGTCCGCGACGAGGCCGGAGATACCCTTCTCCATCCCGTCGCGTACTACACGCTGGTGGAGATTCCCGAGAAGTCCGATTGAACACGCCGCGGAAACCAAGATGACCGACGAATCCGTCTTCATGCGAAGAGCGATCGAGATCGCCCGCCACAACGCCCTGGAAGCGAAGGCCGGCGGCCCGTTCGGATGCGTGATCGTCCGTGACGGGAGGATCGTCGCGGAGGGGGCGAACCAGGTGCTGGCGGAGGGCGACCCCACGGCCCACGCCGAGATGGTCGCGATCCGGTCGGCCGCCCGGACCCTCGGAACCCACGTGCTCGAGGACTGCGTGGTCTACACCACCGGCGAACCCTGTCCGATGTGCTACGCCGCCTGCTGGTGGGCCCGGGTCAAGGCGATCCGTTTCGCCTCCAACCACGGCGACGCCTTCGAATACGGCGGTTTCGACGACGGGCACATCAACGACGCGCTCGCCCTGCCCGGGGACGCCCGGCCGCTCCCCTCGACCGAACTCGGTCGGGCGGACATGCTCGAGGTCTGGCGGGCGTACCAGGCGATGCCCGATCGAATCCGGTACTGACCGAATGCGCGAGACCGGAACATCACGATCCGACGTGGGCCTGCGCCGCTGGCTGGAGTTCATCGGATTCTTCTGGTTGGTACCGGTGTTCGTCGCGGCGGTCCCTTCGAACTACCTGCCGCCGATCCCGGTGCTCTGGGCGGCGGCGGTCACCTGCCTGATCCTCTTGAAACGCGACGCGACCCTCGACCGCCGGACGCTGTGGGGCGCCGCCGGCGTCCGGCCCGGTCTCGCGGGCGTGCTGGGCCGGTTTCTCCTGTTCGCCCCGATGCTCGCGGTTTTCGCGTGGCTCATGGAACCCGAGTGGTTCCTCCGCCTTCCCCGCGAACGCACCGGGACGTGGGCGGCGATCCTCATCCTCTATCCCGTCTTCTCGGTGATCCCGCAGGGCATCGTGTTCCGGACCTTCGTCTGCCATCGCTATCGACCCCTCTTCGGGGACGGGATCCGCATGTGGTTGATCGCGGGCGCGACCTTCGGATTCGCCCACGTCGTCATGCATCGGTGGGAACCCGTGTTGATCACCGTGATCGGCGGCATCATCTTCACGGCGACCCTGCTGCGAAGGCGAAGCGGGCTTCTCGCGGACATCGAGCACGCCTTGTACGGCGACCTTGCGTTCACGCTGGGACTGGGCGTCTGGATCTACACCGGCGCCGCCCGCCAGGGTCTCTGACCGTGACTTCGCGCCCGGCCGACGCCCTGGACTCGTCCATCGGCCCGTCGCCTTCCCCGCCCCGGTACGAGAGACCGCGGATCAGACCGATCGCCGAGCGACCCTCGAGCGTCGGGGAGAACGCCGCGTCGATCAGGCGACGCCCGAGCGAACGCACTCCTGACTGACCCGGCGGACGGAGCCCCGCGCGGTCGGATTCAATCCACCATCGCGAAACGACTCGGGCGGTGGTCCGACCTCGAGACGGAGCCGGATGCGGGCGCCGCTTCGAGCTCCGCGACGGTCGGCACCGGCCGCCCTGCGAATCCGCACAGCACCGCGAAGGCCGGATCGACCGACGTCCTGCGGCCGACGACCAGCAGCTCCCGACCCGCGAAGACCCCGAGCAGCGACTGCGCCCATGCCTTCCGCTGACGGCCCGACTTCACCGACCGTCCCCACGCCCGGACCGTGCCCGCGAAGCGCTGGGACGCCCGCTTGATCTTCGTCCTCGCCGGGGAGTCGAGGTACTCGAGGGAGGCGGCCCGGCATTCCTCGAGGAAGACCTCGCCGCCCAGATCCTTCCAGCAACGGGCCAGCAGCCTCGCGTTCTCGCATCCCTGGCGATCGAGCTCCTCGAGGAGTCGTTCGTTCGCCCGCCTGGTCGACGGGGCGGGAAGCGCGAGGATCCGTTCGTGAGCGAGATCCCGGACCGTTCGGCGATAGAGGTCGAATTCCTCGGCGGCGTGCGGTGCAAAGGCCGAATCGAACTCGTCGAGGATCTCGATCGCGGTCGTGGCGTCCGGTGCGGCCGCGATGATCCCGTCGATCAAGGGCAGCGCGAAAGGGTTCAGCCCCATCGCCTTCCGGATCCAGCGGACGCACTGACGGGATCGTTCCACCTCATCGAGCGCGTCCCACGCGCGCCGAAGCACCATCGCCTCGACGAACGCCTCGGGATCGTGATTCACCCCCCACGCGACCGACTGGTGGAACACCATCGGACGCCGGCCGCCGACATCGTCGTAGTTCCATCCGGCGTGCACGGTGGTGACCTCGTCGCCTCCGGTCGCGTACTGCCCGCCACGACACCGAAAACGACCCGTCTCCGGATCCTGCTCCATGAAGACGATGGCGCAGTGACCGGGCTGGCCCGCGGTGGACGCCGGAACCCCGCAGATCCGATGGGTCCGGGCGCCGATGTTCCCCATGGTGCCGCAGACGCCCCCGTCCTTCCACATCATCTGGATCGAACCGTAGCTGAAGGGGAACGGCGCGACCCGCCGGGCCGACTGCATGTCGAACTGCTGGGCGATCCCGCCGATGTACTCGCCGTAGGTCCTGAACTCCCCGTCGTCCCGGTACTTGATCCAGATGTCCTCCCGCTCCCGGAGCGGCTGGTCGTCCGCGGCGAGCATCATCAGGACCGGCCACGGTGCGTCGATCGGGAATCGCGGCCAGACCCGGTCCGTGCCCGAGAAATCGTGCCGATGATTCCGGATGAACCACGCCATCGATTCGCTCGGGGTCGGGGCCGCGTCCCGTTGCCGCGGCATGCGGCCCTTCGCCCGATAGGCATCGTGGAAGAGATCGTGGGCCGCCTTGATCGAGGCTCGAAGCGCCTTGTCGCGGACCGCGGCGGTCGACCCCCGATGGACGACCCGGTCGCCGCATTCGAGAACGACTTCCGGATGCCCCCTGGCCGCGAGGTAGGCGTTGAACTCCGCCTGCAGCGCGGCCGAGGCGATGACGTCGGCCCCGACGAGCCCTCGCTCGACCGTGCGGCGGACCTTGACCGGCTTGCCGCGCGGCTTCGCGACGCCGCGATCGTCGTACTCGAGCGGGGGCAGTTCCCTGACCTCGACCTCCACCTCGATCGGAGGGTGATCCTCGAGGAAGTTGATCACATGATCGAAGACGTCGAGGTCTCGCCCGGGATCCGCGGTGTCCACCGGGATCCGGGGGTCACCCGGGCATTCGAGCACGAGCGCCGGACGCGGGGTGACGTCGGGAAGATCGTCGCCGGGGGTCCCGGTGTCGCCGTCGTTCCACCCCGATGCCTTTCGGTCGGAGGACGCATAGGAACCCGCCATCGCGAAAGCGACCGCGAGCTGGGTGTACTCGTCCCGGACGACCGACTTCCCCAGGTCGATCTCCAGGGATCGGAGGGCCAGCAGCACGGGAAGCGGATCCGCGCGACAACCGTAGACCGACGCCTTGAGCGTCGGATCCCCGTCGATCCACGCGATGAAGTCCGGCGGCAGCTCGATGCCTCGTTCACGACACGCGGCGAGCGTCCGCTTTCGAGCGTCGGCGACGTGCCGGTCCGCCGTCCGGTCGGAGACGGAGGTTCCGGCCGAGGCGGGATCGCCGACGGACAGGAACATCAGAAGCGCGAGCAGGCAGGCGCCGAGCCGTCCGGCGGGTCCGAAGCGATGCGACATGGAACGTTCCTCGGATGAAATCGGATTCGAACGACGATCGGTGCGTCGGAACGACGACGCGAACCGTTCAGAGTCTGCCACAGATCCCCGCCGAAGACCAGCCTCGTCGGGCTTCATGCGGTGAATCACTGCATCGATTCGCGGAGCACCACTCCGGGCGCCCGCTGGAGCATTCCGAGCAGGCCCCGGACCGCCGCCCCCCTGCCCCTCGCCAGTTCCTGCAGCGATTCACGAAACGCCTCGACGATCCAGTCGACGTCCTCGTCGGCGATGACGAGCGGAGGCACGAGCTTGATCACGCCGCTGCCCTTGCTCGTGGACTGGGCCAACAGGCGGTGGCGCTGGAGGAGTCGGACGACCAGGGCCTGGGCGACGAGGGTCGGCGTCCGGTTGGCGAGGCCGGGCAGGTCGATGGACATCGCCTTCGGATCGAGTTCGACGCCGATCATCAATCCACGTCCCCGGACCGAGCGGATCCCCGGGACCGTGGGCGCGAGCCGGCGAAGTCCGTCGATCAGGGCGTCGCCGAGCCTCGCGGATCGTTCCACGAGTCCCTCCTCCCGAAGCACGTGGAGCACGGCGAGCCCGTTCGTCATCGCCAGCGGGTTCTCGCGGAACGTCGAGCTGTGGACCACCGATCGCTCCACCGAGTCGAACACCCGGTCGAACACCGCGGCGGATCCGAGCACCGCACCGAGTGGGATCGATCCCGCGGAGAGCCCCTTGGAGACGCAGACCAGATCCGGCTCGACGCCGTCGGCCCGTGAGGCGAGGGTCGCACCGGCACGTCCGAGGCCGGTCTGCACCTCGTCGGCCACGAGCAGGGTCCCGGTCTGTCGACAGATCTCCGCGACCTCCCGCAGGAGTCCGGGGGGATGGGGGACGACGCCCTTGCCCTGGATCGGTTCGAAGAAGAACGCGGCCACCGATTCGTCGGCGAGGGCGGTCCGGAGCGCTTCCGGATCCCCGAACGGAACCTCCCGGCACCCCGGCACCAGGGGCTCGAAGCCGCGACGAAGCCACCCGGCGCCGTTCATCGAAAGGGCGCCGAGGGTCAGGCCGTGGAACGCGTTCGACCAGTGCGCGAAGCTCGACCGATCCGTCGCCGCGCGGGCGATCTTCATCGCCGCCTCGACGCTCTCGGTACCGCTGTTCACGAAGAACACCCGATCGTCGGGACGGTCGAGGAACCGCTTCAGCGACTCGGCCAGCGCGACCGCGAGCGGCGGCGTCTCGAACTGGATGAGCGTCGGCGGCGCGATCCGCAGCGCCTGCTCCAGCGCGTCCCGGACCGTCGGATGGTCGCGACCGAGCGTGAGACACGCGAAACCGCCGATCGCGTCGAGATATCGATCACCGCGGTCGTCCCAGAGGTGGGGCCCCTCCCCTCGCACGAAACGCCGGTCGAAACCCACGAGCCGGAGCAGGTCGTGGAACCGGGGATTGAGATGCTCGGCATAGGCGCGGCCCGAATCGGGGCCGTACGCGTCGAGGATCGACTGGAGATCGAAGGTCGCCATGGGAGTGGTGGAGGCCGGAATCGGCGACGCGGGTCGCGCCCGACCCGCCGATTCGGTCAGCCGTCGGAGACCCGGGTCAACGACTTCAGCACCCCCGCGTGGTCGACGTCGTTGTTGTAGAAGATGAACGCGGAGATGTCGCGGCTGTCGGTGAACGCGACGACGCCGACGCCCTTGGCGAGAAAGAGGTACTTCCACGCGGACACCGATGCGGGTCCGATGCTTCCGTCGTACTTGATCCGGATCAATCGCGTGTCGTAGGTCCCCAGCGGCACCCGCACCTCCCAGGCCCCGAGATCGTCCCAGGTGCACTTGACGCTTCCCGAGTAGCTCGTCTCCTCCGGCGAGTCGAGATCGCAGATGCGGATCTTCACGTCCTCGCGCACGCCGGTGTCCCCCTTGCCCGCCGCATGCACGATCGGCTCGGGCGGATCGAGTCGGATGATGAAGGCGTTCGGCTTGGAGATGTCGGTCGCGGCGACGATGCCCCGATCCTTCACCGACTTGAGGTATCGCGTGGTGCCGGACGGAAGCTCCATCGCCCATCCGCCGCCGGGCGCTTCCTTCGTCCCGCCGGGCGCTCGGTCGAGCCGGGTGAGCACGTGCTTGATCGTCTGCTTCTCGTCCGACGCGCGCTCGTAGAGGTACACCGAGGATTCGAGCGGCATCCAGTCCTCGGCGACTTCGATCGGGGCCGCCCTGCCCGGTCCCAGCACCACGCCCGGAAGGGATCGACGGATCCGATCCGCGTCCTTCGACGGCATGGTCTCCAGCGGATCGTCGAGCCCGGGACTCGCCGTCGAGAGCATCGACGCAAGCACGATCGTGAGCAGGGTCGTCATGCCGACATCGTACCGGGATCCGAACCGATTCCGAAGCGCCCGCCTTCCGGTCCCGTCGACGTAAGATCGGGATCCTCCGCCGGTCGCGCCGCACGCCTCCGGATCTCCAGGACGGGATTCTCGATCATGCCGGACCACGACACGAAGACCGAACGCGGGATCGGGGAGCCGTGCATCGGGGTCCTGGTGCCCACCTACGACAATCGCGACACGCTCGACCGGGTGCTGCGGTCCGCGGCTTCGCACGGACTCCGGGTGGTGGTGGTCGACGATGCGAGCACCGACGGCTGCGACCGGATCATCGCCGATCTCGAACGCGAGGGCGTCGTGCATCGGTCGTTTCGATCGACGCACAACCTCGGCAAGGCCGGCGCCCTCCGCGCGGGATTCGAGCTCATGCGACGAAACGGTTTCACGCATGCGATCACCTGCGATTCGGACGCGCAGCACGACACGGATCTCGTCCCGGTCTTCGCGAAGGCGATCCGCGACGACCCCGGCTCCTACCTCCTCGGCTGCCGCTTCCCGCTCCATCCGGACCAGCCCCGGCGGAACCTGCTGGGGCGGACGTCGAGCAACGTCGCGATCCGCGCCCATTGCGGAATCGCGGTCGGCGACGCGCCATGCGGCTTTCGAGGCTGGCCCCTGGAACTCGCCGCGACGATCCGCGGGCTCTCCGGCCGATACGCATGGGAGGAGGAGATGATCACCCGGGCCGCCTGGGCGGGGTGGCCGATTCACGCCATCGACGTCCCCGCGATCTACCACGCACGGGGGACGCGGGTCAGCCACTACCGTTTTCGTCGCGACTGGTCGGAGGGGATCGGCATCTATCTCCTGCTGCTCGGGGAGGCGCTGCTCCCGCGGATCCACCGCGGAACCCCCAGGCGACGACCGTTTCGCAGCTCCTTCGTGCGGCGTTTCGACCGACTGCTCTCGCCGGGACCGCTTCGGGGCCGGCGCCCCGAAGCCGCGACCAATCGATGGTTCCAGGTCGTGGCACTGCTGTCGGCGGCGGTGGTCGCGACGGTCGCGCCGGCGTCCCAGGCCACGATCGCGGTCGTGGCGTGGTGTGGCTGGCGATGGCACGCCGGATTCGCGGCGATGGCCGTCGCCGCCCTGCCCTCGCTCGATGCGACGCCCGTGCCGCGCTCGGTCGTCGAGTGGATCGCGGTCGCGGGTGCGGCCTCCATGCTTTCGGGAGTGCTGCGTCCACGGCCGGGCGGATCCACGCGCGACTCGACGTCGTGAATCAGGCCTCGTCGCGCCGATCCCCGACCATCTCCATCAGTCTGCCTCGCAGCAGCTTGCCGGTCAGGGTC
The DNA here is from genome assembly GCA_002684855.1 of Planctomycetaceae bacterium. Lineage (GTDB taxonomy): Bacteria > Planctomycetota > Phycisphaerae > Phycisphaerales > SM1A02 > UBA12014. The sequence goes on along the minus strand of NYWD01000069.1, from coordinate 20,003 downwards.
CGGGGCAGTTCGTCGAGAAAGTCGCATGTGCGAGGCCGCTGGTGCGGTGCGAGCTCGCGTCGGGCGATGGCCGCGAGCTCCCGCCGGATCGCATCCCGGGACGGGGAATCCGGTGTCCCCTCGGCGACCACGACGACGCGGACCCTGGTCACGGTCTCGGTCAACGGCAGCGGGACCACCGCGATCTCGCGGACGGACGGATGTTCCATCAGGATCGACTCGACCTCGGTGGGATTGACCTTCAGGCCGCCGACGTCGAACTGGATCTTCGCCCGACCGGTGATCTCCACCCGGCCGTCGTCGTGCACCACGCCGAGATCGCCGGTCCTGAAGTGGTCTCCGATCCGTCGTCCGGGTTCGAGCGATCCGTCACGGGTGTCCTGGTATCCGACGAACATCGCATCGCTCCGCACCACCAGTTCCCCCGCGCCGACGTCGATCGCCGCCGGTGTCCGCCCCGACTCCTCGTCGACCACCGGCGCCACCCGGACCGAGACCCCGGCGACGCAGCGATCGTCGCCCCCGAGCCCGTAGGTGATCGTGCCCAGTTCCGTCGCCCCGTACAGGTTCCCGGTCGGGCAGCGCCAGGCCGCCTCGAAACCCTCGCGAACCGACTTCGGGAGCGGACTGCCCGCGGAGTACGCGAGTCGCAGCCTCGAGCCCGGTCGACCGACCCGGGAGGCCGCTTCCAGCGTGACCGGCACGCCGGGGAAGACGGTGATGCCGTTCGAGAGCGCCTCCACTCCGGGCCCCAGGTCGAATCCGGCGTGGTGACGCACGAGGACGCCCGCCCGCATCGGTGCAAGCACGCCGTGTTCGATCCCGTAGGCGTGCTGCATCGGAAGGGTGGCGAGCACCTGGTCGTCGTCGACGAGTTCGAGGATCCGGACCAGCGTCTTCGAGACGCGATCCAGGCCGACCGCGCTCCGAAGCGCGACCGAAGGTCGGCCGGTGGTCCCGGAACTGCGGAGCAGGAGCGAAGCGTCCGCCCCCCTTCCGAGTCGATCGACGTCTCCGACGCGAACCCCGCCCTCGCCGGATTCGACGAGGACGCGGACCTCGTTCGGCGCCTCGGACCACGCCGTCCGGCGATCGGTCTCGACCACCGCATCGACCCGATGCGCCGCGTGCAGTCTCCCGCGATCGCGGGGCGAGGTCTCGAGGCCGACGGGAAGGAGGCGGCGCCCGGTACCGAGGATCGCCAGCAGGCCCGACCAGTAGGCGGCGCCTCCGGGGCCGTGCAGCATGACCACCGCATCGTCCGGCACGCGTTCGTCGAGCCGCTCGGCCACCTTGACGGCATCGCGGAGGATCGACGCCCGGGTGGTGGTCCGACCGGACGCGATGTCGAGGACCGCGGGGCGTTCCGGTCCCCGATCGACCGACGCGATGAAGTCCGTGATCAGCTCGGCTGCCACGACGGTCGTCCACGTTCACCGCGGCGAAGACCGCGAATCACCCCGGCGCGGGGCGAGGGAAGGGCGACGCCCCCGGCCTGCAGGATCGAGTGCGGCCGGATCCAGTCCACCACCTTCCGATGCCGGTTGATCTCGCGGAGCCATCGCATCAGTTCCCACCGCCAACGCACCTGGAACGGAACGCCTTCGAAGATCTCCCCGGCCAGCATGTTCACCACCGCCGCGTCCACGTCGAGCGGCCCGTGCCCGCTCACCAGCAACTCGCGGAACGAGTGGTCGTAGAAGTTCGAGATGAGGCCGTGGAACCCGGATCGCAGGCGGGCGAACCGCCGTGCGTAGGACGTCGCCGCGGACGCCGCGGTCCTTCCCCCCTCGTCGACCTCGATGATGCGACGCGCCGACGCGACGCCGGTGTCGATCCCGAGCGTGACGCCCGTCGACCAGACCGGATCGATGAATGCCGCCGCGTCCCCGACCATGAACCAGCCGTCGCCGGCGAACGGTTCGCAGGTGTAGGAGAAGTCTCCGACCACCTGGTTGGTCGTCGGACCCGTCGCGTCCTTCATCCGATCCGCCACCAGCGGACAATGTTCGACGCACCATGCGAGTCGTCGATTCGGTGGGACGGGAATCCGCTTCGCATGCGCCTCGTCGACCACGACCCCCACGCTGGTGGTCCGCTCGTCGATCGGGATCATCCAGAACCAGGACTCCCTGCACATCGCGAGCGTGGCGAATCCGGTTCGCTCGCCGTCCGGCCTGCGGACGCCTTCGAAGTGCTCGAAGTAGGAGATGTTCCGGTAGCCCTCGAGCAGACGCCGCGTCTTGAAGTGCCGCCCCAGCACGCAGGCCTGACCGCTCGCGTCGATGATCCAGTTCGCACGCACCGGTCCGGACGAGAGTCGGATCCGGACGTCGCCGCGGGCGACCCGCTCGATCGACTCCACCCGTTCGTCGAACCGGTAGACCGCACCGGCCCGGGTCGCCTCGTCGGCCAGCATCTGGTCGAACACGGATCTTCGGATGTTGAAGGTCTGCTTGATCGTGTCCCCGAGCATGCGGGCGAACGGAATCGCGACCGGATCGCGGCGTCCATCGCCGAAACTGATCTCGAGCCCCTTCTTGACGACGTGAGGCAGTTCCTCGACGCGATCCATGAGGCCGAGATCGGTCAGCAGCCGGTTCGCGTGCGGGAGCATGGACTCGCCGATCCGGAACCGGGGGAACGACTCCTTGTCGACCACCAGCACCCGCTTGCCCGCGCGGGCGAGTTCGAGGGCCGCGATGCTGCCGGCCGGTCCCGCACCGACGATCACGACGTCCCAGGGTCCCCCGGCGCCGTCGAGTTCGGGTGACGCGATCAAGACGACCGCTCCGAAGCGGATCCGCCGGCGCACTCGATCTCCACCATCAGTTCGGGGCGACAGAGTCGCTGGGCCCGCACCTCGATCCTCATCCGATGGTCGGGCCAGCGCCTGCGAACGGCGTCGCGGACGCATGCCTCGTGCGCGGGATCCGGGAGGTAGACCAGCCAGTCCCCGAGATCCGCGGGCACCAGGTGCGGGGCGCAGGAGGCGACCACCGCCTCCAGGTTGTCCAGCGTCTCCTCCAGCTGTCTCGCGAACGAACCCGCGTGGAGGGAATCCTCGCCGACCACGCTCGCCGTTCCACTCACGAGGACCGACGCGTTCTCGACTCCGGTCACGGTCGCGGCCCGGACGAACGCGGGAGGAAGATCCCCGAAGCGACTCGAGTAGTCGACGGGCATGACCTGCCGGGGATTGTCCACCGGACGGGGCCGCCCCTCCCCGTGAAGCAGGTGAAGCACGAGATCGGGACCGGCGTGGCCGACCCCGGACGCGACGGGAAACCATTCCGGAGTCCCGTGGACGTCGCGGAACGCCTTGTAGCGTCCGGCGTTGAAGACCATGTATCGGTCTCCGCCGTCGCCCGCCGGGGCGGTCGCGAATCCCGCGTCGTCGTTGATCCCTGGAATGAAGTTCCACGCACGAAGCAGGTGGTGGTGCGGCACTCCCGAAAGCAGGCCGCGGTACGCCTCGCGGGTGCGCGATTCGAACGTCTCGCCGGTCATCCCGAAGGCGTCCTCGAGGACGACGGATCGCAGACGTCTCGATCCTCGCTCCCGCTCGACCGCGCGGATGCCGGGTCCCACCGACCAGCTTCGAAGCGGGGCGGACGTCCCGACGGAGTCGCGGATCCACGCCGGCAGGTCACCGGGCTCGCCGGTGGCGACCCAGTCCGCGGCCTCGCGTCCGGCCGGAATGTCGACTGCGCTCGCACTCGAAGTCATCCGACGGATGATACCGGGGCGATCCGCACGAATGCGGCGGCGCCGGCGGGATCGGGCCAGACCACCGTTCCGGCCTGCGCTCCCCGCACCAGGTGCTCGATCTCCCGGAATGCACCGACCGAATCGCGTTCGACCGCCTCCTCGGCGTGTCGGACCTCGCGTTCGACGTCGTTCGCGGCGGCGGATCGAAGCCGATTCGCGATCGCGACCCGACGCCCCGCGCGCGACCGGAGGGGGGGCCCGTGGATCGCCGCCTCCGGCGGATCGATGATTCCGCCGCGGATCGAACGCAGGCAGTCCCGGACCCCGTCGCCGTCCGGCCACTCGAGGGCGGTGTCCTCGACGACCGCGAGCGTGCGGGCGTTCCGTTCCAGCGCCGCGGACTCCCGCTCGAGCACGAAGGCGATCGCGCCTTCCGCCGACGGGAGTTCGTCGATCTCGCCGAGATGACGCAGCACCTCGCGGACGCGCGGATGCGTCTCCTCGGCCGCCACCACGATGGCCCGGTCCGCCTGGCCCGTCGCGAGATGCCGGCGGGCGTGATGCATCGCTTCGAGGCCGGCGCTCGCGGTCCCTCCCACCGAAAGCGTGAGACCGCGGAGTCCGAGGCCGAGACTGAGCTGGGCGCTGCCGATGTTCGGCACGCTCTCGGCGAAGTGCAGCGGATTGCCCGCGCCCAAGCCGTCGCGGACCAGTTCCGAATAGAAGTCGAGCGTGTAGTCCGCTGCGCCGAAGCGGGTTCCCACGAATCCCGATGCGGTCGCGATCGCCTCCGCATCGAGATCGGCATCACGGGTCGCGAGGATCCCCGCGGCCCGGACCAGTCTCGAGAACCGGGCGATGCGCCGGACGGCGCGGGCGTCGTCCACCCCCTCGAGCGCGGCGTCGTCGACCGCGATCTCGCCGGGCCGCGCCTCGCCGGCATCCACGGGAGGGACCACCGACCCCACTCCGGTGATCACGATCCGGGACGCCGCGGCGTCTTCGGTCACCGGGGTGCGGGCGGGCACCCGTCGGACCGCGTCGCCGGATTCCACGAGGATCGCGGCGCCCGCACCCCCGAAGCCGAGGGACACGACCGCGGCGCGTTCCACGTCGACGTCCCGCCGCGGTCGGGAGGTCACGAGATCCAGCGTCGGAAACGTCTCCCGGTCGACGGATGCGTTGGCGGCCGCGGGGATCGCGCGGCGTTCCATGGATGCGAGCACCACGGAGAGCTCGACCGCGCCGGCGGCACCGAGCGTGTGACCGATGCGACTCTTGAGCGCGGTCACCGGCACCTCCGCGAGCCGGTCGCCGAAACAGTCGGCGAGCGCCGCATGTTCCGCGAGATCGTTGGCCGGAGTCGACGTGGCGTGGGCCGCGACCAGGTCGGGAAGGACCCCGGTGCCGTCGAGCGCCGCGGTCGCCGAACGCAACGCCTCGGCGGCGCCCCGTCCGTCCGGGATCGGCTGGGTCAGGTGGTGGGCATCGCTTCCGCCGCCCCACCCGAGGATGCGCGCGAGGACGACGGCGCCGCGAGCCACCGCGGCGGACTCGCGCTCCACGACGAAGACGCCGTAGCCCTCTCCGAGCCGCATGCCGGTCCGATCCGCGGTGAACGGCCGCAGCGGACCCTCGCTCACCAGCCGAAGGCAGTTGAAGCCCGCGTAGGCGAATTCGCTGATCGGGTCGTAGGCGATCGCGACGACGAGATCCGCCTCCCCGGCGAGGATCGTGGTCCCCGCGAGCGCAAGCGCGCTCACGCCGGACGCGCAGGCCGCCGAGACGGTGGAACCACCGAGCGGGAGTCCGGTGCCTTCAAGCGCGGCTCGCGTCACCGTCGAGGTCGTGCTCCGCGCCATGGCGTCGAGTCGTCCCTCCCGGATCCCCGCACCGAGGTGTCGCATGCCCCCGAGGGTGGTTCCGAAGATCGTCTCGAAGCGGAGTCCGGCGGCTCGCATCGCGAGGATCGTCTCGGGATCGAGTCCGGCCTCTTCGAGGCCCCTTCGGATCGAGCGGGCGAGCAGCCGTTCCGCCCGATCCGGAACGCCGCCGATCTCCGGCGCCGCCTCCGGGACCTGGGCCGCCCGGACCGCGGGCGTCGGACCGCCCTCGACGTCGGGCTGGAACGTCCCTTCGATGCCGGGGGCGACGTCGATCGCGATCCCGTCCTCGAGCATCGCCTCGAGGATCGCGTGACGATCCTCCCCGAGCGAGCAGCTCGCGGACGCCGCGGTCAGCACCAGGGTGTCGGGCTCGCTCACGACGATCCTTCCCCCGGGGCGGGACCGAGGCTCACGCCGACCGATCCGGAGGCCACGCCGACGCCGTCGACCGTCGCCTCGAATTCGAATCGATGGATCGAACCGAATCGGCCGATCGCCTCCACCGAGAGTTCGATGGTCGCGGGCGGCGCGACCGGGCGACGGAAGCGGGCCTCGCTGAGGACCAGCATCCCGTCCGTCCCGCCGCCGATCGCATGGTGCGCGACGGCGCCCGCGAGCTGGGCGGCGGCTTCGGTGATCAGGACCCCGGGAACCAGGGGCCGACCCGGGAAGTGGCCGCGAAGGAAGTCCTCGTCGCCTTCGACGATCCAGGCGCCCCGCCCGCGTTCCGCGGAGAGCTCGTCGATGCGATCGATGAACCGGAAGGGATCCGCGTGCGGCAGGTTCGCGAGGGCCGCGTCGGCGCTGGAATCGCTCACGCCTCGGTCCGCAGGGAATCGACGAAGTTCACGAAGTCCCCGATCGTCCCCATCGTGTCGCGGCCGAGCTTCTCGTTCGGGATCTTGATGCCGATCCGCTTCTCGGTTCCGGTGACCACCATGAGCAGGTCGAGGGAGTCGAGCCCGAGTTCATCCCCGACCAGCGGCGTCTCGGGCCCCAGCTCGACCATGCCGAGCTTGAGATCGGTGCGAAGGACGTCGTAGATGGTCTCGTGGAGGTCGGTCGTGTCGTTGCTCATTCACTTCTCCGGGTGCCGGTCGTCGCCGGTCGGCGGCGGTCCGGTCCATCGTCACTGCCAGCGGGACATCGCCACGCGTGCGCCCACCAGGCAGATGACGGTGGTCGTGGCGATCAGGGCGAGCGCCGGTCCGATCCTTCCGAGCATCGCGGGAAGCGTGTCGTCCGAGGTGGTGTACCAGAGTACCTGCTGCATCGCGTCGATGGCCCGGGCGTTGAAGGCCCACTGCCCGATCGCCTTCAGGTTGGGCGGCATCAGGAAGGTCGGGATCATGCTTCCGCCGACCGCGCTCAGGATCAGGACGGTGATGGTCCCGATGGTCGTCTGCTGGCGACGGGTCCGCGCGATCCCGGTGATCAGCAGCCCCAGGCCCGCGGAGGCGGCCGCGACCGCGGGAATGACGACCAGCAGGGCGACCATCTGACGCACCGAGAAGAACCGGACGCCGAAGACCGCCGCCGCCCACGCGAGCATCACCGCGATCTGCAGGGAACCCACCAGGATGGCGAACACGAAGCGGTTGAGAAGGACCGTCCACGGTCCGATTCCCGAGGTTCGAAGACGGTCGAGCACCCCGCGCTCCTGGTCCTCGAGCAGCCATCCCGTCGTCGAGAGGGCGCTGAAGAGCATGAACATCACCCCGATCGCCGCGGTGTAGTAGGTGACGAGGGAGGGACCACCCTGTCCGATCGTGACCGCGCCCCCGTCGATCGGGACCTGCGTGGCGGTGGCGAGGCTTTCGACCGTCGGCGGCGGTTCTCCACCCCCGCTGCCCGCCTTCCGCAACGCCTCCGCCAGCTGGCGCTGGCCGGACGTGAGCGGGCCGGCGACCATCTGGAGCACGTTGATCTGGCGCCCGAGCATCTGGGGGGCGAGACCCTTCCACGTCGCGCTCGCGAGCACGCCCCGGGCGAAGTCCGGCGCGATGGGATTCGCAGGGTCGTAGCGCACGACGAGCGGCGGGATCTTCGCGGTCGCCCGCCCGACCGCCGCCCCGAATCCGGGCGGGATCACCACCGCGGCCGGGAAGCTTCCGCTGGCGACCTGGCGGTCCGCCGCCGTCACGTCGTCGCCCGGGATCTCGACGAGGTCGATGCGTTCGCTCGATTCCCGCACCGCGCGCTCCAGCGATCTCGCGGCGGGACTTCCGTCGAGATCGAGCATCGCGATGCGCACCTTGCTGTCGCCGTTGCGGCCGAAACCCTGGAAGACGCTCGCGAAGATCGAAAGGAAGATCACGGGGACGAGCGCATAGAGGAGGACGCCGAGCCGGTCCCGGCGAAGGGTGATCCACGAGATTCGCAGCAGTGCGAGACGTTTCACGCGGCGTTCCGATCGTCATTGGCCCGGTCCGCGGCCTCCCGCGACCGCCACACCGGGTGGACGTTGAGCCACTGCGACGGCGTCGCGGCAATGCGGGCCTCGATGAGTTCGACCCAGCGTTGCATCGCCGGATTGCCCGCCGGATCTCGACGCAGGTCCCCTTCGACCTCGATCGGATCCTCCATCCGCATCGCGAGGCGACCGTCCGGTCGCCACCAGTTGAACACCGGGACGATCGGGCTCTCGGTGACCTGGGCGAGCTTGAAGGGACCCACCGGAATCTCCATCGTCCTTCCGAACATGTTCATGAAGGTGCCGGTCTGGCCCGGTTGCACCCGGTCGCCGAGGAGCGCGACCACCTCGCCCTTCTCCAGCATGTCCCGAAGCGTCAGCCAGGCGTTCACGCCGTCGTCGACCGCGTGTTCGACCACCCCGAGCCGTCGGCGCGCCTCCGCGCGGACCCGCTCCAGCGTCTGGATCCGGTCCCGGCGATAGAGCACGTGCACCGGTGAATGTCGACCCATGAACGCGGCCGCCGGTTCGAACTCCCCCATGTGGATGGACAGCAGGATCAGTCCGCGTTCGCCGCGTCGATCGAAGATCGCCCGGAAGTCCGCCAGGCCCTCGACCGTCTCGATCCGCTCGAGCAGCACGTCGCGGGGCAGTCGCGACGCGAGCACCAGTCCCTCCATGTAGCGCTGCATGTGCTCGAGGACGCCGATGCCGTACGCATCGATGTCCTCGTCCGACGCCGCGGCGCCGAGGATGATCCGACCGTTCTCGCGGAGACTCGTCCGCCAGGCCTCCGCGCGCCGCCAGGTCTCCCGCACCATCCTCGGACGGATGCGGTGCATGAACCCCGGCACGTGGGCGTATCCGCGCAGCAGGGACGACACCGCGACCCGTTCCGTGAGGCTGATGCGGCGGGACTTCACCCGATCCGCTCCGCCGCCAGCGACGCGGCACGCGATCCGACCGCAGCGTCGATCGACTCCACCGAGCGGTCTTCCGCGAGGGACTCGATCGCCAGGATCAGTCGTTTCGTGAACGCGGCCGCGGTCTCGTCCGGCTCGGCGCGGAGCGGCTCCCCCGCGATCATTCGAAGCGGCGCGGATCGGGGCCAGGAGACGCCCGGCGGCAGGATCCGTTCCGTGCCGTCGATCCGGACCGGGATGACCGGGAGATCGTTCCGCCTGGCGAGTTCCGCGGCGCCGTGCCGGAAACGACCGATCCTTCCGTCGCGGCTCCGGGTCGCCTCGGGAAAGATCACCAGGCTCCACCCGCGGGCGATCATCGCGTCGATCCGGTCGAGTTCGGAGTACTCTCCGCCGACCCGGTCGATGAGCAAGACGTTCATCGCGCTCCGGATGAACCAGACCACGCCGTGTCGGAAGCCCCGCTCGTACCAGGGCTGCCCGGGCCTCGCTTCGAAGTAGTCGAGGCCACCGACGGTGGCGGTTCGATTCCGACGTCCCCGGGCCACGGACATGAACAGGCAGGGCGTGTCGATCAGGCTGTGGTGGTTCGCCACCATGATCGACTGCGGCAGCGAGGCGGCCCGGTCGAATCCGAACCGCCGGATCGGCACCCGGCAGACCAGCCGCCCCGCGAAGTGGAGGAACCCGAGGACCGCGCGGGCCACCAGGCGGGATGGAAACGGCATCGGGATCCGGAAGGTGGAGGTGTCGGGGCGGGACGGCGTCATCGATCCTCCCCCTTCGTCTCCGCGTCGTCGCGGCCGCCGCCGCGAACCCGGATCGTGGTCACGGTCGACGGGGGACGAACCTCGATGACGGCGTCGTCGAACCGCGGCGCTCCGAAGAACGGCGTGAGGTCGTTGGAGAAGCCCCACGGCTCCGTGGGGATCCCGAAGAGGCCGCGGGCCAGTTCCTCGTCCGCGTCGACGTCGATGAACACGGAGATCGCGGTGGGACGCGCGGGGATCGAATCGAACTCGACCACGGTGACGGGGGGCGTGACGCCCGCGGACGTCGCCGCCGTCCAGCCGGTCGCCTTCAACCAGCCGTCCGGGGTCTGCGCCGCGGCGATGAACAGCTTCCTGCCGGCGTGACCGGGGGTGGCCAGCTCGATGCGAAGCGCAGCGCGTTCGACCGGACGCCCGGGATCCGCCTCGCCGGACGCATCGGAGACCTCGACGATCCGTTCGGGCGCCTGCCGGCAACCGACGGCGATGCAGGCGATCACGAGGGCTGCGCAGACCGGGACGCCGGAACCGCTTCGGACCGCGATGGATCGTCGGGATGGATCAGGCATCGGAAACCCTCGCACGGAACTCTCCAAGCAGTCCACCGACGTGTCGGTACTCGACGGCTTCGAAACCGGCTTCCTCGAGGGCGGCGATCACCGCCGCCGGTGGATCGAAGGAGGATATCGCGTTCCAGAAGTGTCGAAGAAGCGCTCCCGTCGCCCGGGATCCGCAGACCAGCGGGAGGACGCGGGATCCCACGCCGCGGATGAGGAATCGCGCCACGCCCCGACGAAGTCCGCGAGCGGGAACGATCATCTCCAGGAGGACCAGCCGGCCTCCCGGACGCAGGACCCGCCTGACCTCCGCGAACGCCGTCGCGAGATCGCCCGCATATCGGATCGCGTAACCGCTCACCACCGCGTCCATCGATCGATCCGCGACCGGAATCGACTGGAAGGTGCCGGGACGGACGTCCCGGACCCCCGCCTTCGTCGCGCAACGCCGCATCGCCTCGGAAGGCTCGACCGCCACGATCGCCGGGGAGTCGGGCAGGAACCGCTGTGCGGCGAGCGCCAGGGATCCGGTCCCGCTTCCCACGTCCACCAGCGTCGCGTCCTCGGGGAGTTCGAGGGAGAGGATCGTTCGACGGCGATACCAGTTGCTGGTTCCGAAGCTCACCAGATCGTTGACGAGGTCGTAGCGTGATGCCGCCCGGTCGTAGATCCGCATCACGGACTCCTCGCTCCCGGAAGCGACCGTCGACGTGGCGTGGATGGCGTTCATTCGCGAAGGCCCCGACCCGTCAACGAGAGGAAGACCTCCTCCAGGCTCGCCTCGTGGATGCGGACGCCCTCGATCCCCCCGGGGATCGCCTCGAGCCGGGCGATCGCCTCGTGCAGTTCGTCGCCGAGCCCGTCCAGCGGCACGCGGATCGTGCGGCCGTTCCAGGTTCCGACGGGCGGGGCGAAGTCGTCGCCGACCGCGGAGACGGGCCGCGCCTCGAGTTCGAAGGACGGGATGTCGTGGGCCATCGCGAGCGATGCGGTGTCGCCGCGGGCGACCAGTCGACCGTGATCGATGATCGCGACCGAGTCGATGAGCGTCTCCGCCTCCTCGATGAGATGGGTCGCGTGCAGGATCGTCGCCCCTTCGCGCCGGAGATCCTCGATCATCCTCCAGATGGCGACGCGGGCCTGCGGATCCACGCCTTCCGTCGGTTCGTCGAGCAGCAGGAGCCGGGGACGGTGGAGCACGCTGACCGCGAGATTCAGTCGTCGCTGCATGCCGCCCGAGTAGTGACGGACCTGGTCGTCGGCGCGATCCTCGAGCTGGCTGAACGCGAGCGCCCAGTCCACCCGGTCCGCACGATCGCGGCGCTCGACGCCGAGCAGGTCGCAGTAGTTCACCAGGTGCTCGCGTGCGGTCATCGTGTCGTGGAGCGCGATGCGCTGCGGCACGAAGCCGAGATCCCGTGCCGTCGGGCGGCCGCGGCCGAAGACCGACACGGAACCCGCATCCTCGCGGATCAGGCCCGCGATGCAGCGCATCAGCGTGGTCTTGCCCGCGCCGTTCGGCCCCAGCAGCGCCGTCCACTCGCCGCCCCCGAGTTCGAGGTCCACGCCGTCGAGCGCCTTCAGCCGGCCGAAGGACTTCTCCACCCCGCGCACCACCAGCGCGGAGCTCGACGGGGATGAAGGCGTCCGCTTCGACGATGCGTCGTCGGGGATGTCTCGGACGGCGTCAGGCATCAGTCGATGGGCCGCCCGTCCCAGCGGACGAACGCCTCGACCGCCTCGTACTCGGCGAAACCGAGTCGGTTCAGACGGTCGGCGGTGCCACGGTTGCGCTGTTCGGCCCGCTGCCAGAACTCCCGTTCGTCCGGACCGGGGAAGAGCGCCTTGTCCTTCTGCGACTGGTGCTTGAAGATCGCGGTGATCTTCCGCTTCAGCTCGCCCGGCGAGACCGGAACCGCCATGTCGAACTGTTCGATCGCCCACTCCTGCCACGCGCCTCGGTACAGCCAGAGGACGCAGTCCCTCGCCCACTCGTCGTCCTCGACCCGGACCATCGACCGCAGGACGGCGGTGAGGCAGGTCCGGTGGGTCCCGTGCGGGTCGGAGAGATCGCCCGCCGCGTAGACCTGGTGCGGCTTCACGGTGCGGAGCAGATCGGTGATGATCGAGACGTCCTCCTCCCCGAGCGGCTTCTTGGTCACCCGTCCGGTCTCGTAGAAGGGAAGATCGAGGAAGTGGAGTCGGTCGTCCTGGACCCCGCAGCTCCGGCCCGCGTCGGTCGCCTCGATGCGTCGGATGAGCCCCTTGATCTGCTGGACCTCCGGAATGTCGACCTCGCCCGGGTTCTTTCGTCTCAGCACGTCCGCGACCCGTCGCTCCATCGCCTCCGCCTCGGCCGCCCCGAAGCCGAACATCGCGTTGAAGTGCGCCACGAAGTCCGCGAACCGCAGGGCCTCGCTGTCGAACACCGCGATGTTGCCGGACGTCTGGTACGCGACGTGGACCTCGTGTCCCTGGTCCACGAGTCGGATCAGCGTCCCGCCCATCGAGATCACGTCGTCGTCCGGATGCGGACTGAAGACGAGGATCCGCTTCGGGAAGACGTCGTCCTGGGGACGGTCGATGTCACCGGATCGCTTGCGACCCGCGGGCTTGCCGCCGGGCCAGCCCGTGATCGCACGCTGGACGGAACGGAACACCTCGAGGTTGATGTCGTAGACGCGACCTCGTTCGGCCAGCAGTTCCTGCAGTCCGTGCTCGTTGTAGTCCTCGGCCTCCAGCTTGAGGATCGCCTTGGACACGCGTTCCGCGAGCCAGATCACCGCCTTGCGGACCAGTTCCTCGGACCAGCCGACCGGACCGACGGCCCAGGGCGTGGCGCTTCGCGACAACGAGGCCGCCGCCCCGGCGTCGAGGTACACGGCCGCATCCGCGTGCCGCTGGAGGAAGGACGCCGCGACGGTCTCGGTGACCTCCCCCTCGATCGCCCGGGCCGCGACCGCGGCCTTGCCTTCGCCGAACGCCATCAGGACCACCCGGCGCGCATCGAGAATCGAGCCGACGCCCATGGTGATCGCCCGGGTCGGCACGTTCTCCTCCCCGAAGAAGTCGCTGGCCGCATCCTTGAGCGTCACCCGATCGAGATGGATGAGGCGGGTCCGGCTGTCGACGCCCGAGCCCGGCTCGTTGAAGCCGACGTGTCCGGTCCGCCCGAGCCCCAGCAGCTGGAGATCGATCCCCCCCGCGTCCGCGATCGCCTGTTCGTAGGCCTCGCAGTAGCCGCGGATCTCCTCGAAGGCGATCGCCCCGTCGGGGACGTGGGTGTTTCCCTTGTCGATGTCGATGTGGTCGAAGAGGTGTTCGTCCATGAAACGCCGGTAGCTCTGGAGGGCTTCCGGCGGCATCGGCCAGTACTCGTCGAGGTTGAAGGTCACGACGTTCGCGAAGGAGAGTCCTTCCTCGCGATGCATGCGGACGAGTTCGCCGTACACCTGGGTCGGCGTCGATCCCGTCGCGAGACCGAGCACGCAGGTCCGGCCCTCGGCCCCTCGGGAGCGGATCAGGTCCGCGATCTCCCGGGCGATGGCCGTGCTCACGTCGGCCGCCCGCTCGAAGACGATCGTCTCGATCCGCTCGCAGTCGAAGTGGACCGGCGCCTCGCAGATTCGCCCGTTGCCCACGAATCTCACCGCAGGTCCGGGCCGCTGGAGGTTCGGACTGATCGCGGTCATGGCTGCCCCTTCGAGGACGGGTCGTTCGCGGCGACGGATCCGGCGGACCGCCTGGCGTCGACCCTACCGGAAGTCCCCGCGCTTGTTCAACGTTCGACGATCGGCCGGTGGATAAAACGGAGATTCATCGATCCGATGCCCGACCGAGACCGGGGATCCACGTCTCGTCGATCTCGTATCCTGCCGGGATGGCCTTCAACCCGAGAAAGCTCGACGCGATCCTCCAGCAGGCCGCCGCCCTCTACGAGCGCGGTCGGTCGGACCAGGCTCGAAAGCTCGCATCGGACGTCCTGAAGAAGGATCCCCGCAACATCGGCGGCCTCCGGATCCTCGCCCTCGCCTCGACCAACTCGATGCAGTGGCCGGAGGCGCTCAAGGCCGCGGAGAAGGCCGTGAAACTCGCCCCCCGGGATGCCGGCGCCCTCACCACCCTCGCGACCGTGCTCATCGCCGGTGGGCGGTTCGAGGAGGCGATGTCGAAGGCGAGGACCGCCCGGAAGATCGCACCCGGCGATCCCCGGACGCAGGGCACCTACCTCGAGTGCCTGATCTGGACCGGGGAGTTCGAAGCCTGCCGCGAGCTCCTCGAGGAGCGGGCGAAGGCCCGCCGCCTCACGCCCGGCACCGCGGCGTCCTACGTCGGCGCGTGCTTCGAGACCGGCCGATACGACGAGGCGATCGATGCCGCCGGCGCGTTTCTGGAGGACCACGGAAAGGGACAGCCGGCCCTCGTCGTCCGACCGCTCGAATCCCTGCTGGGCCGGGCCCTGGAGAAGGCGGGTCGCCACGCGGAGGCGGTCGAGGCCTACGAGCGGATGAACACGGTCGTCCCCGGGACCTTCAACGTCGGCGAAGCGGATCGCCTCACCGACGGCCTGATCACCGCCTTTCCCGCCGAGGTCCATCGCGACCGGAAGGTCACGGCCAACTCCGAGAGCCGGCTCCCGGTGTTCATCGTCGGGCTTCCTCGGAGCGGCACGTCGCTCCTGGAGCGGGTCGTGGGCGCCCACCCCGATGCGCACGGCGCCGGCGAGACCGGCCTCCTCGACGAGGTGGTCTCGAAGCATCTCGGCGTGCAGGGACCCGAGGTCGCGTTCCGCACCGCGTCCGCCGACGACACCATGCTCGAGCGCATCCGGGCGGACTACCTCCGCGGGCTCCAGGCGATCGGCGGTCGCCGCGAACGCATCGCGAACAAGAGCCTGATGCTTCCTCGACAGGCGGGGATGATCGGGCTGCTCTTCCCGAAGGCCACGGTGCTCTTCACCGATCGCGACCTCGAAGACACCGCGATCTCCATCTGGGCGAATCTCTTCGACCCCGTGAGCATGGCGTGGACCACCCGCCTCGACTGGATCGGTGCGTTCAGCGCGATGCATCTCCGGCTGGTCGACCACTGGACGCGGACGCTGCCGAATCCCACCACGGTGGTCGACTACCGGGCGCTCGCGGAGGATCCCGCGGCGACGGTCCCGAAGATCATCGAGGCGTGCGGCCTGGAGTTCGACGAATCCTGCCTGCATCCGGAACGGCTCGCGACCGACGCGAAGAAGTCCGGGCGGTTCGTCCCGACGCTCTCGGAACAGCAGCTCCGTCGCCCGATCAACACCGCGGCCATCGGTCGCGCGGAGGCCTTCGAGTCGAAGCTCGGCGCGTTCCGCCGCGGCTTCGATTCGATCAGGCGGGACTGATCACGGCCAGGGCCGCCCGATTCAGCGCTCCCGGCCGAGCCGGTTCCGAAGGCGCCGCCAGGCGCGGCGGCGGCCACCGATCGCGGCGATCAACCACCGCCGTTCGGCTCGGGTCAGCATCAGGAGATCGGCGTCGCACGGAACGAGTTCCTCGGGGATCCGGTCGAGCGGGAATCCCCCGGGGCGTTCCACCAGCCATCGGACCCTGGCCTCGGGCGACCTCGCCCGGTAGTCCGCCATCGCCTCGTCGAGACCGCGGTCACGGTCCCGCTTCGCCGCCAGGCGCTCCTGGTGTCGGACTCGGCGCTCCCAGGCCCTGCGACGGCGACGCGTCCGATCCGCCCGACCGCGGCGTTCGAACTCGCGACGACGGAGCGCCCGCCGCCGTTCCGCCTCGATCGTCATCGCCTGCAACCGAGCGACGATCCAGCCCGCGGTGGTGCCTCGAAGCATCGATTCGAAGACGACCTCGTCGTCGACACGGCATCGAGCCTCTTCGATGACCCACGCCAGGCCCGGAGCGGCGACGAGGTGTCGATCCGCCGGCTCGAGCGCCAGCAGCCCGATGATCAGCCCGTGCCCGACCGCCGTCCGCGCACCAGAAGCGGCGACCACGTCGCCCTCCACCGCGGCGCGGTCTCGAAGACGCTTCAGGAACGCTTGACCGCCGCAGGTCGTGCAATGCCGGGTCATGCACAGGTGATCCCGGCGACAGGTCTCCAGAAAACCGGGCAGCCAGTTCATCGTCCCACCTCCGCTCCGGAATCGCCGGACGCCGCAGCCTCGGCGAGCAGCGAGGACCAGAGACAGTCGGCCTCGTTGTGCCGCAGGACATGCGTCCACTTTCGCTTCGCGGTCGGGGTCAATCGCGAGAAGTCGCCGCGACGCTCGACCTGCGTCATGACGTGACGGAGGCGACTGGTGGTGCATCCCCTTCCGTACGAAACCGGCGATGGTGCGGACAGGAGCCGGGCGAAATCGAGCAGCGTGTTGCCATGACCACCGACCCAGCGACCCGTCCGCCTTCGCCGACTCCTGGCGACCTGCACCCTCGAATCGGCATCCGGGTGCACTTCCCGCCGCCAGCGACGAGCGAGTGGAAGAAGATTCACGAATCGCGGCCGGAGGTCCTCCGGAAAGACGCCGCGTTCTTCGAAGACCTGGAACTCCCGCATCGAAAAACCCGTGACCACCCGATGCTCGGTGACCGCCCGGTCGACGGTCTCGCGGAGAAACGCGTCGAGGTTCGCGACGACGAGTCCCTTCGCATCGGCCGCGGGAACCAGTCCCGGGGCCACGTCGCCGAAGACGGTGGCAGACCATCCATCGTCGACTCGAATCCCCGCGAACACCGGCGGTCCCTTCGCGAAACCCTCGAAGTCGAGATGCAGGGCTCGGGCCGCCTCGGTGCGGTCGAGTTTCGAACGGACCCGTGGCTTTCGATCGGTCATGGCGATTTCCTTGACGAGGGTCGGGTGAAGGAGGTGGCCGGCACCGTGCCGATCCCCCTCCTCTCCCTTCCTTCACCCCTAAAGGGGGGAAGGGAGAGGAGGGGTCGCTTCACCAGCCCCGTGGGATCGCCCCGGAGGGTTCGCGAACGAGCCTCATGACCCGGAAGCGGAGCCGATACCATCCGACGCATGAAGATCCTGCTCATCGCGTTCCTCTTCTCCTGCGGATCCGTCGCGATCACCGAACCACCGGCCGGTTCGACGACGATCCGGATCGGCGACCGCGATCTCCGGAAGGGCCCGGCGATTCCGCTCTTCGACGGGAAGTCGCTGGATGGCTGGCGCGGTGACGGTCGATTCTGGTCCGTCGAGGACGGCGAGATCGTCGGTCGATCGACCATCGACAATCCCTGCGAGACGACCACCTATCTCCACCACTCCCGGCCGTTCGCGGACTTCGAGCTCGAGTTCGAGATCAAGCTCGAGGGGGCGGGCGCGAACAGCGGGATGCAGTACCGCTCGACCGCCACCGGTCCGGAAGTCACCGACGGATACGACCTCACCGGCTATCAGGCGGACTTCGACGAGGCCCACCGGTACAGCGGCATCCTCTATGAGACCCGCGGTCGCGGCATCGCGGTCCAGCGGGGCGAGTCGGTTCGTTTCGAGCCCGACGGCAGCCGCAAGGACCTCGAACCCCGACGTGACGACCAGACGCTGCAGAAGCATCTCAAGGCCGTCGATGCCGATCCGAAGAACGACGGCTGGCATGCCTACCGGATCGTCGCGGTCGGCCCCCGACTCGAACACTGGATCGACGGCAGGCGCATGATGCTGGCCGTCGATCGGCATCCGAAGTCGGCCGCCCGGGGCACCTTCGCCCTCCAGGTCCACCAGGGACCGCCGATGACGGTCCGCGTCCGGAATCTCCGCATCACCGAGCTTCGGCCGAACACCGACTGAACCCGAACCCCGGGCGCGGCGAAACGCCGCACCGGCGATCCCGAACCATCGACACGCCCCATCACTTCAAACCGGAGCACGACGCACCATGGCCGAATTCACGATCCAGGGCACGACCGATCCCTTCATCTCGGCGCAGCTCGACCAGGGCGAGACCGTGATCGCGGAAGGCGGCGCGATGGCGGCGATGGAGGACACCATCGTCCTGACCGGCAAGGCCAAGGGAGGCATGCTCAAGTCGCTGGCCCGCGCCGCCACGACCGGCGAATCCTTCTTCATGCAGCACGCGACCGCCGAAGGCGGATCGGGACGGATCCTCTTCGCCCCCGGCCATCCCGGCGAGGTCCGGGTCGTGGAGCTCGAAGGCGACTCCTGGTCGCTGACCGACGGCGCGTTCCTCTGCGCCGAGGACTCCCTCGAGATCGCCACCAAGCGGAACAAGAGCATCAGCGGATCCTTCTTCGGCGGGACCGGTGGTTTCTTCATCATGAACGTCTCGGGTACCGGAAAACTCTGCGTCTCCGCCCTCGGCGCGATTCAGGAGATGTCGATCCCCCCCGGCGGGGAGCTGATCGTCGACAGCGGGCACGTGGTCGGATGGCCGGGCACCGTCGAGATGAGCGCCTCGATGTCCACGGGACAGGGTGGCGGCTTCCTCGGGAAGGTCGTTGGTTCGGTGAAGACCGGCGAAGGCGTCGTGCTCCGATTCAAGGGCAGCGGCAAGATCCTCGTCGCCTCCCGAGCCCAGCCCGCGTTCATCGGCTGGATTTCGAGCCGCATCCCCAGTTCGAGCTGACCAAACACTCGCTCGACGTCGCTCGACATCGATCACGTCCCCGCCGTTCGATCCGCGAACGACGACGGGTTCGTCGCGGATCTGCCATCATCACGCGGTCCGCGTCGCGAGCGACGAAGGACGACGGAACGAATTCCTGCGGCGTCGCGGGACGATCGAGCAATTCGAAATCGAATGGAGAACGACGACATGCGAACACTCACGACGATGCTGACCATCGCGATGGCGACCACGGCCGTTCAGTCCGCGCCGCCGACCGCCGACGACTGGTGGACCACGATGGGCCGATACCAGGGCGATCACCTCCTCAAGGACGGTGAATCCGGTGAGGTGATCGGGGAGTTCAGCGTCGAATGGGGCGTTCCCTTCCAGCGACTGAACTATCGCTACCACTCCACGGGCGGCGACGTCGCCACCACGATGACCGGCTTCTGCCATTGGGACGAGACGCTGGGCAAGGTCCGATTCGTCGAGGTCGAGACCGGCCCCGACGGCCTGGTGACCTCGGTGGGCGAGCTTGCCGACGTCGACGATGCCACCCTCACCTGGAACATCAGGAGCTGGACCGAGAAGGAGATGGTGAGATCGTTCCAGATGAAGGACGTCTTCGGATCCGACGGCGTCGACCGATCCATCGAGATGAAGTCCGGGAAGGCGATGCCCACGAGCTTCGTCTGGACTCCGGTGAACCGGTTCCAGCGGGCGTTCCCCATCGCCGAGCGGCTGGTGGGCACCTGGAACTTCACCGACAACGGCCAGGCCAAGATCGCGAAGGTCGAGTGGGGCCCGGGCAAGGAGACGCTGGTCGAGACCACGCACATCGTCGGGGCGGACGGGAAGACCACGGAGGATTCGACCGTGACCTACATGTACGACCGGGTCGCCGACCGGGTCCGCATGCACTTCATGGGGGCGAACGGTTCCTCCGGCTGGGCGACACCCCTGGTCGGCAGGATGGACGGAACGACGACGATGGAACTCGCATGGCGGGGCCGCAACGCCATGGGGCAACGGATCGCCGCCTCCGGTTTCCGGAAGCTCGATGGCGACACCATGACCCTCGCCATGTCGGAATTCGAACTCGAAGGCGCCCCGGTTCCCGCGGGGCCCGCCCGCGAGGCGATGACCGCGCCGAAGGTCCTCACCCGCG